>DLSX01000010.1 GCA_002500765.1 Neorhizobium sp. UBA7851
CGTCGACGGTGCCGGAGCAGCGTCGGTGACAGGAGCGGCGGCCTTCGGAGCTTCAGCGGTCTTTGCTGCCGGAGCAGCTTCCGCCTTGGCCTCCGCCTTCGGCGCGGAACCCGCACCGGCAGCAGCGGCCGCCACATCTTCGCCTTCCTCGGCGATGATGGCGATGAGCGCGTTGACCTTGACCGCTTCGGTACCGGCCGGAACGACGATCTTGGCGATTACGCCCTCGTCCACGGCTTCGACTTCCATCGTCGCNNGGCGTATTGACCTTCACGCCCTCGGAGCCCTCGGCCACCAGGATTTCGAGGACTTCGCCCTCATCGACGGCTTCGACTTCCATCGTCGCCTTGTCGGTTTCGATCTCGGCGATCACGTCGCCGGACTTGACCTTGTCGCCTTCCTTGACCAGCCACTTAGCGAGGTTGCCCTCTTCCATGGTCGGAGAAAGGGCTGGCATGGTGATGTTGATAGGCATCCTATCACCCTTCCCTTACTTGTAGCAGACGGTTTTGACCGCCTCGACGACTTCACCGACAGTCGGCAGAGCCAGCTTTTCGAGGTTCGCGGCATAGGGCATCGGAACGTCCTTGCCGGCAATCGTCAGAACCGGTGCATCGAGATAGTCGAAGGCCTGCTGCATGACGCGGGTGGCGATTTCGGCGCCGACCGAGTTCTGCGGATAACCTTCCTCGACGGTGACGAGGCGGCCGGTCTTCTTGACGCTCTCGATGACGGTCGGCAGGTCCATCGGACGGATCGTACGAAGGTCGATCAGTTCGACATCGATGCCTTCCTTTTCAAGCTCGGCAACCGCCTTGGTGGCGTAGGTCATGCCGATGCCGAAGGAGACGATCGTTGCGTCATTGCCCTTGCGGTGGATGCGCGCCTTGCCGATCGGCAGAACGAAGTCATCCAGCTTCGGCACGTCGAAGTGCTGACCGTAGAGGATTTCGTTTTCGAGGAAGACGACCGGGTTCGGATCGCGGATCGCAGCCTTCAAGAGACCCTTGGCGTCGGCAGCTGTGTACGGCATGACGACCTTGAGGCCCGGGATCTGGCTGTACCACGAAGCGTAGTCCTGGCTGTGCTGCGCGCCAACGCGGGCAGCAGCACCGTTGGGGCCGCGGAACACGATCGGAGCGCCCATCTGGCCGCCGGACATGTAGAGCGTCTTGGCGGCAGAGTTGATGATCTGGTCAATCGCCTGCATGGCGAAGTTGAAGGTCATGAACTCCACGATCGGTTTCAGGCCAGCCATGGCAGCGCCGACGCCGACGCCGGCAAAGCCGTGTTCGGTGATCGGGGTGTCGATGACGCGGCGAGCGCCGAATTCCTGAAGAAGTCCCTGGGTGATCTTGTAGGCGCCCTGATATTCGGCGACTTCTTCACCCATGACGAACACGTCGCCATCGCGGCGCATTTCTTCGGCCATAGCGTCGCGCAGAGCTTCGCGAACCGTCGTGGAGACCATTTCGGTACCGGCCGGAATATCCGGATCGGCAGCGACGTCAATCTTCGGCTGCGCCGGAACCTTGGCGGCCGTCGGCGTTTCCTCGGAAGCTTCGCGGGCCTTGCCGCCGGCGGCGTCGGAAGTCGCAGCCGGGGTATCGGCATCTGCCTTCGGCGCATCAGCGGAAATCGCGTCGGCACTTTCGCCTTCGCCGAGCAGGACCGCGATCTTGGTGTTGACCTTGACGTTTTCGGTGCCGGCTTCGACCAGCAGCTTGCCGATCACGCCTTCATCGACGGCTTCCACTTCCATGGTCGCCTTGTCGGTCTCGATCTCGGCAATGACATCGCCGGACTTGACGGTGTCGCCTTCCTTCTTGAGCCATTTGGAAAGCGTGCCTTCCTCCATCGTCGGAGAAAGCGCAGGCATCAGGATATCGATAGGCATAGGTTCTTTCCTCCCCGCGCTTAGAGCAGGATATCGGTGTAGAGCTCGGATGCATCCGGCTCCGGATCGTTCTGGGCGAAGTCGGCGCTATCGGTGACGATATCGCGGATATCCTTGTCGATCGCCTTCAGCTCGTCCTCGCTTGCCCAGCCCTTTTCGAGCAGACGCGCACGAACCTGTTCGATCGGATCCTGCTCCGAGCGCATCTTCTGCACTTCTTCCTTGGAGCGGTACTTTGCCGGGTCGGACATGGAGTGACCACGGTAACGGTAGGTCAGCATCTCGAGAATGATAGGACCCTTGCCGGAACGGCAATGGGCGAGCGCCTCGTCGGCGGCAGCCTTGACGGCACGCACATCCATGCCGTCCACCTGGACGCCCGGAATGCCGAAGCCGACACCACGCATCGAATAGTTCGACTGAGCGGTTGCACGGGCGGTCGAGGTGCCCATGGCGTAGCGGTTGTTCTCGACGATATAGATGATCGGCAGTTTCCAGAGAGCGGCCATATTGAAGCTCTCGTAGACCTGACCCTGGTTGGCAGCGCCGTCGCCGAAATAGGCAACCGAGACGCTGTCATTGTTACGGTAGGAATTGGCGAAGGCGAGACCGGTGCCGAGCGACACCTGCGCACCGACGATTCCGTGGCCGCCGTAGAAATGCTTCTCCTTGGAGAACATGTGCATCGAGCCGCCCTTGCCCTTCGACAAGCCGCCGCGACGACCGGTAAGCTCGGCCATGACGCCACGCGCGCTCATGCCGGCTGCCAGCATGTGACCATGGTCACGATAGGCGGTGATGACCTGGTCACCTTCCTGCTGTGCCATCTGCATGCCGACGACGACAGCTTCCTGGCCGATATAGAGATGACAGAAACCGCCGATGAAGCCCATGCCATAGAGCTGGCCGGCCTTTTCTTCAAAGCGACGGATCAGCAGCATCTCGCGATACGCATGCAGATCGTCGTCTTTGCCGAATTCCGGCGTGTTCTTGCCGGTGAATTCCTTCGAGGCTGTTTTGCTGGCAGATTTTGCCGCTGGCTTGCGGCCGGATGCAGACGCGGATTTGGTTTGCGCCATCGATCCCTCCCTATGTGCTGCATTGAAAGAGCGGCATCGAGGCGAAGACAGGCACGCCGCGACCCACTCGGGTTTCTGCACCTAACATAGGGAAGAATGCGCGCCCCAGCAATGACATATTTGCATGGCTCTTATTCTAGATAAGCCGCTGAAATTAATTGCAAAAATACACGTTAACCGAAATTTGGTTAACTCAGAAATAATTGTTAAATATGACTATTTCGTCGGCGCGGGAGACATTTAGTTGATAACGCGCAATTTCATCAAGCATGTCTTTGTCGAGCGAGCCATCACTCATCAGATGGACCTGACGCTCCAACGCCTCACGCTTTGCGGTGAGCGCCGCGAGCTCGCTGCTGCGCGCCACGCGCTGCCTTTCGAATTCCTCGGTCGCGATAAGGCCGAGATCACCATGGATCGAATGATAACCGAAATAGGAAAGAAAGGCGACAGTGATTGCAGGCAGGATGAAACGGCCAAACTTTCGTTGCTTGTGATGTCTTGTCCACATGCCTGTTCTTACGCCTTGAGCTTACACTGAGGGAGCGGTCACCCGCCCTTGAGGGGTAGTCACTCAAAATCGCAGAACTTGCTTAATCTTTCGTTTCCTGCGCCGCGATGCAGCATGCGGATATGAAAAAGCCCGCGTCATGGACGCGGGCTTTCTTTTCGAATTTTGTTCAGTCATCAGGAGCAATGACCAGCCCTTGCTTTAGCTCAGGGCGCACGTCATTCGAAACGACCAACAGGATCGTTTCATCGGCTCCGCCGACCATGCCTTAGCCCTTGAGAATGGAGCGGCCGGCGTAGGCAGCCTGCGGGCCGAGCATTTCCTCGATGCGGATCAGCTGGTTGTATTTGGCCAGGCGGTCGGAGCGCGACAGCGAACCGGTCTTGATCTGTCCGCAATTGGTGGCGACGGCAAGATCGGCAATCGTCGAGTCTTCCGTTTCACCCGAGCGGTGCGACATGACGGCGGTGTAAGCAGCCTTGTGCGCGGTCTCGACGGCATCGAGCGTTTCCGTCAGCGAACCGATCTGGTTGACCTTGACCAGGATGGAGTTGGCAACGCCCATCTTGATACCGTCGCGCAGACGTGCGGAGTTGGTGACGAACAGGTCGTCGCCGACCAGCTGAACCTTCTTGCCGATCTTGTCGGTCAGGTACTTCCAGCCTTCCCAATCGTCTTCAGCCATACCGTCTTCGATCGAGATGATCGGGTACTTGGCAGCGAGTTCCGCCAGATAATCGGCCATGGCTTCCGGCTCGAGCGTGCGGCCCTCGCCTTCCATCTCGTACTTGCCGTTCTTGAAGAACTCGGTCGATGCGCAATCGAGGCCAAGGAACACGTCGTCGCCCGGCTTGTAGCCTGCCTTTTCGACGGACTTCATGATGAAGTCGAGGGCTTCCGGCGCGCTCTTCAGGCCCGGAGCGAAACCACCTTCGTCACCAACGTTGGTGTTGTGACCCTGGGAAGCCAGTTCCTTCTTCAGGACATGGAAGATTTCCGCACCGATCCGTACCGAATCCTTCAGCGTTTCGGCGCCGACCGGCATGATCATGAATTCCTGGAAATCGATCGGGTTGTCGGCATGCGCGCCGCCGTTGATGATGTTCATCATCGGAACCGGCAGGATGTGGGCAGCCGCGCCACCAACGTAACGGTAAAGCGGCAAGCCGGCCGATTCGGCAGCAGCCTTGGCAACGGCCAGCGACACGCCGAGAATGGCGTTTGCGCCGAGGCGCGACTTGTTCGGCGTACCGTCAAGCGCGATCAGCGTCTTGTCGATATGGATCTGGCTTTCGGCATCGAAACCGCCGATGGCGTCGAAGATTTCCGTGTTGACCGCCTCAACGGCCTTTTCCACGCCCTTGCCGCCAAAGCGCTTGCCGCCATCGCGCAGCTCGACAGCTTCGTGGGCACCGGTCGAGGCGCCCGACGGAACGGCAGCGCGGCCCATCGAACCGTCTTCCAGATAGACGTCGACTTCGACGGTCGGGTTGCCGCGGCTATCGAGGATTTCGCGAGCGATAATATCGGTAATAGCAGTCAAGGGTCTCTCCTCAGAGTTAAGTCCATGCAGTCATTGAAAATGTATCACGTTCAATGACACGCCAATTACAGTGCAGGCGCTTTCTGCGCTTTGACAACGCTCAAGCGCTTCTTGAAGTTCAGGCAGCCTTGGCTACCGCATCGAAAGCCATCAGCTTTTCCAGAAGCCGCGGCATGTCTTTCAGATGCACCATGTTGGGACCGTCCGACGGGGCATTGTCGGGATCCTCATGGGTTTCGACGAACAGGCCGGCAATTCCGACGGCAACCGCCGCACGCGCCAGCGTTTCGACGAATTCGCGCTGGCCACCGGTCGAACCGCCCTGCCCGCCCGGCTGCTGCACCGAATGCGTGGCATCAAAGACGACGGGTGAGCCGAGAGACGCCATGATCGGCAGCGAGCGCATGTCGGAGACGAGCGTATTATAACCGAAAGATGCGCCGCGTTCACACAGCATCACGTTCGGATTGCCGCTTTCGATCAGCTTGGCCTGAACATTCTTCATGTCCCAGGGCGCCAGGAACTGGCCCTTCTTGACGTTGATCGCACGGCCGGTCTTGGCGGCTGCGACAAGCAGGTCCGTCTGGCGCGACAGAAAGGCCGGGATCTGCAGGACATCGACAGTCGGCGCGACGAGTGCGCACTGCTCTTCCGTATGAATGTCGGTCAGGACCGGAAAGCCGAATTCCTTCTTCAGGTCGGCGAAGATTTCCATCGCATTTTCAAGCCCGATGCCGCGCTTGCCGGAAATCGACGTGCGGTTGGCCTTGTCGTAGGAAGACTTGTAGACCAGCCCAATGCCGAGCTTGCCGCAGAGTTCGTTCAACGTGCCGGCGATCATGAAGGCATGGTCGCGGCTTTCCATCTGACAAGGTCCCGCAATCAGCGAAAGCCGATCCATATTGCAGAACACGACCTTCTTGTCGCCTTCGCCGACAGACACTGCTGAATTGGGGGAAACTGCCATTTTCTATTCCTCGAAGCCGAACAAAACGCCTTGGCCGGACGACGGCGACACGAGAACGCGGCCATCCCGGCGAATGAATGCGACGTCATTAGCAGCAAGGATGATTTCTGTCACGGCCAGATCAAGCGTGCGGAAGATCACCGCCTGGCCGACGAGCCCTTCGCCCACAGCCGCGCCCGAAGGACCGAACTCATGCTCAATCTGCTCGTTCCTGAGAACACGCAGGCGCAAGGCATCCGCTTGAAAAGCAAGTCCGCCGTCGATCTCCTCGCCCGACACCCTCAACAAACCTTCAAGAAAGGGCGACGAAGCTCGAGGATCATTGCTCGCCAAAATGATCTCCTTCAAGCCGGAAACCGCATTGGCATGGCTACGCAAACCATCGAGCTTCTGCGGAAAGGACACCAGCCGCTGACACGCGAAAGCAAAGAAATCAGGCGCATTCTCCATCGACGCGAAAGCCAGCCGGAACCGCGCCTCGACCTCGTCACCATCCGGCGACCTGAGGGTTCGACCGAACTCCAACGGCTCGCCGCCGGAGATGCCGGCAGCCTTGTAATGTTCGTCATCGCCCGCCGCATCGTCACTGGAAACGACAACGGCAGAAAGTCCCTCACGGCCGCGGCGGCCGCGATAGGCCAAATCACGTTCGAGAAAGACATTGCCCCGTTTGGCCGCAGCACCGGCCTTACGCCTGTCTGAAACCGCGAGAGGCTCAAGATAAGTTCCGTCTTCGAGGAAGACGCAGGCGTTTTCCGTGCCGAATGGATGCTGCCCATCCGGCGCGACGGTAAATCCCAATAACGACAACCGCTCGCGTGCCCTGGCCAGATTCCCGACAGGCAGAACGAGATGATCGATTTTCCTAGCAGTCACGCATGTCCCCCAGACTTCAGATCCGCTTGGCGTAGATTGGGCAGACCGCTGAAGAGCGCAAGTAGATTCCGACCCAGAACGTCATTCGATATCTAAGAAACTGATCATGATGTCACGAAAATTTAAGGACTTGCGGAACACATATGGAACATATAGTGTCCGTTCTGCATTTGTTTCAAATCTGAAGGTGCGCCACCCATGCTGACCCGCAAGCAACAGGAACTGCTTCTGTTCATTCACGAACGTATGAAGGAGTCGGGCGTGCCTCCCTCTTTCGACGAAATGAAGGATGCACTCGATCTCGCGTCGAAGTCGGGTATCCACCGACTGATCACGGCGCTGGAGGAACGGGGGTTCATTCGTCGCCTTCCCAACAGGGCTCGCGCCCTGGAAGTCATCAAGCTTCCGGAAGCCTATGTCCCGACGCTGCAGCCGAAACGCGGCTTTTCGCCGAGCGTCATCGAAGGAAGCCTGGGCAAGAAACCGGCCACACCTGCCGCTCCGCCGGTCTCCGCCAATGACAGCGCTTCGGCAAGCGTGCCGGTCATGGGGCGAATCGCAGCCGGCGTGCCGATTTCCGCGATCCAGAACAACACTCATGATATTTCCGTTCCCGTAGAGATGCTGGGTTCCGGCGAACACTATGCGCTGGAGGTCAAGGGCGACTCGATGATCGAGGCCGGAATTCTCGATGGCGATACCGTGATCATCCGCAACGGCAACACGGCCAATCCGGGCGACATCGTCGTCGCCCTTGTCGATGATGAAGAAGCGACACTCAAGCGCTTCCGCCGCAAGGGTGGGTCGATCGCACTCGAAGCGGCAAATCCGGCCTATGAGACCCGTATCTTCCCGCCTGATCGGGTGAAGGTACAGGGTAAACTGGTCGGCCTTATTCGCCGCTATCACTGACGCGGATATCGTCAGCGGTCTCTGTTGGGGATTGTGAGGGACTGTCGGGGCCCGGCCGGTTATCTGCAGGGCTGCCTGGTTTCCGCGCGACGAGCCATGGTGGCAGGCCCGGATCATAGGCGTCGCGTCGCCAGTCATATTGACGATGAAGTGTCCAGGGCCGAACAGTGTCGGTGATTGCGGTGCTGATGTGCCAATCTTCAGCCTTCGTGGAGGCGGAGAAATCTATTTCGATCGAACCGGTCTTGCGAAGGCTCGTGCCATTCAGCATCGGAACACCGGACCGGCAATTGTCGAAGCGGGCACGCGGCGCGATCACGAGGCCGGCAACGTCGCAGGCAGCCCCCGCATAGCGGCCGTCATCGACGATAACGATCAGAACTCCGTCCGGTGACCTGAATGCGCACCAGGCCTTGGGCTGGCAGGAGAATACATCGCCTCCGGCACCCCGCATCAGCTTTTGGGCGTCGGCAAGGGCCGATTGCGGCAATCGCTCCGTCGAGGAGACCGGCTGCTTCGCGGCGGCGGGGACATCGAGCATTTTCGGCATTGACGGATCTGGAAGCTGTCTGGCATGCAGCCATTGCCTAAATATGAACTCCGATGGCCGCTTTCTGTTGACGATGACCCTGTCGGCATTGCGATAAGCGACAAGATTTCCGTCCTCGGCGATGAGAATACTTGCGGCGGGCTGCACCGGCTTCACCCAGAACAGAATGATGGCGGCCAGCAGAAACGGCAGGCCTGAATACCTGATCCACGTTCGCGACAAGGTCAGCAGCAGAAATCCGAAGACCCCGAGCGGCAGAAACCAGGGATGCTGCTGTCCAACGACAACATCCCCTCCCCATCCCGCCACATGCCTGGCAATCACAATGACCCATTCGAGGCTTTGGGCCATGATCCCGATGAACGGCCCATCAAGGCCGAAAGGCATCAACAGCATGGCGGCAAGGCCCGACGGCATGACCAGGAAGCTGATGATCGGCATGGCCGCAAGATTTGCGGCCAGCCCGTATGTCGCAATGCGGTGGAAATGTTCGACGGAAAACATGGTTGTCGCCAGGCTGCCGATCAGGGATGTCGCGATGATGCCGAGGACAAATCGCCAGCCGGACGCAATCCATGTCACCAATGGGTGAGAGACCGGAGACGGCTCATTGTCTGAACTATCGGCGCGCCTCGACCACGCGGCATAACCGGCCACCAGCGCGATTGTTGCAGCAAACGACATCTGGAAACTCGGCCCCAGGATTTCGGAGGGCGTCCAGACGAGGATGATCAACGCGGATAGAGCGACGTTTCGCAAGCTTATCGAAGGCCTGTCGAGCAGCACGGCGACCAGCATCACGGCCATCATGATATAGGCGCGTTGCGCGGATACTCCGAAGCCAGAGATCAGATAATAGCAGGTCACCATGGCAAGCGCCCCGCCGGCTGCCAACTTCTTGACCGGCCATGCCTGCGCGACACCTGGAACAAGCGCAAGGGCACTGCGCAGACCGACGAAGAAAATTCCGGCGGCCAGCGCCATGTTCAATCCGGAGATCGCAACGATATGCGCGAGCCCGGATATCCGCAGGGCCTCGACCGTATCGTTGGAGATCGCGCGTCTCTCATCGGTGACGATCGCGGCAGCAAAGGCCCCCGCATCTCCTGGGGCTGTCTGACGGATGCGATCCCCGATCTGCCTGCGCAATTCGAAAAGCCGGCGCAGGGCAAGCTCCGACCAGCCGCCCTCCGGTTCACGCCCACCCGCCTGTTGCGGGGCACGATAGAAGTAACCAACGGCGCCAATGCCGTCGAAATAGGACGAAAACGAAAAGTCGTGCAATCCCGGCAGGGCCGGCCCCGAGGGCGGAGAGAGCCTCGCACGGCCCGAAATGACAGCTCCATTTTCAAAAGGCGCGTGCTGCGCCCTTGCCAGCAAAGAGACCCGCAGTGGCGGACGCCGCAGGGTGGGATTTGCAGTCTGCCGGACGGCAACGATATAACGCAGACGTCCGGTCCCTGCAGCCTCGCTGCGCTCGACCACCCCTTCGACATCGGTCGTGACGGCTGAATCAAGAATCACCGTCGAGCGCCGCCAGCTCTCTATCCCGGCAAGCACCGTGCCGGCGAAGATCAGACACGCGAATGTGAGAACAACACGCGGCCAGCCATGCCGGATGATCGACGCCACCAATGCCAGCACTATAAAGATCGGGCTGGATGCCCAAAGCAAAGGCTCCACAGGATTGAGAAACCAGAATATCGACCCCAGCCCCATGGCAACCGGCACCAGAAGGAAACCGTGACCATGCCGGTTTTCGTCTTCGATCGAGGCCGAAAAAGACCTGCGCAAGCGAACCGATCCGGCAATCAGGCTCTGACGAAAGGCACTTGGCCTGCATGCCCTCGCCGGCCGGACACCGGCAAATTCGACGGGGGATCCATTCTCGTCGGTTCGGCAACACGGGATAGCGCCGACAGCGATATCCGGCCCCCGGCTCAAGGTTTTGGTATCCATCTTATCGAAACTTCGCGACCGCATTTGCCCGCCTGCCCCGTCAGGAAAATACAACCTGAGCGTTCTTTTTGCGTGCGTCAACCTGACGCATGGGGACTTGCCATCGGAACCGGTTTTGCGATTGCACCAATGGGTTGGCCACGGGGGTTAATGTTGCTGCCCATTATCGTGCCGCGCTGCACAATTTGCCGCCAGAACAGCTTGGCATCTGCTAAAGGATCATATAGCTAAACGTGGAACGCTTAATGCTTATGGCGCTTTTGAGGCGTCATGCCGCCAACCGGTTGGAGGATCAGAATGACGGAAACCAGCGCAACTCTCGCTCTCGGCGACAAGAAGGTCGACCTGTCGGTCAAGTCCGGCACGATCGGTCCTGACGTCATCGATATCGGCGCGCTCTACAAGCAGACCGGGGCCTTCACATACGACCCGGGGTTTACCTCGACCGCCTCGTGTGAATCGAAGATCACCTATATCGACGGCGACGAAGGCGTGCTTCTTCATCGCGGCTACCCGATCGAGCAGCTCGCCGAACAGGGCGATTTCCTCGAAACCTGCTATCTGCTTCTTTACGGCGAACTGCCGACAGCTGCGCAGAAGAAGGACTTCGATCATCGCGTGACGAACCACACCATGGTTCACGAGCAGATGAGCCGCTTCTTCACCGGATTCCGCCGCGATGCGCATCCGATGGCCGTGATGTGCGGCTGTGTCGGCGCGCTCTCAGCCTTCTATCACGACTCGACCGACATCACCGATCCGCACCAACGCATGGTCGCCTCGCTGCGCATGATCGCCAAGATGCCGACGATCGCGGCGATGGCCTACAAGTACCATATCGGCCAGCCTTTCGTGTATCCGCAGAACAATCTCGACTATTCGTCGAACTTCCTGCGCATGTGCTTTGCCGTTCCTTGCGAGGAATACAAGGTGAACCCGGTTCTGGCCCGCGCCATGGACCGCATCTTCATCCTGCATGCCGATCATGAGCAGAACGCCTCGACGTCGACGGTTCGTCTTGCCGGCTCTTCCGGTGCCAACCCGTTTGCCTGTATCGCCGCCGGCATCGCCTGCCTGTGGGGTCCCGCCCACGGTGGTGCCAACGAAGCAGCGCTCAACATGCTTCAGGAAATCGGTTCGGTCGACAAGATCCCGGAATATATCGCTCGCGCTAAGGACAAGAACGATCCGTTCCGTCTGATGGGCTTCGGTCACCGCGTCTACAAGAACTACGACCCGCGCGCCAAGATCATGCAGAAGACCACGCATGAGGTTCTGGCGGAACTCGGCCACAAGGACGATCCGCTTCTGCAGGTCGCCATGGAACTCGAAAAGATCGCCCTGACGGACGAGTACTTCATCGAGAAGAAGCTCTATCCGAACATCGACTTCTATTCGGGCATCACGCTGAAGGCGATGGGCTTCCCGACGACCATGTTCACCGTGCTCTTCGCGCTCGCCCGCACCGTCGGCTGGATCGCCCAGTGGGCCGAGATGATCGAAGATCCGCAGCAGCGCATCGGCCGTCCGCGCCAGCTCTACACGGGCGAAGCCAAGCGCGACTACGTTCCGGTTTCCAAGCGCTAAGCTCGAAAAGATCGAGACAAACAAAAACCCGACCAGAAATGGCCGGGTTTTTTATTGCCTGCATCAGCCCAAAGGGCCACATCGAGGGGCGTCTGGCGATATGGCAGAGATAACTAGGAGCGCTTCAGCAGATCGAGCACGGCCGCAGCGGCCGCTTCACCGGGAGGTACCGGAACCTGCAGCCGCTGCCATGCGAGATCGAAACCTTCCAGCATTGCCCGGCGTTGTGACGTATCGCTCGACAACTGCTCCGACCAGCGGCAGAGACTGCCGGGCCGAACCACTTCATTGATATATTCCGGCACGACCGCATAGTCCGCGATCAGATTGGGTAATGCCCCCGTCCAGATCTTGATCTTGCCGGCGAGAATCTTGATCAGCCAGTCGGTCTTGTAGGCGGAAACGACCGGCACGCTCGCAAGCCCCAGTTCGAGAATGACCGTACCTGATGCAGCCATCGCAGCATCAGCCTCGGCAAAGGCATTCCATTTCGCCTCGGCGCCAGAGGAGACTTCCACCGACACGGGAAGCTTCGCCGCCATCTCGCGAACCATCGCCTCACGACGCGGCACGGTCGGCAGCAGGAAACGTGTATCGCCGTTACGCTCCACAAACTCCTTCGCCGCCTCGCCGAAGACAGGCAGAAGGCTTTTGATCTCCGCCGACCTGGAGCCCGGCAGAAGCAGGATCGTCTTTTTCTCTCCGGCGCTTTTTGTGGGACGGGTCGAGCGCTGGCCTCTCACCTTCAAAAGGTCCGGATCATCGGTCAGGCGATGGCCGACAAAAATCGTCTCCGGTCCTCCCAGCCGCTTCATCGCCTCGGGTTCGAACGGCAGGACGGCGAGAACGCGATCCACGTAAGCCAGCATCGCCTTCGCCCGATATTCCTTCCATGCCCACACGCTCGGGCAGACATAGTTGACGATCGGAAGACGGGGCAGAGCAGCCCTCACCTTCCTGGCCACGCGATGGGTGAAGTCAGGGCTGTCGATGATGACAAGTACATCCGGCTTTGCGGCGATGATCGCATTTGCCGTCTGGTTGATCCGCCTGATCAGGTTCGGCAGCCGCGACAGGACCTGTGTCAGGCCCATGATCGACAATTCCGAAAAATCGAAAAGCGAGTTCAGGCCTTGCGCAGTCAGCGCATCGCCGCCGACACCGATCAGTTCGACCGGCCCGGCATGCGCGAGTTTGAGGGCGGCGATCAGATCGCCACCGAGCAGGTCGCCCGATACCTCGCCAGCGATGACGGCAACCTTCAGGACCTGGCTCATTTAAGCCCTCCATTTTCAAGCGCCGGCTCGATGCCGCAAACGAAAATGCCGGCGGCATCCGCTGCGGCGATCATCTCATGCTCCTCGAGTACGAGCGCCCTGCCCGCTTCCACCGCAATCCCCGCAAGGCCGGCCCTTACAGCATTCTCGACCGTCGATGGACCGATCGTCGGCAGATCGGCGCGCATATCCTGCTGCGGCTTGCAGAGCTTGACCAGCACACCGCGCCGGCGCGCCGAAATCCTGCCTGCCCCGCGAAGATCGGCGACCCGCTGAAGCATGGAATCGGTGCCCTCGACACCCTCCATCGCGACAACGCGGCCACCGACGGAAACGGCGCCCTGCCCGATATCCAGGCGGCCAAGCGCCAATGCGGCCTCGGTCGCTCTCACTATATCCCGCAGATCGTCACCGTCCGGAGACACATTTCCCAGTGGCCCCAGTCGCGCAAGCAGGCCGGGAGCGACCTCGTGGGCGCCGATGACCGTGCAGCCCATGGCCTCGATAAGCTTGATCACCATCTGCAGGACCGTGTCGTCACCGCGTGACATCAAGGTGCGCACGACGGAAGGCATCTTGAGAATGGTCTTGAATGTCGGCCGGATGTCGCGCCATTCCGGCCGCCGGGCGACACCGCCGGACATGACGACGCGGCCGATCTTCAACTCACGGAAGGCCTTTTCGATCGCGGCAAGATTTCCGACACCAACGGAAATGGTTTCGAAATCATCGAAACGATGATCGGCCTCGTCCATCAAGGCGACGATGAAGGGATCTTCGCCACCGGCCCTTGCAGCCTGGGCCAGATAAAGCGGCAGAAGCCCCCGGCCGGCAATAATGGCCAGGCGACCATCAGACGGGCCGCTCATGGGCCTCATCCCTTCCGGCGGAAGGGAGAGGAGATCGCACGATCACTGTCGGCGGTGATGAAATCGATGATTTCCATCGCCTCGGCGCAATCGACATAGGCGTCGCGAACCGCAGCCGCATTTGCGCGGACATTGCCCTCGCCTTCAAATATATCCTTGAAGGCGCGACGTACGCGGTGGATGGTCTGCTTGTCCATGCCGGCACGCGCCATGCCGACGACGTTCAACCCGCCGAGAATGCCCGGATTGCCGTTCAGCATGCCATAGGGAATGACATCGTAATTGACCGCCGAAAGGCCGCCGATAAAGGCTTGGCGACCGATGCGGGAAAACTGGTGCACAGCGCAGCCGCCGCCAAGAATGGCGCGATCGGCCACATGCACATGTCCGGCCAGCATCACATTGTTGGACATGATGATGTTGCTGCCGAGCTGGCAATCATGCGCCACATGGCTGTTGGCCAGAAACAGGCAATTGTCGCCGACAACGGTCTTGCCGCCACCGCCGACCGTACCAGCATTCATCGTCACACCTTCACGCATGACGCAGTTGTCGCCCACGGTCAGCGTCGAATCTTCCCCGGCCTCATGCAGGCTTTGAGAAACGCCGCCGATAACCGCCATCGAGAAAATCCGGCAGCCCTTGCCGATTTCGGTATTACCGGTCACCACGACATGCGACGCCAGTTCAACGCCGTCCTTGAGCACGACGCGAGGTCCGACATGGCTGAACGGTCCGACGACAACATTCTCACCGATGACAGCGCCATCCTCGACGATCGCCATAGGATGAATGCGGGCGCTGGCTGCAATCGTGCTCATTCGCCGTCCTTACGGACAATCATGGCACCGATGTCAGCTTCGGCGACAAGCACACCATCCACCTTGGCGTCACAGTGGAACTTCCAGATATTGCCGCGCTGCTTCTGCTTGACGACATGGAATTCCACCCGGTCACCCGGCACGACCGGCTTGCGGAAACGAGCGTTGTCGATCGTCATGAAGTAGACGAGATTGCCGCTTTCACCTTCCTTGCGCGCACAGATCGCGCCGGCGGTCTGTGCCATCGCCTCAACCAGAAGAACACCCGGCATGATGGGACGTTCCGGAAAGTGGCCCTGGAACTGCGGCTCGTTGGCTGTCACGTTCTTGATGCCGATAGCCGAGTTATCACCGTCGATATCGATGATCTTATCGACGAGCAGAAAAGGATAGCGATGAGGCAAAAGCTTCATGATTTCCTGAATGTCGGCCGCGCCGAGCTCCGGCTTGGTCTCATCAGTCATTGTTTTTTTCTCCTCTGCGTTTTGCCCTGTCGTCCACCTGGGACATTTTTTCCGCCATCTCACGGAGAAAGACTTTCATCGGCCGCGCCGGTATTCCACCATAGGTCTGGCCGGGCGGGATATTCGCCACGACACCACTCATTGCTGCGATCTGAACGCCGTCGCCAATGGAAATGTGCCCATTTATGCCGGACGCGCCGCCGATCAAGACCCCATTGCCGATCTTCGTCGAACCGGCGATACCGGCTCCGGAAGCGATGCCGCAATGGCGTCCGATATGGACATTGTGGGCAATCTGGACCTGATTGTCGATTTTTGTGCCTTCGCCGATTACCGTGTCGTCCATCGCGCCACGGTCAATCGTCGTATTCGCACCGATCTCGACATTGTCCTGGATGATGACACGACCGATCTGCACGATCTTCAGCATGCCGCGCGGTCCAGGCGCGAAGCCGAAACCGTCCTGGCCGATGCGGGCACCATTGTGGATGATGACGTTGTTGCCGATCAAGGCGGCCACGACGCTTGCGCCGGCGGCTATGTTGCAATCACGGCCGATCTGAACGTCCGCACCGACAACCGAACCTGCTCCGATACGCGTTCCGGAGCCGACATGGGCGCGGGCACCGACGACAGCCATGGGTTCAACCGTCACGCCCTCTTCGAGCCGTGCCGTCGGATCCACATAGGCAGCAGGAGAAATACCCTCGCCCCCTGATGTTACCGGGCTGGGTCGCATTGCCAGTGGGTGCAAAAACGCTCCTGCCATGGCGAAGGCCGAATGCGGCGCCTTCGTCTGCAGGATCGCAATATGCGACGGAACGATATTCGCAAGGCCGGGGTCGCACAGGATAGCGGACGCCATGCAGGTGTCGAGCTCCTGGCGGTTCTTCCGCGACAGGATATAGCAGACCTGCCCCTCCTGGGCGCGCGCAACGGGCGCCACGGAGCGGATTACACGATCGCCAGCGGTTTCATCCAAAAGCTCAGCCCCAAGATGGGCCGCCAGCTCGCGCAGGCTGATACCACCATGGGGCGGAAAGAAATTGTTTTGATCCATAAGGATAAAGCTCCAGAACAGGCTTCCGGGNNCGCGGCCGGAAACGATCAGAACTGGTTCGCCATGCTGAAGCGGAATTCCTGGGTCTCGTCGAAGTCTTCCTTGAGGACCGGGATCGCATAGTCCATCCGAATATTACCGAATGGCGAAGCCCACATGACGCCGACGCCAACCGATGCGCGCCAGGACATGCCCGTGCCTTCGATATCAGTACCGTTCGTCTTGACGTCATTGCCGTACAGGGTGCCCGCATCAGCGAAAGCAGCCAGACGCAGACCGATATCTTCCGGAACAGCCGGCATCGGCATGGAAGCGTCGGCAGAAACGGTGAAGTAGGTTGTGCCGCCGAGCGCGTCACCATCGTCCTTCGTGCGCGGGCCGATACCGTTATTGTCGAAGCCGCGAACCTGGCGACCACCGAGCGTGAACTGATCGAAGACGTTCAGGTTGTCGCCGGTGGCGAAAACATGACCGGCACCGACAGCGATCGAGCCGATGAGATCGGCCTCGGTCGATAGCGTCTGGAAATAACGGGCGCGGCCGGAGATCTTGTAGAACTCCGAATCGCCACCCAGACCGGCAAACTCGTGCGTGAAGGTCGCATAGATACCTTCGCGAGCCATGGTCTGGCTGTCCAGTGTATTGTAGGTCAGAGTCTGGGCAACGGACGACTGCGTATATTTGCCGTGATCGACGAGATCCTGGTAGATCGGCGACAGATCATTGTAGTCGTTATCGTTATCCGTCTCGTACTCGATCTGCTTATACGTGTAACGTAAGGTGGTTGCCAGATCTTCGGTGATCGGAGCCGTCACACGCAGAGTGAAGCCCTGTTCCGAGTAGTCATAGTTGTCGTTCGACGAGGTTTCGCTGCGGAATACGTCGAAGCCTGCGGCCAGACGGTAACCGAGGAAATACGGCTCGGTGAACGACAGCGAGTAGGTACGCGAATCGTTCAGGCCACCACCGGCAGCAACACGGACATACTGGCCGCGACCAAGGAAGTTCTTCTCTTCGACCGAAGCTTCGAGGATGAAGCCGTCACCGCCGGCGGAGTAACCCGCACCGATACCGAACGAACCGGTCGACTGATCTTCGACATCGACAACCACGACGACACGGTCCGCCGCGCTGCCCTGCGTGGTCGAGATATTGACCGACGTGAAGTAACCGAGCGCTTCGAGACGACGCTTGGCGCGCGAGATCATTTCCTGGTTGAAGGCATCGCCTTCACTGAAATCGAACTCGCGGCGGATGACGTAATCGCGGGTACGGGTGTTGCCGCGGATTTCGATACGCTCGACATAGGCGCGCTCGCCCTGGTCGACCATATAGGAAACGCCGATCGTATTGGTCTGAAGGTTGCGATCGCCGCGCGGGGTTACGCGTGCAAAGGGATACCCTCTCGAAGCGACCTGCTTGGAGATAGCCTCCATCGACTTCTGGATCTCACGCGAATCATAGACAGCGCCCGGCTTCGTCTCGACGAGACCCCGAAGCTCTTCGCCGCTGACGCCTTCGACACTCGATTCGACATTGATATCGCCGAACTGGTAACGCGGACCTTCTTCAACAGTGAAGTTGATCGTGTACTTGTTGGTCGACGCATCGAGCTGCGCATCGGAAGAAATGATGCGGAAATCCGGGTAACCGTGATTGTAGTAGAACTGGCGCAGCGCATCTTCGTCGGCGCGCAGCTTGTCCGGGCTATAGATATCCTTGCGCGTCAGGAACGACAGCGGACCGGATTCCTTCGTGACGATAACGGCCTTCAGGCGACCATCGCCGTAAGCCTGGTTACCGACGAAGTTGATATCGGCGATCTTGGTGCGATCACCTTCGTTGATGACGAAGGCAATATTGACGCGACCCTGGCCGACATTGACCGTCTGCGTCGTAATTTCGACGTCATCGCGACCGATCTGCGAATAGGCAGTACGAAGACGCTCGATGTCGGCGTTCACCATGGCCTGGCTGTACGGGCCGAGTGGCTGCGTCTGAACGACGCCGGAAAGCTTGTCGTCCTTGATCTTGCGGTTGCCGTTGAAAACAACCTGATTGACCAGTTCGTTTTCGGCGACGGTCACAACAAGCGAGCTGCCGGAAACGCTGATCTTCACATCAGAGAAATAGCCGGTCGCATAAAGACGCTTGACCGATTCATCAATGTCAGCACCGGAAAAGGAAACACCCGGCTGGATCGTGAGGTTGGAGCGAACAGCTTCTTCGCCGGCGCGCTGCGCGCCACGCACCTGAACGCTGCGGATGACAGCAGCCTCAGCACTCGCAGCACTTGCAAGCACCATAACGCCAGAACCCGACGCGACAACACTAGCAGACAGCGCAAACGCCGAAACCGCGTTCAAAAACTTTGAACCAGCCTTCATTTTCAATTCTTACCTTTTCCCGTTGTCCCTCGGCGGGTGGAGCCCGACTCCGGCCACGTGTGTCGTTTTACCTTCTTTTGCCCTACAAGCAAGCTATCGCGTTAATTTCTATTTACTTCCTTTTGAAGCGTGGCACTGAGGCCACGCAACATTGTAAACATGGTGAATAATCGGTTTATTCACCCGCAGCTCGCTTAGCCAATAAGGTTGGTGATATCGTTGAAGGTGGCAAACACCATCAGACTGAGTACCATCGCAAGACCGATACGGAATGCGATCTCCTGAGCTCCAGCACCCAGGGGCTTCCCCCTCACAGCTTCTATTGCGTAGAAAACCAAATGGCCGCCGTCAAGCACCGGAACCGGCATTAAGTTCAAAAGTCCAATAGAAACAGACAGGACGGCAGCGAGCTGGATGACCGCAGCAAAGCCGAGCGTCGCCATCTGCCCGGATGCCTGGGCAACGCGAACCGGGCCGCCCAGCTGATCGGCCTTCATCCTGCCCGTCACCAGATTGCCGATGTAGCGGAACGTGCCGGTGATGATATTGCCGGTTTCCTTGACGCCCTCGGCGACAGCCTCCAGCGGCGTGAAGGTCACGAGCCGGAAATTGCCGCGCTCCTCATTAGTGACGATGCCGATCAGACCGAGTTCCACCTTGTTTCCGAACTGGTCATCGATCTCGGTGCGCTTCGGCACCATGGGGAGATCCAAATCCCGGCCGTCCCGCTCGACCGTCACGACGATCGACGTCTCGGGCCGGACACTGACATAACGGCGCACTTCTTCGAAGGTGGAGACCTTGCTGCCATCGAGCGCGACAAGCCGGTCGCCCGGCTGCACCCCTGCCTCGGCGGCCGCGCTGTCAGGACGCACCTCGGCGACGACCGGATCCGCAATCATCTTGCCGTAGACGGAGAACAGGACAGCGAAAATCGCAATCGCCAGGATGAAATTGGCGATCGGGCCTGCGGCGACGGTTGCAGCGCGTTTCCAGAGCTTGGCTCCGGCCAGTGTCCGCGCCCTGTCGGCCTCGCTCATATGCGCGACGCTTGAGGCGTCCGGAAGGCTCGACGCATCCTCGTCGCCGAAAAACTTGACATATCCGCCAAGCGGAATGGCCGACAGTTTCCAGCGCGTCCCATGGCTGTCGGTGTAACCGAGCAATTCCGGACCGAAACCGACCGAAAAGGCGGTCACCCGGATTCCGCTCCACCGCCCCACGAGATAGTGCCCCATCTCGTGGACGAAGACGAGCAGGGAAAGAACGAGGATAAACGGGATGATATAGCCCGTTAAGAAACCAAGGATGGCCATCAATGTTTCCGCTTCACAATACCGAGGCTGGTCGCCGCCCTACAGACCGAAGATAAAAGCTGCGACCGAGCTGCTAACATGGCCCTTCATCGCCGTGTCCACAAGCGTCAACAGAAATACGGCAAAACACGCAAAAACCAAGCCGTCTACCCGGTCCATCACGCCACCGTGTCCGGGAATCAGATGACTGCTGTCCTTCACGCCGAAGCGACGCTTGATGAAGGATTCGAACAGATCGCCAATCTGGCTGGCGACCGACAGAAGGAAGGCAAGCGCCATGGTCCACAGCGAAACCCGCGAGAACACGCCGAGCGTCAGAACTGCGCTTGCAACGACACCCGCCACGGTTCCGCCGATGGCGCCCGACCATGTCTTGCCGGGAGAGATCCGCGGTGCGAGCTTCGGTCCGCCGATTGCACGACCGACGAAATAGGCAAGGATATCCGTGCCCCAGACGACGGCGAAGATGAAAAGCGTCGCGACGAACCCGGCCTGATTGTCTCCACGGATCGCCGCAAGGGAAATACCGCTCAGCCCCGCATAAACGATACCGCCCGGCAGCCACCATGGGCCCCGGCCGGGCAGCACGAGGATTGCGGCCGTAATCACGCCACCGCAAAGCAGCGGCATGGAGAGATCGCCTCCCCCGATCGCTATATCGAGAGCGATGAGCAGGACGATCAGCCAGCCGAATGCATTCGCCTTGAAGTCCTGCTCCGCGAGGCGGGTGATCGTCGACCATTCATAATAGATCAGTGGCGCGATTATCGCAGCCAGGATGTTGAACGCCCAGCCGCCCGTCCATGTCGCGGCCAGAACGACCACGGCAAGCACGATGGCGGATATGATCCGAAGCTTGAGTTCCCGACCCATCAGCCGACAACCGCGGCCGGTCTTGCAGACAGGCCGCCAAAGCGCCTGTCCCGCGAGGCATAGATCTTCAGCGCCTCGACAAAGAGGGCGCGATTGAAATCGGGCCAATAGTCGGGCAGGAACACGAATTCCGAATAGGCCGCCTGCCAGAGCAGGAAGTTCGAAAGACGTTCCTCGCCGCTGGTGCGGATGATAAGGTCCGGATCCGGTATTCCCGCAGTATCGAGATGGTCGGCAATCGTTTCGGCGCCGATCGCTTCCGGATCCAGCAAGCCCGCCTTGACCTTCTGCGCAATCAGTCTGGTTGCCCGGGCGATTTCATCCCTGGAGCCGTAGTTGAATGCGATCACGACGGTGAGTGCCGTGTTGTCACGTGTCGTCTCCTCCGCCTCCAGAAGAAGCGGCAGAATATCCCCACGCAGCCTTTCGCGCTCGCCGATAACCTTGATTCGCACGTTCTCGCGATGAAGCTCGGCAAGATCGCGGCGAATAAACCGGCGAAGCAGGCCGAGCAGGTCGCTGACCTCGGCTTCCGGTCTGTTCCAGTTCTCGGATGAGAACGCAAACAGCGTCAGATAGCGGATGCCAAGTTCGCCCGCCGCCCTGACAGTCTCCTTGACGGCCTCGACCCCCTTGTTGTGTCCCATCGTTCGGGCAAGGCCACGCTTGTTAGCCCACCGGCCGTTGCCATCCATGATGATGGCAACGTGCTGCGGAACGATCGCAATATCTGGCGTCAGCATGTCCTATGCAATTCCTTCAACGGCCGAGGGAGGAAGAAAGGCATCCAACCTAGATCTGCATGATTTCCTTTTCCTTATCCGCAAGCAAGCGGTCGACTTCAGAAATCGTGTCATCGGTCATCTTCTGAACTTTTTCCGACTGCGAGCGGCTGTCATCCTGACCGATTACGCCGTCCTTTTCGGCTTTTTTCAGGCCTTCCATGCCGTCACGACGAACGTGGCGAGCAGCGACCTTTGCCTTTTCGGCATAATCATGGGCAACCTTGACCAGCGACTTGCGGCGCTCTTCGTTCAGTTCCGGCAGCGGGATACGCAGGTTCTGGCCGTCAACGATCGGATTGAGGCCGAGATTCGATTCGCGAATGCCGCGTTCGACGGCGGCAACCATCGACTTGTCCCAGATGGATACGCCAAGCATGCGAGGTTCCGGCACGGTGATGTTCGCCACCTGGTTGAGCGGTACGCGCGAACCATAGGCTTCGACAGTGACCGGATCGAGCACGTTCGCCGAAGCGCGGCCCGTCCTCAACGACGCGATGTCGCTCTTGAACGCGTTGATTGCGCCATCCATGCGGCGCTTGATATCATTGAGATCGACTGATCCACTCATGGTTGGAACTCCATCTGGTTATCGGCGGCCTTGCTGATCGGCAGGAAGACCGCTGTAATTTCTCAGTTATCGGATACGATCGTCTTGAGGCCGCCGCCGGTCAAGATCTTCGCAAAACCGCCGGCTTCATGGATCGAGAAGACGACGATCGGAATGTGGTTTTCGCGGGCCAGCGCGACGGCTGCAACGTCCATTACCGCCAGGCCCTTTTCGAGAACCTCGCTATGGGTCAGCGCATCGAAACGGGTGGCATTCGGATCCTTCTTCGGATCGGCGGAATAGATGCCATCCACCTGCGTGCCCTTGAAGATGGCTTCGGCGCCGATTTCAGCCGCACGCAGAGCGGCTGCCGAATCGGTGGTGAAGAACGGATTTCCGGTGCCGCCGGCAAATATCACCACACGGCCCTGCGCCATGTGATGCAGCGCCTGGCGCTGCGAAAAGCTTTCGCAGATTTCCGGCATGGCGATAGCGGAGAGCACCACCGTATCGATATCCAGCTTGCGCAGCGAGGTCGCGAGCGCCAGCGCGTTGATCACGGTCGCCAGCATCCCCATATGGTCGCCGGTCACCCGGTCGCCACCCTTGGACGCAACCGCTACGCCGCGAAAAATATTGCCGCCACCGACAACAACGCCGACTTCGACGCCCATGCGCCGCGCTTCGGCAATGTCGGAAGCGATGCGGTCGGCCACCGCGACATCGATGCCAAACCCCTGGCTGCCCATGAGGGCCTCGCCGGAGGCCTTGAGCAGAACGCGTTTGTAGATGGGCTGAGACGACATGACGGCTCCTTGAAAAGCAAGACGGAAACGGAGAGATCAAACGGCTTGCGGATACACGAAGGGCACCGGCTTGTCACCGGTGCCCTCAGAGTTTTCACTGGATTAGGCGAGGAAATCAGCCCTTTGCAGCGGCAGCGACTTCTGCGGCGAAGTCGGTTTCTTCCTTTTCGACGCCGTCGCCGAGCAGCAGGCGGGCCATGCCGGTAACTTCGATCGGCGCGCCGACTTCCTTTTCGGCAGCCTTGACGGCTTCACCTACGGTCAGGTCGGGATTGATGACGAAAGCCTGCGAAAGAAGGGCAACTTCTTCGAAGAACTTGCGCATGCGGCCTTCAACCATCTTCTCGATGATCGCTTCCGGCTTGCCGGATTCGCGCGACTGCTCGATGAAGACGTTGCGTTCGCGCTCGGCGACTGCAGCGTCGACTTCTTCGGCGCGGACGGCGAGCGGAGCCGTTGCGGCAATGTGCATGGCAACCTGGCGGCCGATGGCGTTCAGGGCTTCCTTGTTACCGGTCGACTTGAGGGCGACCAGAACGCCGAGCTTGCCGAGACGGTCAGCAGCAGCATTGTGGATGTAGGTGGCAACAACGCCATCTTCCACTTCCAGCGCAGCCGAGCGGCGCAGGTTCATGTTTTCGCCGATCGTGGCAACCGCGTCCTTGATCGTGTCGGTGACCGACTTGCCGGTTTCCGGGTAGATCGCAGCGCCAACGGCTTCAACAGTGCCGTCGGTGGTGAGCGCTACGTCGGCAACGCCGCGAACCATGGCCTGGAAGGCATCGTTACGGGCAACGAAGTCAGTTTCGGAGTTGACTTCGACGACAACAGCCTTGGTGCCGGCAGATGCGACGCCGATCAGGCCTTCGGCAGCGGTGCGGCCCGACTTCTTGTCGGCCTTGGCGATGCCCTTGGCGCGCAGCCAGTCGATCGCTGCTTCGATGTCGCCGTTGTTTTCGGTCAGCGCCTTCTTGCAGTCCATCATGCCTGCGCCAGACTTTTCGCGCAGTTCCTTCACCAGTGCAGCGGTGATTTCAGCCATTGTGAGCCTCTTGTCGGTTTTGTTGCGTGCCGCCGAAAAACCTCGGCGAACTCAAGGTTTTGGGAACGAATGTACCCGGAAGTATGACAGGGTGATGAAGATCACCGCGGGCCTGCCCTTCAACCACGATCCGAAGGACCTCGGGCGAACAGGACTTTTAAACAAACCGAGGCCAGGGATCGTCTCTCTGGCCTCGGTCAAATGGAAAAAGCGGGAGCGGCAAGCCGCTCCAACCTTGGCCTTAAGCCTGAGCTTCGGCTTCGCCTTCGAGAGCCGGCTCGACCGGAACTTCAGCGGAAGCGCCGAGGTCGCGGCCCGAAGCGCCCTGCTGGCGAGCGATGCCGTCGATGGCAGCGCGAGCGATCAGGTCGCAGTAGAGAGCGATGGCGCGCGAAGCGTCGTCGTTACCCGGGATCGGGAAGTCGATCAGGTCCGGATCGCAGTTCGAGTCGATGATGGCAACGACCGGAATGCCGAGGCGCTTGGCTTCGTCGATCGCGATCTTTTCCTTGTTGGTGTCGATGATGAACATCAGGTCAGGAACGCCGCCCATGTCGCGGATACCGCCGAGAGCCTTGTCCAGCTTCTCGCGTTCGCGCTCGAGGTTCAGGCGCTCCTTCTTGGAGTAGCCGGACTGTTCCGAAGACAGGATCTCGTCGAGCTTGCGCAGACGCTGGATCGAGTTCGAAATGGTCTTCCAGTTGGTCATCATGCCGCCGAGCCAGCGGGAGTTGACGTAGTACTGGGCCGAACGCTTGGCCGAATCAGCGATCAGATCGGAAGCCTGACGCTTGGTGCCGACGAACAGAACGCGGCCGCCACGGGCTACGGTGTCGGACACGACCTGCAGGGCGCGCGACAGCATCGGAACGGTCTGGGCCAGGTCGATGATGTGGATGTTGTTACGGTCGCCGAAGATGTACGGCTTCATCTTCGGGTTCCAGCGGTGCGTCTGGTGGCCGAAGTGAATACCAGCTTCGAGAAGCTGGCGCATAGAGAAATCGGGCAATGCCATGCCTAGTTATCCTTTTCCGGTTGAACCTCCGCAAGGCGAACAGCATTCTCTTTTGAGAATGCCACCGGGCGGAACAGTCCGGATTTCTCCCGGACGATCCCATGCCTTACGTGTGGAATGGTGGTGCCCATACAGGCGATTGCAGAAAATTGCAAGCGCTGCAGTGCAGCTTTCGCCGCACGACAACATCGAAAACCAATCAGACCTTCGCCCCGAGCCTCTGGCGGACCTGCTCGACACTCCCACGGATATAGATCGTATGCGGCTGCCCGGCACCATTGACCGCAGCGAAGGTGACGATCGTCACACCTTCCTCGAAGGGCATCACATAAAGGATCTGCGCCGGGTTGATGTAGACTTCCTGATTGTGGGTGTTTTTGAAACCGATCAATGCCATGAATCACTCCTTATTGCGGCGCAACTACAGACACGAAACCAACAATGTGTCGAGTATTGCAGCGCACACATCCGGCACTGCGACCGCATGTGGCAGGCTGAGGGGGAAGCTTGATCTATCGTGGAACGGCGGGGCAAGGATCCTGCTGCGTCTTCAGCAGTTCCAGCTTCACCAGACTGCCTTCCAGCGAAAAATCACCGTAATCCATGGTCAGATCCCGGGTAATCCCGTTCTCATAAAGCTTGAACGACATATTGTAGACGGGCATTGGATCACCGGCGGCCCCGTCATTGAAATAGGCGATCGTCACCGGCCAGTAGGGCGTCTTGGCAAACTCGCCCGCGGCACCGGCTTCCGCATCGCCCTTTTCCGGCGTCTCCGCCTTGCCGATCACGGTCGACGTCAAAAGCGCCTGGTCGCCATTCTCGGAACCGTCGAAAACGCGTGTCTCGAAGATGCGCTTGTTCTCCTTGGCCTGCTGGATGATGTCGAGCATATGGCTGGTTGGAAAGGCACTGGTCGGCAGGTCTACTTCTCGGCCGTTTGCGCCCTGCAGCTCGACTTTCACCCCATCGCCGCCCTCGCTGGCATCACCGGTCACGCTCTTGTCCAGTTGCTCGTCGGTGAAGGACTTGGTCTCGAAATGAAACTGCTTGGCCGACAGGTCCTCGAAAGTCTTGGTCTGCTGGTCGCTAACACGGGTTTCCTCTCCCGTGCTGATCTTGGTGACCAAGCGGAAATTGGTCGTGAAGCCAGTGCAGGCGGAGCCGTTGAATTCATAGACCATGCGGCCGAACATGCCCTCGATGCCCGAGCGCTCGGACGCGTCCTTGAGCTTCAGGTCATAGACAGCCCTGTGAGGAACAAGCAGGCGCGCAGCACTATCGGCGCTGATCGGCGCTGCCGATGCGGCACCGGCACTGGTGATGAGGAACAGCGCGAGGCTCGTGCGCAGCATACATATTCTCCTGTTGGACTCGGGCGCGGGTGTTATAAGAACGCCATCAGCCAAGGTTATGACCTTGATGAAGGATTTTTGTACGCTTGACAACAAACCGGAGACCGAAATGTCCGATGCCATCGAAAGCCGACTGAAGGAACTTGGAATTAGCCTCCCCGTGGCTGCGGCACCCGCCGCCAACTACGTGTCCTACGTCATCAGCGGCAACATGCTCTACATCTCCGGACAGTTGCCGACCGAAAATGGCAAGCTTGCGATCACCGGCCTCGTCGGCAGTGACGTAGATGTGACAACGGCGAGCCGCGCCGCCGAACTTTGCGCCATCAACATTCTCGCTCAGGCGAAGGCAGCACTCGGCGGAGACCTCGGCAAGATCAGGCGCGTCGTCAAGCTCTCGAGCTTTGTCGCCTCCGCTCCCGGCTTCACCGACCAGCATATCGTTACCAACGGCGCCTCCAACCTGATCGCCAATGTTCTGGGCGAAGCCGGCAAGCACGCCCGCGCAGCCGTCGGCATGGCCGCCCTGCCGCTCAACGCCGCCGTTGAAATCGAAGCCGTCATCGAGATCGAAGCATGACATCGCAAAATTCTGACGCATCCTGGATCAAGGACGTCGCCGTCGCCCATCGCGGCTATCACGACATGAACAACAAGGTCTGGGAGAACACGCTCTCGGCCTTTGCCCGCGCCGCGGATGCCGGGTTTGCCATCGAATGCGACCTGCAACTCTCGGCAGACAGCATCCCCATGGTTTTCCATGACGACAAGCTGGAACGCGTCTGCGGCATCCAGGGCGACGTACGGGAACGGACGGCGTCCGAACTCGGCCTGCTTGCGGTCGGCGGCACGTCCGACAAGATCCCTACCCTTAAACAGATGCTCGATCTCGTCGCCGGGCGCGTGCCTCTCGTCATCGAGATCAAGGGGCGCACGGCGGAAGAGGATGACGGTTTCGTCGAGGACGTGCTGGACGTGCTGGAAGGTTATCAGGGCAAGGTCGCCTTGATGAGTTTCGACCATCACATCCTGCGCGATCTCAAGAGGGTCGGCGCACCCTACCCGATCGGCCTGACCGCCATGGGCGACAAGCCGGAAGAGTTCTTCCAGCATGACGAGGCGATGCAGCTGGGCCTGGATTTCATCTCCTATCATTGGCCACACCTGCCGAACTCCTTCATCACCGCCCAGAGACGTTCCGGCACGCCGGTCATCACCTGGACGGTCAGGGATGAAAACGCACTCGTGCATAGCTATCTTCATGGCGACCAGATAACCTTCGAAGGGTTCGACCCGCGTGAGGTTACGGCGCGCTAGCGGATTGCGTCGGGGACCGGCATCGGTTTCCGGCTGTCAGGATGCGCGAAAGTCGAATGACATGCGCTCCGCATCCTGCGGGGCGTTACGGGAAGCCATGAATATTCTGGAATGACTGCAAACCTGACGATCCGCATCGAAAAATCCTTCGCCGCGATCAGCCCCGAAAGCTGGTCGCGGCTTTCGGGTGCCGCAGAGGCAACCTCCTCCGCAGAAGTCCCCTATAACCCCTTCCTCTCCCACGCCTTCCTGTCGGCGCTGGAGGAGTCCGGCTCCGCGACATCCAAGACCGGCTGGCTCGGCCACCACGTTCTGCTCGAAAACGAGGCGGGCACGCTGATCGGCGCCATTCCCGCCTATCTGAAAAGCCACAGCCAGGGCGAATATGTGTTTGACCACGGCTGGGCGGATGCCTTCGAGCGCGCAGGCGGTCGCTATTATCCCAAGCTGCAATGCGCCATCCCCTTCACGCCGGCAACCGGCCCGCGCCTGCTGGTCGCTTCCGGCTATGACCGGGAGACGATGCAGGCGACGCTTGCCGCCGGTCTCCAGGAGGTGACACGGCAGGTCGGGATCTCTTCCGCGCATGTGACTTTCGTGCCGGAAAACGAGGTCGAGATATTCGAGGACGCCGATTACCTTCATCGGACCGATCAGCAATTCCACTTCATCAACGAAGGATATGCGGATCACGACGCCTTCCTCGAAACGCTGGCGTCGCGCAAACGCAAGGCGTTGAAGAAGGAACGGCGGGCCGCCCTGGAAAACGGCATCACCATCGACTGGCTGACCGGCGCGGATCTGACCGAGGATATCTGGGACCAGTTCTTCGCGTTCTACATGGATACCGGCGGCAGAAAGTGGGGACGCCCCTACCTCACCCGCAGCTTCTATTCGCTGATCGGCGAGCGAATGGCCGACGACATCCTGCTTGTCATGGCAAAACGCGACGGCCGCTACATAGCCGGCGCAATCAACTTCATCGGCGGCGAGACGCTCTACGGCCGCCACTGGGGCTGCATCGAGGATCATCCCTTCCTGCATTTCGAAGTCTGCTACCATCAGGCCATCGACTTTGCGCTGACCAAGGGATTGAAGCGTGTGGAAGCCGGCGCGCAGGGCGAACACAAGCTAGCCCGCGGCTATCTTCCCGTCACCACTCATTCCATGCACTACATTGCCCATCCGGGCCTGCGCCGCGCAATCTCCGACTATCTGGAGCGTGAGCGGCAGGAGTTAGACGGCATGAACGAATACCTGTCCGAGCACAGCCCGTTCCGCAAGGGCGAGAGGCAGCAGGACGACTGATTGAAGCAATTCCAGCAGACGTGGGAACCGCTCCTGCGTTCGCAATTGCGCTGAAAGAAGCTGATAGGAGAGGACTTTCATGAGCTACGACGACCAAAACATCTTCGCAAAAATCCTGCGCGGCGAAATTCCCTGCCACCGCGTTTACGAAGATGCCGACACGCTGGCCTTCATGGATGTCATGCCGCAGTCACCTGGTCACCTCCTGGTGATACCGAAGGTGCCGTCGCGCAACATTCTCGATGCCGATCCGGCCACGTTGTCGAAAGTGATCCCGATCGTGCAGAAACTGGCCGTTGCGGCCAAGGATGCCTTCGATGCCGACGGCATCACGGTCACGCAGTTCAACGAACCGGCCGCCGGCCAGACCGTCTACCACCTGCATTTCCACATCATCCCGCGCTACGAAGGCGCTGGCCTGAAGCCGCATAGCGGTCAGATGGAAGACAATGCTGTTCTGGCGACCAACGCCAAGAAGGTCGTCGACGCGCTCGGCGCCTGATCAGCCTTCGAGCAGAAACAATCCCGCAACGAGGATGGCGATCGGCACGATGACGCCGACCGCCACCTTCTTCCCGGTGGCGAGAAAGACGCCAAAGCCGATCCCCGCAGCGGCAAGCCGCAACCACAAGGGCGAATCGGCAAGCACGCCCGTCGGAAACACGATCAGCTTGGCGGTCACCGCCATGACGAGAGCCGTCGCGACCGCCCTCACCCAGTTCAGCGCCTCGGATTCCTCGTTGAGCCGATTGCCGGCAAGCACGCCGAGCCAGCGCCAGAAATCCGTGGCGATGAAACCGGCAACGACGATCAGGACATAGGTCCAGTATTCCTCCAGCATCAGGCGCCTTCCTCCACGGCCCGCTGACGATGGCGGCGGTAGCGATCGATCAGGTAAGCGACGGTTCCGCCGCCTATACCCGCCAGCAGAACGTCGAATTGCGGCACGACCAGAGCCAGCGTCGGGCCAAGCACGATGCCGATGATAAAGGCGATCTTGACCACGAACTGCTTGGCGCTCGCCCAGATAGAGGAGATGAAATAGACCGGAGTCAGCATGAAAAGCGCACCGGCAACGATCGGCGGAAACTGCGAAACGATACCGTAGCTGACACCGACGATCAGCGCATTCGTTGAAGTCAGGGTGATGCCGAAACCGGCAAAGAAAGCAACGCGGTGTTCGCGCGGCACATCACGCAGCCGCGTCGAGGCGAACACCCATGACGTGATGGCAATGAAATGCGACAGGAACAGCAGCAGCCAGACGGGCGTCCTCGACGTACGCATTTCCGGAACGATCGACGCCACCATCGGCATCATGCGGATCGACGACAGCGTGACCGCCAGAAACGACGCCGCGATATTGGCCCCGCCGATCATCGAACCGACAAGGATCATCTGCGCCGGCAACGCCCAGATGCTGAGTGTCATGAACACGGATTCCGAACGGGTCAGCCCCGCCTGAAGCGCAAAGGCGCTGAAACCGACATAGGATGTCATGAGAATGATGGCAGGAAGCGACAGCACGCCGCGCATCCCCGTCAGGAACCAGTTCAAGCTGCCGCGCTCCGCGCGCTGCTCTGCAGACATTGGCATTCCATTTCCTGTTGATCAAATCCATGCCTACAAACACAAAGATGCCGGGACAAGCCCGGCATCTTTCATTCAATCGATATGGAAGCGATTACTTCGCTTTCGGCACCCGAGGAACGGTGCTGCCCTTGCGTGGCTTCGGCGCTTCCTCGGCAATCACGTCGCCGTCGTCATCCGCCTTTGCCTTGGCAACGGTCGCATCCTTGCCGCCATCCTTGCCCTTGGGCGAGGATTTCTTGGCGGCCTTCGGCTTGGCGACCTTGGCCTTTGCCTCTTCGGTTGCCTCTTTCACCTCGGCCTCCGGCTTCGGCTTCACCGGCACGGCTTCCGGAATGGAATCGAGCACCAGCTTGTCCTTGCCGTTTTCGTCCTTGCCGACCGTGACGCGAACCACACCACCCTTGCGCAGCGCACCAAACAGGATCTCGTTGGCGAGCGGCTTCTTGATGTATTCCTGGATCACGCGGGACAATGGACGTGCGCCCATCTTCTCGTCGTAACCCTTGTCGGCCAGCCAGGCGATCGCATCCTCATGCAGGTCGAACGTCACGTTGCGTTCGGACAGCTGGGTTTCCAGCTGCATGACGAACTTCTGCACGACCTGATGGATGACGGCCGTCGGCAGCGGCGCGAACGGGATCGTCGCGTCGAGACGGTTGCGGAATTCCGGCGTGAACAATTTGTTCAGCGCCTCTTCGTCTTCGCCTGTGCGCTTGGAGGAACCGAAGCCGAAGGCGGCCTTGGCCATTTCCGAAGCGCCCGCATTGGTCGTCATGATCAGGATGACGTTGCGGAAGTCGATCTTCTTGCCGTTGTGGTCGGTCAGCGAACCGTGGTCCATGACCTGCAGCAGGATATTGTAGATATCCGGATGCGCCTTCTCGATTTCGTCGAGAAGCAGCACGCTGTGCGGATGCTGATCGACCTGATCGGTCAGAAGACCGCCCTGATCGAAGCCGACATAACCGGGAGGTGCGCCGAGCAGCCGTGAGACCGTATGGCGTTCCATATATTCCGACATGTCGAAGCGCAGCAGTTCCACGCCGAGCGAGGCTGCAAGCTGCTTGGCCACTTCCGTCTTGCCGACGCCGGTCGGCCCGGAAAAGACGTAGGAACCGATCGGCTTGTTCGGCTCGCGCAGGCCGGCACGCGCCAGCTTGATCGCGGTCGAAAGTGCCTCGATCGCGGCATCCTGGCCGTAGACGACAGACCGCAATTCCTTTTCCAGGTTGGCGAGAACAGCCTCGTCATCCTTGGAAACGGTTTTCGGCGGTATGCGCGCCATCGTCGCGATGGTGGCCTCGATCTCCTTCTCGGTGATCAGTTTGCGGCGCTTGGAGGCCGGAAGCAGCATCTGCGCCGCACCGGTTTCGTCGATCACGTCGATCGCCTTGTCCGGCAGCTTGCGGTCGGAGATGTAGCGGGCCGACAGTTCGACGGCCGACTTGATCGCCTCGTTGGTGTAACGAAGCTTGTGGTAATCCTCGAAATAGGGCTTCAGGCCCTTCATGATCTCGATCGCATCGACGATCGACGGCTCGTTGACGTCGATCTTCTGGAAACGACGGACCAGAGCCCGATCCTTTTCGAAGAACTGGCGGTATTCCTTGTAGGTGGTCGAGCCGATGCAGCGGATCTGCCCCGAGGACAGAGCCGGCTTCAGCAGGTTCGACGCATCCATGGCGCCGCCCGATGTCGCACCGGCGCCGATCACCGTGTGGATCTCGTCGATGAAGAGAACCGCACCCGGAAAATCTTCCAGTTCCTTGACGACCTGCTTCAGGCGTTCCTCGAAGTCGCCGCGATAACGGGTGCCGGCAAGCAGCGTGCCCATATCGAGCGAGAAGATCGTCGCATCCGCGAGCGCTTCCGGCACCTTGCCTTCGACGATACGCTTGGCGAGACCTTCCGCGATCGCGGTCTTGCCGACGCCCGGATCACCCACGTAAAGCGGGTTGTTCTTGGAACGGCGGCACAGGACCTGGATCGTCCGGTTGACTTCGGAATGGCGGCCGATCAGCGGATCGATACGTCCATCCTTGGCCTTGTCGTTGAGGTTGACGCAATAGGCCTTCAGCGCGTCCTGAGGTTTCTTGGCGGCACCTTCTTCCGGCTCGCCGCCGCGCGATGGCTTGGCGTCGGAATCCGGCTCATCGGAACCGCGCGGCGTACGGGTCTGGGAGGAACCCGGGCGCTTGCCGATACCGTGAGAAATATAATTGACCGCGTCGTAACGGGTCATCTCCTGCTCCTGCAGGAAGAAGGCGGCATGGCTTTCACGCTCGGCGAAGATCGCCACGAGCACATTGGCACCGGTTACTTCTTCACGGCCGGAAGACTGGACATGGATGACGGCCCGCTGGATGACGCGCTGGAAGCCGGAGGTAGGCTTCGAGTCTTCGTCATAGCCGGTCACGAGGTTGGCAAGTTCGTTGTCGACATAATCGGCAACGGTCTTGCGCAGGTTTTCAAGGTTGACGTTACAAGCGCCCATGACCGCCGCCGCATCCGCGTCGTCAATCAACGCGAGAAGCAGGTGTTCGAGCGTGGCATATTCGTGATGCCGCTCGTTGGCGAAGGTCAGTGCCTGATGCAGCGCCTTTTCAAGACTAGGCGAAAATGTGGGCACGTCGGGTTCCTCACTTCTTTTCCATGACACATTGTAGCGGATGCTGATGCTGTCTGGCGAAATCCATCACCTGGCTCACCTTGGTCTCCGCCACTTCGTAGGTATAAATGCCGCATTCACCCACGCCGTGGTTATGAACGTGGAGCATAATGAGTGTGGCAGCCTCCCTGTCCTTCTGAAAGAACCGCTCCAATATGTGAATGACGAAGTCCATCGGGGTATAGTCGTCATTCAACAGGAGTACGCGATACAGGTTCGGACGTTTCGTCTTGGGCTTGGTGCGCGTGATGACCGAGGTTCCGCGGTTGGCGTTATCCCCGTCACCATCTTTTTCTTTTTCCATCGAGATCGGCAGTGCGATCATCATTCATCATCCCCAGGTGCCGACGACCTTTTGAACATTGCGGTCTGCCGAACTCCAGTCTTTCTAACTTAGTTCATTGGACACAGATTTTAAGCCCCCTTTGCGGCGGCGCAATCACTATTCCGCCAGAGAACGGTTCAAGCTGCAAAAATTAACACCCATCAGCCATCCGGATGCGAATACGAAGCGATCGCATCTGACGTTTGTCAGTCGCGAACACGGATATTGGCGGTGTGGGGTCAAGCTCACAGAGACGACCGGAGAAGGCCGCCCCCTATTAATGGGATCGCATTCGCCACGTTACAAGAGGCGACAAGGCGACAGCAGTTGCAACAGGCAGAATCAAAAAGCGGGCCAAGCGGCCCGCCGGAACGCTCAGATACTCGCGTTCAATCGAGATCGACGTCGAGGATCGCCATCGAGAAATTGTAGGAACGCTCGTCATCCTCGTCGTCGACATAGACGACACCGAGAAACTCCTCGCCCAGATAGACCTCTGCCGAATCATCCTTGCGCGGCCGCGCCTTGACGACGATCTGCGGGTTCAGAAGGCGCTTGAAATAAGCGTCGATCTTTTTGATTTCGTCGGGCTTCACGACAATCTCCGTTTTCTATTCACGTTGCGGCGCTTGTTGCATGCGACCGCGGCAAAAGTAAAGCCGACAAGCCTTTGGCTTCCCGGCTTCGATATTTAGTCCACCGGCGTTTACATCATCGCCGCAGGATCAGTCTTCGGACATCAGCAACTGGTCCATGACCCGCGCCGGTTCAGAACAGCCCGCCTCGCCGACCACCTTTGCCGGCACGCCGGCAACCGTCGACTTGGGCGGCACCGGCTTCAGGACAACAGAGCCGGCAGCGACCCGCGAGCAGGAACCGATTTCGATATTGCCGAGTATCTTCGCGCCGGCGCCGATCAGCACGCCATTGCCGATCTTCGGGTGGCGATCAGCGCCTTCCTTGCCCGTACCGCCAAGCGTAACCCCGTGCAGGATCGAGACATTATCACCGATCACCGCCGTCTCGCCGACGACGAGACCGGTTGCGTGATCGAGGAAAATCCCCTTGCCGATCCGCGCCGCCGGATTGATGTCCGTCTGGAAGACGCTGGAAGAGCGGCTCTGCAGATAGAGCGAGAAATCCCGGCGTCCGCGCGCATAAAGCCAGTTGGCGAGACGATGGGTCTGGATCGCGTGAAAGCCCTTGAAGTAAAGAACCGGCTCAAGGAACCGCAGGCAGGCAGGATCGCGGTCGTAAACGGCCTGGATATCGACCCGAAGGATCGAACCCCATTCGGGCCACTCTTCCAGCATCTCCATGAATGTCTGGCGCAGAAGAACCGCCTGCAGATCCGGATGGTCGAGACGCTCGCAGATCCTGTGAACGACGCATTCTTCAAGCGAACGATGGTTGAGGACGGTCGAATACAGGAAGGCCGCAAGAAGCGGATCCTGCTCGATGGCAAGCCGAGCTTCCTGCTGCAACGTATCCCAGATGGGATCGACCGTTGCCACGGGTTCCTTGATGCGAATATCCACTCTTGAGGGCATGCCCCACTCCATAGTCACCTGCGGGCGTTGTGAGCCCATTATATAGAACAAGATTGTCGGAACGCCAATGCGAGCAAAATCGCATTCCGTTGATCAAAAGCATAAGAGAACTTGTTACTCGCCGGCCAGTTCCGCGTAAAACTCGAGCACGGCCTTCTTGAACACCCTGTCACCGACCGCCAGCATGTGGTCACGACCCGGAATATCGAGCACCCGCGCATTCGGCATGAGGTCGGCCAGCTCCTGCGCCGATCCCGCGATATCGTCCTTGGTTCCGACCCCGATCAGCGTCGGCGCCTCGATACGCCCCATGTCGGAGCGCGCGACGAGATCGCGCGAGCCGCGAATGCAGGCGGCAAGCGCTTTCCTGTCGCTTTTCGTCTGATCCGCAAAAGCCCGGAACATCCTGCCGCGTTCATGGCTGACCTCCTCGATTCCCGGCGCGAGCAACGCATCGGCGATCGGATCCCAGTCGCCGACGCCATCGGTCATGCCGATGCCGAGACCGCCCAGAACCAGCGAACGAACCCGCTCGGGATGTGCCAGGGCAGCAAAAACTGAAATCCGTGCCCCCATCGAATAGCCGAACAGATGGGCTTCGGGAATGCGCAGATGATCAAGCAGTGCCACGGCATCTTCAGCCATTACCCAGGGACGGTAGGCCTCGGCATCGAGCGGCTTGTCGCTGCCGCCATGGCCGCGATTATCGATGGCGATGACGCGATAGCCCGCGTCTCCGAGCGTCTTGAGCCAGCCGGGATGCACCCAGTTGACGAAAGCGCTCGACGCAAAGCCATGAATGAGAAGCACCGGCGCACCGGACGGGTCACCTTCATCGAAATAACGAAGACTGATTCCGTCGTGAACGAAAGAGGAGAAGGCGGGCGCATTCAAATTCATCGGATTATCCCTTGTTTGGCCGAGCTATAATGGATCGGAGATCGCCAAAGAACCCGGTGCAGCAAAAAATGCCGGCGTTTCCCCCCTACACAATCGGAACGCAGGAAGATAATGTCCGCCGAAATCAAAAGGCAGGAGACGATCATGGCTGGCCACAGCATTCCTCACTTTCAAAACGATGGCGGATATCCGGTTATCCAGATCGGCGTGAAGGAATTCATGTGCACAGGAGCCTCGGTCCCCTTCGATCACCCGCATATCTTCATCGATCTGGGCGACGACAACGAAAAGGTCTGCTCCTATTGCTCGACGCTTTACCGTTACAACCCCGCCTTGAAGACTGAACAGACGGACCCGCCGGGCTGCGTCTTCAACGTCAAGGCAGCGTAAGCACGCGTTCGGGCGGTAGGCCATGCATCTCGACAGGATAGCGATTGTGGGAGCCGGCATGGCTGGCCTTGCGGCAGCATTGAGTTTTTCCCGCCTCGGCATGGCATGCGATGTTTTCGAGGAAGCGGGCGAACTCGTTGAAGTCGGCGCAGGCCTGCAGATATCCCCGAACGCATCCGCCATCCTTGGCGAACTCGGTGTGCTCGACGAACTGGAGACGATCTGGACCGAGCCGCAGGAAATCCGCCTCGCCTCCGGAATCACGCTGAAGAAACTGGCTCATGTGCCGATGGGCCGTTTCGCCAGAGAGCGCTGGGGCGCTCCTTACGGCGTGCTCCATCGGGCGACATTGCAGAACACGCTGCTTGCGGCCACCAGACGGAGCCCGCTTTGCACCGTCAGGCTCGCAACACCTATCCGCGGAAACCTGTCCCGCTCGCTCAAGGACATAACCGGAAACACCTACCCGCTGATCATCGGCGCGGATGGGGTCTGGTCGAACGCAAGGGCATCCATCGACGACGCTCCGCAGCCGGACTTTTCACGCAATATAGCCTGGCGGTTTACCACGCCCCTGGACCAGGCGCCCGGCTGGCTCCCGCGAGATTGCGTGACCGCCATCCTCGGTCCGTCGACCCATCTTGTCGCCTATCCGCTATCCGAAACGGGAGCCTTCAACATCGTCGCGATCGCGGCGGGAATAAGCCCCGGAGAAACATGGGAAGCCCAGGCGAGCGAAACCCAGCGCGACATGCTGATGCAGCAGTTTGCCGGCTGGCATCCGGATATTCTCCGTCTTCTCTCCGACGCGCCGCGGCCGACATTCTGGCCGCTACATGAAGTGACGTCCGGAAGATGGCACAATGGTCGCGACGTGGTACTCATCGGCGACGCAGCCCACGCGATGATGCCCTTCTCGGCTCAAGGCGCCGTCATGGCGATCGAAGACGGCTTTGTTCTGGCCAACGAGGTCAGGAAGGCATCAACCCTGCCCGCAGCCCTGGCGAGTTTCGAAACCCTTCGGGTAAAACGCGCAGCCAAGGTCAAGTCGCGCGGCAACTTCAACCGCTTCGCCTATCATGCCCGCGGTCCGATCCGCATCGGACGCGATATCGTCTTGTCCTTACGTCCGCCGCAATCGCTCGCGGCGGATCTCGATTGGCTTTACGGCTACCGCGTCGACTGATCAGACGGCGGCGGCGGCAAGGAATCCCTGTTCAAGGTCCTTTTGCAGGTCGGCCACGTCTTCAAGACCGATCTGCAGTCGAATGACAGGCCCTTCAGCCGGCTGTTTGCGGATCGTGCGGTCAGACAGATTGACATGGAGCGCGAGGCTTTCGAATCCGCCCCAGGAATAACCGAGACCGAAATAGCTCAGCGCATCGAGGAAGGCGTGAGCCTTGACCTTCGCCTTGTCCGCATCGGCCTTGAGCACGAAGGAAAAGATCCCGCTCGCCCCCTTGAAGTCGCGCTTCCAGATCTCGTGGCCCGGAAAGCTCGGCAGCGCCGGATGCAGGACACGCGCCACATCATCACGCCCTTCGAGCCATCGTGCGATCGCAAGCGCGCTTTTCTGATGGTGGTCGAGACGGACGCCCATGGTGCGCAGACCACGCAGGATCATGTAGGAATCATCCGGCGCGCCGCAAATACCCATGGCGATGCGGGCTTCTTCCAATTGCGGCCACCACTTGGCGTTGGCATGCACCGAGCCCATGACGATGTCGGAATGACCGGACGGATATTTGGTCGTCGCATGGATCGAGACGTCGACGCCGAAATCGAGCGGACGGAAGTAAAGCGGCGTCGCCCAGGTATTGTCCATCGTCACGACGCAGTCATGCCGGTGCGCGGCATCAGCAATAGCTCGAATATCCTGCATCTCGAACGTATTCGAGCCCGGCGCTTCGGTATGGACTAGCCTGGTATTCGGCCGGATCAGCGCCTCGATGCCCGCGCCGATCTCCGGATCGTAATATTCCACCTCGATGCCAAGGCGCTTCAGCATCGTATTGCAGAAATGGCGGCACGGCGTGTAGACCGAATCGACGATCAGCGCGTGATCGCCGGCCGACAGATAGGCCAGGAACGGCACCGAAATCGCAGCCAGTCCCGATGGTACCAGGATCGTGCCGGCAGACCCTTCCAGTTCATCGAAAGCGGCGCAGAGCGCATCCGTCGTCGGCGTCGCCCGCGTTCCGTAAGTGTAAGGCTGCGCACGCTTTTCCATTGCCTTGGCATCAGGAAACAGCACGGTCGAAGCATGAACGACCGGAGGATTGACGAACCCGTGATAATCTCTGGGATTGTTACCGATATGTGCAAGGCGCGTGTTGGCGCCGGCTGTACCGAGCAAGGAAGATTTCTTGGCCATTTCGTAAGGAAAACTCTCTGAGGCGGGAAAGCATTGTTGTCGCGCCACGAAGGCGCGAGGTCAAGACCGGCGACACAAGCCGAAGTTATGCGAAACTCAGATGCCGAACAGAAAGGCACTGAGTTCATCAACGCTCGCATATTCCACAGTCATTTGCCCAAACACTGAGCAAAAAACTTAAATTCTTGGCGCTTCCAAAGCAATTCGCGCGTGTGTGACTTGACCCCCAAAGATTTTGCGAATGAGATAGGATCACTCGTCGATGGAGGTTGGCGAGCGACCGGCCGTATTCGAACAAAGATCAAGGGGAGCGGTCCGGTGGCACCAGAAAATAAAACACAAACAAAGGTTGGGAAAATGAAAAAGACGATTCTGTCAGCTGCGATTGGCGCTGCAGCCCTGGGCTTGGCCTCGGCAGCTTCTGCGGCCACGCTTGATGACGTAAAGGCAAGGGGTTCCGTCACCTGCGGCGTCAGCGCCGGCATTCCAGGCTTCTCGAACCCTGACGACAAGGGCGAATGGACCGGTATCGACGTTGACTATTGCCGCGGCATTGCTGCTGCCGTTTTCGGCGACCCGACCAAGGCGAAATTCGTCCCCCTGTCGAGCAAGGACCGTTTTCCGGCGCTGCAGTCGGGTGAAGTCGACGTCCTGACGCGCAACACGACCTGGACGATCAGCCGCGACACGTCGCTCGGCTTCAACTTCCGTACCGTCAACTACTATGACGGCCAGGGCTTCATCGTGAAGAAGGGCCTCAACGTGAAGTCCGCTCTCGAGCTTTCCGGCGCCGCCGTCTGCGTTCAGACCGGCACGACCACCGAGCTCAACCTCGCCGACTACTTCAAGACCAACAACCTGCAGTACAACCCGGTCGTCTTCGAAAAGGAAGCCGACGCGACCACCGCTTATGACGCCGGTCGCTGCGACGTCTACACGACCGACCAGTCCGGTCTCTACGCCATCCGCCTGAAGATGAAGAACCCGGATGAGAACATGGTTCTGCCGGAAGTCATCTCCAAGGAGCCGCTCGGACCGGCCGTTCGTCAGGGCGACGACAAGTGGTTCGATATTGTCACCTGGGTTCACTATGCAATGGTCAATGCCGAAGAACTTGGCGTGACCTCGCAGAACGTCGACGAGATGAAGAACAGCCCGAATCCGGACATCAAGCGCATGCTCGGCACTGAAGAAGGCACCAAGATCGGTACCGATCTCGGCCTTTCCAACGAGTGGGCCTACAACATCATCAAGCACGTCGGCAATTACGGCGAAGTCTTCGACCGCACCGTCGGCCCGAACACGCCGCTGAAGATTGAACGCGGCCTGAACGCGCTGTGGACCAAGGGCGGCCTGCAATACGCTCCGCCGATCCGTTAATCGGAACGACGTCCAAGACAGTCGCGCGGAGGTGGATGATATCCGCCTCCGCGCACTCAAAGTTCCCGCAAGGGCAAAAAGTCTCCAAAAAGGAGACGTATAAACTAAGGGGATTTGTTTATGGCCGGCATGGCGCTCAATTCCGAAACGCCAACTACCAGCAAAAAGGCCTCCTCCCTGATCAATGACCCGAAGGCTCGCGGGATTTTTTATCAGGTACTGACGCTGGCGCTTCTCGTCCTTTTCGTGTGGACGGTGACACAAAACACGATCAACAACCTGCAAAGGGCCAACATCGCTTCAGGCTTCGGCTTCCTCAACGGCCGTGCCGGCTTCGACATCGGCCAGTCGATGATCGCCTACAACAGCGATTCCACCTATGGTCGCGCGCTGATCGTCGGCATCCTCAATACATTGCAGGTCGCGGTGATCGGCATCATCACGGCGTCGATCCTCGGCTTCCTGATCGGCATTGCGCGTCTGTCGCGCAACTGGCTGATCGCCAAGCTTGCCGAAGTCTATGTCGAAGTGTTCCGCAACATCCCGCCCCTGCTGGTCATCTTCTTCTGGTACAAGGGCGTGATCTCGGCGCTGCCGCAGGCGCGCGAATCCTTCGAACTGCCCTTCAGCAGCTATCTCAACAATCGCGGCCTGTTCCTGCCGAAGCCGATCTTCGGTGACGGCATTTCGCTCGTTCTGATCGCTCTGGCTGTCGCCATCGTAGCCACGGTCATCATGGCGCGCTGGGCCAAGCGGCGGCAGATGCGGACCGGACAACCGTTCCATACCGTGCTGGTCGGCCTTGCGCTGATCTTCGGTCTGCCTATCCTGGCATTTCTGGCGATCGGCGCACCGCTGACATTCGATTACCCCGTTGCGGGCAGGTTCAACCTGACGGGCGGTACCGTGGTCGGGCCGGAATTCATGTCGCTCTATCTGGCGCTGTCCTTCTACACGGCGGCATTCATCGCCGAGATCGTTCGCGCCGGCATCAAGGCCGTGCCGAAGGGCCAAACGGAGGCCGCCAATGCGCTCGGCGTTCGCGGGGCCGACATCACCCGGCTGATCGTGCTGCCGCAGGCGCTCCGGATCATCATTCCGCCGCTGACAAGCCAGTATCTCAACCTCACCAAGAACTCGTCGCTGGCCGTCGCGGTCGGCTTCGCCGATGTCGTCGCCGTGGGTGGCACGATGCTCAACCAGACCGGTCAGGCGGTCGAGATCGTTGCACTGTGGCTCGTCATCTACCTGTCGATTTCGGTCACCACCGCGATCTTCATGAACTGGTTCAATGCCCGAATGGCGCTGGTGGAGAGATAAGCATGGCAACCGACGCTTCCATTTTCGTGCGCCAGTCCATGCTGGAGCCAAAACCCGCGCCAGGAAACCAGACAGGCGCATCGCACTGGATCCGCACCCGGCTCTTTGCGACGCCGAAGGACATCGTTCTTACGATCCTTTCGCTGGCTCTGATCGCCTATATCGTTCCGGGCATGATCAACTGGCTGTTCATCGACGCCGTGTGGACAGGCACGGACCGCACGGCCTGTGCGACCATCATCCAGGGCGGCGTGCTGCCCGACGGACAGTCCGGCGCCTGCTGGGCCTTCGTCGAAGCCAAATTCCAGCAGTTCATGTTCGGTCGTTACCCGGCCGACGAGCGCTGGCGGCCAATCCTGGTGGCGATCCTTTTCGTCATCCTGCTTGTGCCGATGCTGATACCGAAGGCCCCCTTCAAGGGCTGGAACGCATTGGCGCTCTTCATCATCCTGCCGGCCTTGTCCTTCTTTCTCCTGGTCGGCGGTTTCGGCCTGCCGCATGTGGAGACACCGCTCTGGGGCGGCTTGATGGTGACCCTGATCCTCTCCTTCTTCGGGATCACGGTATCACTGCCGCTGGGCATCATCCTGGCGCTCGGCCGTCGCTCGAACATGCCGGTGATCAAGACGATCTGCGTCGTGTTCATCGAAGTCATCCGCGGCATTCCGCTGATCAGCGTCCTGTTCATGGCAAGCGTCATGCTGCCGCTGTTCCTGCCCGACGGCTGGACCTTCGACAAGCTGCTGCGCGCCTTGATCGGCGTGTCGCTGTTCGCCTCGGCCTATATGGCGGAAGTCGTGCGCGGCGGTCTTCAGGCAATCCCGAAAGGCCAGTTCGAAGGCGCCGATTCACTCGGCCTGAGCTACTGGCAGAAGATGCGCCTGATCATCCTGCCGCAGGCCATCAAGCTCGTCATTCCCGGCATCGTCAACACTTTCATCGGCCTGTTCAAGGACACGTCGCTGGTTTCCATCATCGGCATGTTCGACCTTCTGGGCATCGTCACGCTCAACCAGTCAGACGCCAACTGGTCGACGCCAGTGACGCCTATCACGGGTTATGTGTTCGCCGGTTTCGTATTTTGGCTTTTCTGCTTCGGCATGTCGCGCTATTCCGCCTTCATGGAACGGCACCTCGACACGGGCCACAGGCACTAGCCGCAACAAGAGTTACAAGGGGAAAACAATGGCTGAGGCCCTAACCAAAAAATTGACAGTTTCCTCAACCGAGGTTGCCGTCGAAATCGTTGGCATGAACAAGTGGTACGGTGATTTCCACGTACTGCGGGATATCAATCTCAAGGTGATGAAGGGCGAACGCATCGTCATCGCCGGACCGTCCGGTTCCGGCAAGTCGACGATGATCCGCTGTATCAACCGGCTGGAAGAACATCAGGCCGGCAATATCATCGTCGACAATATCGAGCTCACCAACGATCTGAAGAAGATCGACGAGGTGCGCCGCGAAGTCGGCATGGTGTTCCAGCATTTCAACCTCTTCCCGCATCTGACGATCCTGGAAAACTGCACGCTTGCACCGATCTGGGTTCGCAAGATGCCGAAGAAGGACGCCGAAGAGATCGCGATGCACTATCTGAAGCGCGTCAAGATCCCCGAGCAGGCCAACAAATATCCGGGCCAGCTCTCAGGTGGCCAGCAGCAGCGTGTCGCCATCGCCCGCTCGCTCTGCATGAAACCGAAAATCATGCTGTTCGACGAACCGACATCGGCGCTCGATCCGGAAATGGTCAAGGAAGTGCTCGACACGATGGTAAGCCTTGCCGAAGAAGGCATGACCATGCTCTGCGTCACCCACGAAATGGGNNGTTCCTCAGCCAGATCCTGCACTAGGTCTCGCCAGGACATTCATATGAAAAGGGCGCCCGAGGCGCCCTTTTTTGTTTCACCACTGGTAGGAATATCTGGCGTTCACAGTGGAAACGGTGGTTGCGTCGGTGAAATTTCTGTTCACGTTACCGCTGAGCGTGATGTTATCCCCGAGCGGCTGCTCGATGCCGAAACTGGCTCCGACCGCCGAAAAATTCGCGGTACCGTTGGCGACGGCCACGAATGCAGTTCCAGTCTCGCGCTGTCTCAGCTTGATGGACTGGCTTGTGTCCAGTCCTGTCCAGTCCTTCTGCACGCCGTCATAACGGACCACATAGGTGGCTTGACGCTCGACATTGAATGTCGGCGTGGCGATCTGTTTTTCGTAATAATTCATACTGATGGCGGCATTGCCCGCATTGCCGTCCATATCGATCCCGATATCCCGCTTTGCCCGATAGGCCGGCTGCTTGGTGTCTTCGGTCTTGATCCTGCTCCAGAATTTGAGAGGCGTATTCACCACTTCGCCAGTCTTGGATGAATCCACCCCGACATTGAACCCCGCTTCGGCTTCAAGTCGCAAGGGCAGCCTCATACCCAGCTTGATGGCATAACTCGTGTCGGAATTCTTGATCGGCTGCCAGATAAGAGGGCGTTCATCTGCCCGAACAGTGCCCGAAGTGAAGACAATCAGCAGAACGCCGCTCGTAACGGCGAGAAAATCTCTGTTCATATGTATCCCCACTCGAAGGCTCAAAAACAAAGCAAATGTCCGGGCCACCCCGCGCGGCCCGCGAAAAACCATTTCAGTGTATTGAAGGCGCCATCCTGGGAACTCCTGCTCCCGACGCCAAATCTACCTTCCCCTGCGTGACGCAACGGAACCTATGGCAAGAGGATACATCGGAATGCACTGCAGCGGAACTGCAAAAGGCCTTTCGCATATGCGAACAAGCGTAGGTAAAATTTCATGTCCGTCGGAACAAAATCCCCCATGAGCCGTTGCCGTCAGCCGATTTGAGGGAGACCGTTCATGAAACTTGCGTTTATGCCAATGCTGCTGATTGCACTTTCTCCCGCATTGCCGGAAAGCGCAGCGGCGTCTTCGATAACCTACGGCAGCCTTGGAATTGTAAAGGGATCGGAAATCGAAAACCGGTTCATGGCGGCAGAGGCCGAATGCACTCTGGAAGCCTCGACACCGCCGCGCGGACACCCTCTGACCAGCAATTTCTACAATCAGACATCGCTCAGGGCCTGCCTTTACCGCAAGGGTTTTTCGAGCAGAGGGGAAAGCGTTTATCCCGTTCCTCTATTCGGCAATCCGACGCGGGCGCGATGAGCTGCTGACCGCTCAAGGCACTCGGCCTCAGAATATCACGCTGGCAAAAAACTGCAGCGCGATCGCGACAAGAAACAACGCGAAGCCGACTTCGAGCTGGCGCTTCGACAGGGCATGGGCGAGCCGGGCACCATAAGGCGCCATATAGAGCGTTACCGGGATCAGCAGCGCAACCGCCAGCCAGTTGATGTAACCTGTCGAAAACGGCGGCAGGCCGGCTCTGCCCCAACCACCCCAGACATAGCCGACAAGACCCGGGATCGAGATCAGCACACCGACGCCCGAAGAGGTGGCGACCGCCTGATGAATGGTCCGGCCGTACAGCGTCATGAAGGTGTTGTTCATCACGCCGCCGCCGATCCCCATCAGGCCCGACAGGATGCCGATGCCGGTGCCGACCAGAAATTTCAGCGGATTTGCCGGCAGATCGTCGCCCAGTTTCCAGCTTGCGCGGTTGAAGATCATCCTCAGCGCAAGGACCAGAGCGATCACCGCGAAGATCAGCCGCAATTCGGTGCTGGACGCCCAGGCGGCAATCAGCGTCGCCATGATCGTGCCAAGCGGCACGGCAATGATCCACCCCTTGAGAAGATAGATATCCACCGCACCGCGCTGCCGATGGGCGGCAAAGGAGCGGACCGAGGTCGGAACGATGATGGCAAGCGAGGTGCCGAGCGCCAGATGCATGCGTACGGCGTCGTCGACGCCGAGAAGTCCGAAAACATGGAAGAAGATAGGCACCAGGATCGCGCCGCCGCCGATGCCGAACAGGCCGGCAAGAAGCCCTGCAAGCACGCCGGCAGCAAGCAGTGCCACCACGAAGGGAAGTATATCGACGAGGGCGGGCATCGGGTTCTCCGGCGGCGGTTTTAACTCATGAGCCGGATCTGAAGGGGCATGAGTGATCAGGACGGGACAGGATAATTGCATTTTCGATGACAGACGCTGAAAAGCCTATCGCCCCTGTCATCCTGCGGTGACCTCATCGCATCATTGTCGGCTCCAGGCAAGCCGCGGTTCCGCGACCGCCGCCGCATCTCGCGCGACCGTCATAATGTACGAAAAACTGGTCGATAAAGGCTTGCCACAGCGCTTGCGACGAGATGGTCGCCAGCCGGCCTCGCTTTCGCCAACTCGAAGTCGCGGCGGAAATCCGGGGCCGGCTTTTCATGTCCCGCTCTCGGCGATCTTGAAAATGCTCACCCAAACGGGTGGCGACGGTAACCACAGGCGATGCTGAAATGCCCCGAAATAGTGGGGGATGCGGGCTGCGCCGGTGGTGAGGGGCAGCCATTTATAAAACGGCAATATTTGCGTGGGTAGCATCATCAGGGAACCGGGTTCGCACGGGCGCGCAGCGTCGGCGTGCCCGTCCCGGGTGGAATTCCCGTTCATGATGAACCGAACACCGCCTTTTGACGTATCCAATCGCGGGTGCATTGCTCTATGTGTGGCACCAAGATACCGGACCACATATTTCTCAATTTGTTGCTGCAGCCGAAAGTCGACCATAATGCCGAATTCAGTGAAGAAGACCGTACTTCCACAGGAAACCGACGCAGCCTCCGGGTCGGATATGGATGATTTTGATTTCGAGTCTCTCGACGAGCTTGCCACATTGATGGTGGACGCCCTTACAATTCCGATGCCGACAGATGTTCGCAACTCCAAAGGCCCTGGTGTCGATGGTGGGGAAGAGCCCGCCCCACGCCCGCCAAAGCGGCTCAACTGAACCTTCCCAGCGACCCGCATACCCTTTCCGTCAGCCAGAACATGTCATCAGTCGCAATACTGGCGACCACCTTTGCGCGAGCGAAGGTCGAAGTGAAAATGGTTCCAGTGTTCGGCATTGCTGCCAGGCCCGAGCACGGTGGAGAAATACTTGCAGCTGTCGCCGCGCACCGACTTCAGCAATCCGCCTTCCCGGAACGAGAACAGGCCCTTCTTGCGCACATCGATGGCGTGACCGTTCTTCAGCGTGATCCGACCGACATCGATCGCATTGCCGCGGGCGTGTTCCGACATCGGATTGTTGCGCTGGCGGCTGTTGTTCATCTTGCGGCAGGAATAACCGCCCAACGGCTGGATCTGGCGGATGCCGGTCAGATAACGGGTGCGGGCCGAGATCGCGAGATCGTTCTTCACCCATTTTGCAAAGGCGAGCGTCACCTGGCAGTTCAGCGTTACCGCCGGACGCACATCGATGCCGCCGGAAAGCCCCGCAAGCTTCACCGGATAGTCGATGCCGCAGCTCGGCCCTTGCGAGATGCGCGGCATGTCCTTGAACTCGACGCCAAGACGGCGAAGCTCGCTGCGGCAGGCGACTTCCGACCGCGGCATGACGCTGCGCTGCCAGGGTTGGTCGCGTTCACTCATCGGCGCATCACTGGCAACGGGATTGTTCGGCCGCAGCATGGCGACCTCCTGCACAT
>DLSX01000163.1 GCA_002500765.1 Neorhizobium sp. UBA7851
CCCAGACGCCGAGCAGACCGAGCGCGCCGACGAGCGCCGGCAGGCCCATGGGCAGGGCCATGAGGCGCAGGATCCAGGCTCTGCCTGCAAAACGGGGGCGGCGGGCCAGCGCCAGCGCTACCGGGATGGCAAAGGCGATCGACAGCAGCGTGGAAAGCGCCGCCTGCAGAAGCGTGAAGCGAAGGATGCTCCAGGTATAGGCGCTAAAAAGCCGGGATGCCGATTGATCGCCATCCCAGGCCAGCAGTGTCACAATCGCAGTGCCGACGAACATAATGACGGCGGCAAGGACGGTCAGACCGGCACCGATGCCGCGTCGTCTTTCAGCGGTCGTCAGCAAATGCGATTTCCCAAAAGTTCCGTCACTTCCTGCTCATGGCGGTCAGCCATTCGTCGATCCAGGCCTGGCGGTTCTTCGCCACCTCGTCGGAGCCGATCAGCAGCGTCTTTGACGGCTTTACCAGCTTGTCGAAAGCGTCAGGCAACTGCGCAGAGGTGGCGGCGGCCGGCATCATCCAGTTAGTGGTCGGGATGATATCCTGTGCGGCCGGAGACACGAGGAAGGTGAGGAAGCTTTTCGCCAGATCCCTGTCCTTGGCGTTCTTGAGCATGCCGGCGACTTCGATCTGGATGTAATGGCCATCGGAAAAGCTTGCGGCCTGATATCGATCGGTGTTTTCCTCGACCATGTGATAGGCGGGCGAGGTCGTGTAGGAGAGTACCATCGGCACTTCGCCCTTGGTGAACAGGCCATAGGCTTCCGACCAGCCGGGGGTGACGGTCAGCACACGATCCTTGAGTTTCGCCCAGGCTTCCGGCGCCTTGTCGCCATAGACGGCCTTTACCCAGAGCAGAAGGCCGAGACCCGGTGTCGAGGTGCGCGGATCCTGAATGGCGATCTTCTGCGAAGCATCGCCCTCGATCAGATCCTTCAAGCTCTTCGGCGGGTTCTTGATCGTCTGCGTGTCGTAGATCACGGCGAAATGGCCGTAGTCATAGGGCAGAAAAGTATCATCCGCGTAATTGCCGGGAACCTTGACGGCGCTTGCATCGACTCCGTTCGCCTCGAACAGGCCCGTCGCCTTGGCTTCGGAGATCAGGCTGGTATCAAGGCCGAGCGCGATATCGGCATCCGAGCCTGTGCCTTCCAGCTTGAGGCGGGTGAGAAGCGCCACGCCATCGGCGACGCCGACGAAATCGACGGTGCAGGCGCAGGTCTTTTCAAACTCCGCCTTGATCTTCGGACCGGGACCCCAGTCGGAGGTGAAGCTCTCATAGGTATAGACGGTCAACGTCTTTTCCTGCGCGTTCGCGGCAAAGGGAGCAAGAACTGTGCCCGTGGCTGCCAGCAGAAAAGTCGAAATTCCGCGCATCAGCGCCTCCTCACAAAAATCGATCGGGGAATAGGCGCTGGTTGCGAGCCGTCTAATCCCTCCGCCGGTGTTAGCCGGATCAGGTTCCGCGGGTTGACCATCAAGGTCTCTCAGCCGTGCTGACGCAGGGCACCCCGTTAGAGCGTGCAAAGATTTAGCGGTCTCGCTTCATGCTGGCAAGAGGGTCGACATATGAAGAAAGTCCCCTCCCAAACCCTCCCCACAAGGGGGAGGGCTTAACCCAGCCTCATCCGCCGGTCTCGACTGAAGCGAGGTCGGTGCTGCAAATCTTCTCCCCCTTGTGGGGGAGATGGCCGGCAGGCCAGCGGGGGGGGGGGCTGTCTCAGCCGCCGGACATGTCCATATACATGACCTCCCAGACATGGCCGTCGAGATCCTGGAAGCTGCAGCCGTACATCGGACCCATTTCCATATTCGGCTTCCATTCGGCGCCACCGGCGGCAAGCGCTTTTGCCTTGAAGCTGTCGACCTCGTCGCGGCTCGATGCGGAAAGGCAGTTCAGCACTTCCTTCGTCGTCTTCGCGTCGGAGATATCGCCATTGATGAACATGCGGAATTTGTCATGGGTCAGCAGCATCACGTAGATCTGCTCGCTGACAACCATGCAGCTTGCGGTATCGTCGGAAAAGTCGGGGTTCTTTTTGAAGCCCAGCGCCGTGTAGAACCCTGTGGAAGCCTGAAGATCCGCCACCGGCAGGTTCACGAAAATCATCCGCATATCGATATTCCTCCATCGTTGAAGGGCGCCATGAATTGGCGCCTTTCCTCCAAGGACGGAAGATGCGCCACATAGCCGACAAATCCATGCCGGATTTCGAGCTGGATCGAATTTTCAGTTCAGGCTGCCGTTGCCGCGGAAAATCTTCAGCTCACGCGGCACGATGGCCATGCCGCCGAGGCGGTTGGCGATCGCATAATCGACCGTCTTTTCTACGACTTCAGGCATGACCGGCTTGGTCAGGACGCCAAGCGTGCCATCAACGCCATCCGCGATATCATCAGGATTGGCAGTCATGAACACCACCGTCAGGCCGTATTCCTCGGCAAGCTCGCGACCGATTTCCGGTCCGGTTCTGCCATCGGCGAGATTGACATCGACGAGCGCGATATCCGCATGGGCGGCAAGCGAAAGAGCGTGCTTTCTGCCGTTCGCCAGCCCCACGACCTTCAAGCCCATGCTCTCGATCGTGTCGGCCACGTCGAGCGCGATCAGAAACTCGTCCTCGATAATCAATACACGCTGATTCATTGCCTCACTGGCCAGCCGACGACGCGATACATTTGTCAGCATTGGACGCCTCCAGAGTTCATCTCGGTTTCGTCGGTTGCCTATTTTAGCAATCGAACAGACACAAAACGCGATGAACCCCGGGATTGTTCCGTGGCGGGACACAGGTTTTTTCGGTTAACCATCTGTTAAGGCTAACAAATATTTAATTTTGGCGTCGGCTATGTCGACGCTCAGCCCTCGATTTCCTCGCGCAGCATTTCGAGCTCCAGCCATTCTTCTTCCATGCTCGTCAGCTTTTCGCGCAGCTTTTCCATCTCGGCTGCCAGCTTGTTGAAGCTTGCCGGGTCCTTGGTGAAGAGGTTGGGATCGGCCATCTTCTTTTCACGAATGGCGATCTCGGCTTCGGCCTTTTCCATTTCCTTGGGAATATTCTCCAGCGCGAATTTCTGCTTGTAGGAGAGTTTTCCCTTGGCCTTGGGCGCGTCGGAGGATGACGAGGCGTTTTCCGGCTTGGACTTTTCGGCGGCTTTTTCCGCCTTCTTCCGCTCTTCCTGGGCGCCCTTGCGCTGCGCCAGCATGTCGGTATAGCCGCCGGCATATTCGATCCAGCGGCCATCGGGTGCATCAGGCGCGGCGGGCGCGATGGTCGAGGTTACGGTGCGGTCGAGGAAATCGCGGTCGTGGCTGACGAGGATGACGGTGCCGTTATAACCGGCGACGATCTCCTGCAACAGGTCGAGCGTCTCGATGTCGAGATCGTTGGTCGGTTCGTCCAATATCAGAAGATTGGACGGCTTGGCCAGCATGCGGGCCAGCATCAGGCGGGCGCGTTCGCCACCCGAGAGGTTCTTGATCGGCGTGCGGATCTGTTCGGGCTGGAACAGAAAATCCTTCATATAGCCGGCGACATGGCGCTGTTCGCCGTTGACCAGCAGGGTCTCGCCGCGGCCATCGGTCAGATAATGGGACAGCGTATCCTCGGGATCGAGGTCCTCGCGCTTCTGATCGAGGGTGGCGATTTCCAGATTGGTGCCGAGCTTGATCCAGCCGCTATCGGGCTCCAGCTGGGCGGTCAGCATCTTTAAGAGCGTCGTCTTGCCGGCACCGTTCGGGCCGACGAGGCCGATACGGTCGCCGCGATGGACGCGGATGGAGAAGGGGGCGACGATCGGCTTGTCATAAGTCTTGGTGATGTTTTCCGCTTCGATGACGAGCTTGCCGCTTTCCTTGCCTTCGGCAACCGAGGCCTGAACGCTGCCCTGCGGTCCATTATGGCCGCGATAGGCGGCGCGCATGGCCTGCAATTCGCCGACGCGGCGCATGTTGCGTTTGCGCCTTGCCGTGACGCCGTAGCGCATCCAGTGTTCTTCTCGCTCGATCGCCTTGCCGAGCTTGTGCTGTTCGATCTCTTCCTCTTCGAGAACCTGATCGCGCCAGGCTTCGAAATGGCCGAAACCGCGGGAAAGACGGCGGGCCGTGCCGCGGTCTATCCAGACAGTGGCGTTGGAGACCTTTTCGAGGAAACGGCGGTCGTGGCTGATGACAACAAGCGCACTGCGCGTCTTGCGCAGCTCGTCTTCCAGCCATTCGATGGTCGGCAGGTCGAGATGGTTGGTCGGCTCGTCGAGCAGAAGGATATCGGGTTCCGGCGCCATGACGCGGGCAAGCGCCGCACGACGGGATTCGCCGCCGGACAGCCGGTTCGGGTCCTCCTCGCCGGTGAGGCCCAAATGTTCGAGCAGATAGGTGACGCGATAGGGATCGTCGCCCGGGCCGAGGCCCGCTTCGGCATAGGCCTGCACGGTCGAATAACCGGCGAAATCCGGCGCCTGTTCGAGATAGCGGATCGTCGCCGACGGATGGCGGAAGACTTCGCCCGACTGCGCCTCGACCATGCCCGCCGCAATCTTCATCAGCGTCGACTTACCCGAACCGTTGCGGCCGACGAGGCAGATGCGGTCGCCCGGCTCCACCTGCAGGCCGGCGCCGTTCAAAAGCGGCGCGCCGCCGAAGCTCAGGAATATGTCGTCAAGCTTGAGAATGGGAGGTGCCATGAGGACCGTTTATGCTCCGGAAAAATCGTGGGGACGGGCAAGGATCATCGCCTTGCCGCTCTTTAGATGGAATTCGACCGGCCCTTCCGCAACATTCGAAACGGTGCGGGAAGAACCGAAGGGCAGCGAGAAATCCTTGAGCGGATATCGTGCGCCCAAAATATCGAGGCCTGACAGGTCGGAAAAGCCGAGGACGGAAAACAGCGAACCCTTCGGCAGATCGATGGTTTTCGCGCCCGGTAGAAACGGAATGGCTTCCTCATCACCCGAGGCGAGAAGCACATCGAAACCGCGTTCGGCAAGGCCCATGGCAAGCAGAAAGTGCTGCAGCGCATGGTCAGAGCGCTCGCCGCCGAGCGCGCCCATCAGGATCAGTCGCTTTGCGCCGCGCTCGATCGCCTCGGCCGTGGCAATCTCGCCATCGGTCTCGTTCTTGGCCGGCGGATAGGTTTTTCGCTCGACTTCCGGAAAACGGGCGATCAGGTCTTCGTCGGAAGAGTCGAAGTCGCCTACCCACAGCTCCGGTATCAGGCCAAGTTCGACCGCATGGCGCATGCCGCTATCGGCGGCAATCACGCGGCTTCCTGCGATCGCGTTTCTGACGCGATCGGTGACGGCAAGATTGCCGCCGAGCAGGATTGTGAAGGTCGAATTGGCCATGGGCATTGCCCATAGCGCAAAGGGTGGGGGCAGGGAAAGCAGGACCTATGCTTATTTCCATCGCGCCATGGTGGTGCCGGGTCGAATTTGCTCCCATTGACGCCGGCGCTGGCAAGGATTATCTGATAAATCGAACTTCCGTGGTGATTTGGCCGGCCGGCTTGCAGCCACGTTAAAAAAGTCGCTAAAGGGCCGCGAGAAGTTTGACTTCACTTCCCACGGGCCGGTTGCGATTTTTCGTTGCCGGCTTTTTGTTTGTGGGGCCTGACTATGCCGATCAAGATTCCCGATACGCTTCCTGCGTTTACCACTCTCGTTTCCGAGGGCGTGCGCGTCATGACCGAAACGGTCGCCGTGCGCCAGGACATTCGTCCGCTGCAGATCGGGCTTCTCAATCTCATGCCGAACAAGATCAAGACCGAGGTGCAGATGGCGCGCCTTGTCGGCGCCTCGCCGCTGCAGGTGGAGTTTTCGCTGATAAGGCTCGGCACGCATAAGGCAAAGAACACGTCCGAGGAACATCTGCTTTCCTTCTACCACACCTGGGAAGAGGTGAAGCACCGCAAGTTCGACGGCTTCATCATCACCGGCGCGCCGGTGGAGCAGATGGATTACGAGGATGTCAGCTATTGGGACGAGATGCGCCAGATCTTCGACTGGACGGAAACCAATGTGCATTCGACGATGAATGTCTGCTGGGGCGCGATGGCGGCGATCTATCATTTCCACGACGTGCCGAAACATGCGCTCACCGAAAAGGCCTTCGGTGTCTATCGTCACCGCAATCTTTCGCCGGCCTCGGTCTATCTCAACGGCTTTTCCGATGATTTTCAGGTGCCGGTTTCACGCTGGACCGAAGTGCGTCGCGAGGATGTCGAGAAGCAGCCCGATCTGGAAATCCTGATGGAATCCGACGAAATGGGCCTTTGCCTCGTGCATGAGAAGAAGGGCAATCGTCTCTACATGTTCAACCATGTCGAATATGATTCCACCTCGCTGGCGGACGAATATTTTCGCGACGTGAATGCCGGCATCCCGATCAAAATGCCGCATGACTATTTCCCGCATAATGACGACACGCTGACGCCGCAGAACCGCTGGCGCAGTCACGCGCATCTTCTATTCGGAAACTGGATCAACGAGATGTACCAGACGACCCATTACGACATGGACAAGATCGGCACGGAGTAAGTGCTGGTGCGGCTTGCGGGGCGGCGTCGGGAAAAGACGCCGCGCGTCGCCGTTTCCCATTGCGGGACCTTGTCAAATCGCGCAGTTTGCCGCCGATAAAAACGGCGGAGGAAGCTCATGGCAGGGCATGCATTCGAGGTGTTCGGCACTACGCAGGACGGCGAGCCTGTCTATCGTGTCCAGATCAGCGGTGGCGGGCTGACTGCCCATGTGATCACCTGGGGTGCAGTCATTCAGGACCTGCGCCTTGTCGGGCATGATGCATCACTGGTGCTCGGTTTCGACGATTTCTCCTCCTATCCGGCCTATTCCCCCTATTTTGGCGCGACGCCCGGCCGTTGCGCCAACCGGATCGGCGATGGAAAATTCTCGATCGACGGTCGCGATTACCAGCTTGAACTCAACGAGCGCGGCGTCACGCATCTGCATGGCGGCTCGGACGGGATGGGAAGGCGCAACTGGACGATCGTCGAGCATTCCGCCGACAAGGTGGTGCTGACGATTACCGATCCCGACGGGCGCGCGGGTTATCCCGGCAACTGCACCGTGACCGCGATCTACCAGCTGAAGGCCGATGGTATGTTCTCGGTCATCTATGAGACGGTCTCCGACCAGCCGACCCCTGCCAATATCTGCCAGCATTCCTATTTCAACCTCGATGGCCGCGAAGACATTTTTGGCCACGAGATCATGATTGCCGCCGATCGCATAACGGATGTCGATGCGAGGCTCGTTCCGACAGGCAGGCTCAACGACCTGACCGGTTCACCTTTCGATCTTCGCAAGATGGGACCGGTGCAGCGGATGCTGGAGGACGGCCGTCAGGTGCCGTTCGATCACAATTATTGTCTCTCGAACGCACGCGTGGCCAAGCGCTCCGTGGCGCTGGTGCGCAGCCTGTATTCGGGTGTTTCAATGGAAGTGAGGACGACGGAGCCAGGCGTGCAGTTTTATGCCGGCGTGATGGTCAACGTGCCGGTGCCGGGTTTCGATGGCCGCAGATACGGCAATTATGCCGGTCTGTGCCTGGAGACGCAGGTCTGGCCGGATGCGGTCAACCACGCGAATTTCCCGAATGCGGTGCTTCGCCCGGGCGAGGTGCTGCGCCAGGAAACGGATTACGTATTTTCCAAGAGCTGAAGACAATGTGCCAGTTCGACATCCAATGTCAGACTGGCGACATTCTTGATGCTCGCCTTGTTCACCGACAGATTACGCCGCGAGGTCAGCCGTCTCACCATGCTGGGCAATGAGACGCGGTGATGCCATGTCGCCGGTTTCTTCATCGACCATCACTGCGTAAGCAGCCACGCCAACGACACGCGAAGCCATGGCGGCGGCAATCTTTTCCGCCGATACCGCGTTTGATGCCTGACGCATTTCACTTGGCACGATATGGCCGCGGTTCTTCTTGAATTGCAGGACGATGAATTTTTCCGCTTGGGCCATTTTGATATCCTCTGTTGTTCTTATTTTGTTCTTTTTTGAGGCAATAAGTCAACTGGCAATCTCGGAAAGATTTCCCTGATGCAGGCCGAAAAATGGGATGGAATAAAGTAAGGATTTTCAGAAAAGCGTTCGGCGCCAGGTTTGTCCTGCACGCTTCGTCAATCTGATTGTCTCTCTAGGGGAGGGACTGGAGCGGGCGAAGGGATTCGAACCCTCGACCCCAACCTTGGCAAGGTTGTGCTCTACCACTGAGCTACACCCGCTCATCAATCCGTCGGTTCGTGTGGTAGTTCGAACCGGCTGGTCAGTGGCTCGTTGCCGCCGACGAGGCGCTATATGGCCCAGACGATTTTCAAATGCAACAGGGAAATGACGATCCGGGCAAAGATTTTTTCATTTTCCGCTAAATCCCTTGTTTTGCAAGGCTTTTGGCTTTCGGTGATTATGTGGAGAATGGCTTGGAGGGAGGAGGGCTTGTCTCTATAGTCGGCATTTCCCGCCAATCACGATCCCGGATGTGACCGAAAATATGCCGAAGACCGCCGCCGATCTGTTCGCCTTTCTCGACAGCCTCGATATTTCCCACACGACGAAGCAGCATGAGCCGGTTTTTACCGTGGCCGAATCGCAGGACCTGCGCGATCAGATTCCCGGCGGGCATACCAAGAACCTGTTCGTGAAGGACAAGAAGGGCCAGTATTTCGTCCTGACGGTCGAAGAGCATGCGGTCGTGGACCTGAAAACGGTTCACAAGGTGATCGGCGCGTCGAGCCGCGTGTCGTTCGGCAGGCCGGAAATGATGCTCGAATATCTCGGCGTGGTACCGGGTTCGGTGACGGTATTCGGTGCCTTCTGCGACACGGGCAACAATGTCACCTTCGTGCTGGACGAAGACCTGATGAAGCACGAGGTCATCAACGGCCATCCGCTCTCCAACGATGCGACGACATCGATCGGACGAAACGATCTCATCCGTTTTCTGGAGGCGACCGGTCACACGCCGCTTGTCTTGAAAGTGACGGACTGACATACGATGTTTCGGGCAGACAATTAAAAGGGTTCGCACCCTGATTTCCCGGGAGAACATCCATGAGCGGCAACGATAATCCCTACGCTGGATCTTACGGCGCCGGATCCTATGGCGGCGGATACGGTGGCCAGACGACCAGCTTCGGCTCGGCCCCGGCTCAGCCGGGTTCGGAGGCGGCTACTCCGGCGGTCGGCGGTTTCGTAAGCGACACGACGACGGCCGGGTTCACCAAGGATGTTCTGGAGGAATCGCGCCGGCAGCCGGTCCTGGTCGATTTCTGGGCGCCCTGGTGCGGTCCGTGCAAGCAGTTGACGCCGGTGCTCGAAAAGGCGGTCAATGATGCGCAGGGGCGCGTCAAGCTGGTCAAGATGAATATCGACGACCATCCGTCGATCGCAGGCCAGCTCGGCATCCAGTCGATCCCGGCAGTCATCGCCTTCGTCGACGGTCGTCCGGTCGACGGTTTCATGGGGGCGGTGCCGGAAAGTCAGGTCAATCAGTTCATCGACAAGGTTGCCGGTCCGGCCGGTGCCGACCAGGCAGCCGAGATCGAGGCGATCCTCGGTGAGGCCGATGGCCTGCTTGTCGCAAGCGATATCGAGGGTGCCGCGCAGCTTTACAGCGCCGTTTTGCAGGCCGATCCGGAAAATGCCAAGGCGGCCGCCGGCATGATGCAGTGCCTGATCGCCATGGGCGAGACGGAGCGTGTCGGCCAGATGCTGCAATCCCTGCCGGAGGAAATGACGGCCGATCCGGCCATCCAGGCGGTTTCCAAGAAGCTCGACCAGATCGTCGAGGCCCGCAAGCTGGGCGATCCGGTGGCGCTGGAGCGTGAACTGGCCGCCAATCCGGACGACCATGCGGCGCGGATGAAGCTTGCGAAAATCCTCAACGTGCAAGGCGAGCGGGATCGGGCAGCCGATCATCTTCTGACGATCATGCGCAAGGACCGGACCTTCGATGATGACGGTGCACGCCGGGAACTTCTGCAGTTCTTCGAAGTTTGGGGTCCGAAGGATCCTGCGACGATTGCAGCTCGTCGCCGTCTTTCGTCCATCCTCTTTTCCTGAGCAACATCTTATCCACTGCCGCCGGTCTTGCGATCGGCGGTTGGAGCCCCAGATATTGGGGTTAGGAAACCTGTGATCAGGAGCAGTCTGCGGGAGGTGCCGAACCGATGCATGTGGGAAACGCGCGGTACGTGAAACGCGAAGACCTACCGGAGGTCATGCCGGTATTTCCGCTGACGGGAGCGCTTCTGCTTCCGGGCGGCCAGCTTCCGCTGAATATTTTCGAGCCGCGTTATCTTTCCATGTTCGACGCGGCTCTTGCCGGGGACCGGTTGATCGGTGTGCTGCAGCCATCCCTGCTGGAACCGTCCGATGCGTCCGATCCATTGCGGCCGGCGTTGTCCTCGGTCGGATGCCTCGGTCGGATCACCTCGTTTGCCGAAACCGGGGACGGGCGCTACATCACGTCGCTCAGCGGTGTCTGCCGTTTCCGGCTGCTGGACGAGGCGGACGACAGTCAGCCCTATCGTATGTTCCGGTTCGCCCCCTTCATGAGTGATCTGTCTGAAGAGGATGACGAGGCATCCGTCGATCGGCGCGAGCTTCTGAGAGTGTTCCGCGCCTATCTGGACGCCAACAAGCTGGAAGTGGATTGGGATAGCGTCGGACGCGCAGGCAATCGCACGCTGGTCAACTCGCTTTCGATGATGTCGCCCTTCGGGCCGGCGGAAAAACAGGCGCTGCTCGAGGCGCCGGATCTGAAGACGCGGGCGGAAACGCTGATCGCGATCACGGAGATCCTGCTGGCAAGAGGGCTGACGGATACCGATACAATTCTACAGTGAGGCCTGACTGGTGGATGAAAAGCTCAGCAATGTCGATCCGAAGCTGCTCGATCTGCTTGTTTGCCCGCTGACGAAGGGGACGCTGTCTCTCGACCGCCAGCGCAACGAACTGGTGTCGGAAGGTGCGCGCCTGGCCTATCCGATCCGTGACGGTATTCCGATCATGCTGGTGTCAGAGGCGCGGAAACTCGAGGACTGAGCTTCCGCACTCTTCTCTATATCTGCTGACCGGCCAAAAGCTTCGGATTTCCCTCCACAGCTATTCCAGCTGCCTGGGTGATGAAGAAATCCTTCAGCTTCGGCATGCGTTCGACCAGTCCGAGGCCGAAATCGCGGGCGATGCGGATCGGGGTGATGTCGTTGGAGAACAGCCGGTTCAAGACGTCGGTGGTAACGCCCATGCGGAACGTGTCGAAACGGCGCCAGGACTGGTAGCGTTCCAGCACGTTGAGCGAACCGATGTCGAGACCGAGGCGATCTGCTTCGACGATGGTTTCTGCAAGGGCTGCGACATCCTTGAAGCCGAGATTGAGGCCCTGGCCGGAAATCGGGTGAATGCCGTGGGCAGCGTCGCCGGCGAGCGCAAAGCGCGGGGCGACGAAGGCACGCGAAAGCGTGAGACCGAGCGGAAAGGCCTTGCGGCCGCCGACGACGGTCAGTTCGCCGAGCTTGTGGCCGAAGCGGCGCTGCAATTCGTCCTCGAAGATGAGGTCGTCGGAGGCGATGAGACGGTCGGCATCTTCAGTGCGTTCGGTCCAGACCAGAGATGAGCGGTTGTTCGGCAGCGGCAGGATGGCAAACGGGCCGGAGGGCAGGAAGTGCTCTTCCGCCACGCCTTCATGAGGACGCTCATGGGCGACCGTCGTGACGATGCCCGACTGTCCATATTGCCAGTTGACGGTGCGGATGCCCGCCATGTCGCGCAGTTTCGAGCGCACGCCGTCGCAGGCGACGAGAAGTCTAGTCTCTATGGTGGAGCTGTCCGAAAGGGTGACGGTGGTGCTGCTGGCACCCGTCGCAAAGCTTGTGGCGGAAAGGCCGTGGCGGATGGCAATCCCGAGCTTTTCCGCTGCAGCCCTCAATGCACGCACCATTTCGACATTCGGCACCATATGGGCGAAGGGTTTTCCTTCCTCGATCTCTCCATCGAAGGTGAGGAAGACCGGGCGCACCGGATCGGCGGTGCGGCTGTCGGTGACGATCATGCGGTTGATCGGCTGGGAGTGGGCAAGGATCTCATCCCAGACGCCCAGGACATCGAGCATCTTGCTGGCTGCGGTGATGATCGCTGAGGCGCGTTCGTCCTTCTCCCACACATGCGCGGGAGCTGCTTCCACGATCTCGATGTTGAGGTGCGGGGCGGCCTGCTTGACGGCAACTGCTGCCGCAAGACCGACATATCCCGCTCCGACCACCATCATGTCCAGCATCTGCAACGCTCCGTCCGTCTTGTGGTTGTTGATGGGGTGGATATAGATCATCCAGTCGCCGCTTCCTATTGCCGGAGTTCGTAAAAATGCCAGGTTTGACCCTCAGCCCGATGGAACAGCTCATCAGTATTCTCGATCTGGAGCAGCTTGAGCACAATCTTTATCGCGGCACGAGCCCGGATATCGGCTGGCAGCGTGTGTTTGGCGGACAGGTGATCGCGCAGGCGCTGGTGGCTGCGCAAAGAACGGTCGATGCCGATCGATTCGTCCATTCCCTGCATGCCTATTTCGTCCGACCGGGCGATCCTAGTGTCCCGATCGTCTACCAGGTGGAGCGGGTCCGTGATGGCGGAAGTTTTGCCACGCGCCAGGTGCAGGCCGTCCAGCACGGCAGGGCGATCTTCACCCTGTCGGCCTCGTTCCAGCGAGACGAGGAGGGATATGACCATCAGATTGCCCTGCCAGATGTGCCTGCGCCGGAAGAGTTGATGGATGAGGCCGAGTTCAAGCGGCTTTTCCTGCCCAAGGCGCCGGAAGCCATTCGCCGCTACTGGGAGCGGCCGCGGCCGATCGAGCTGCGGCCCACCTCGATGAAACATTACCTGACGACCGAAAAGCTGGAACCCAGGCAGGATATCTGGGTGAGGACTGTCGGGAACGTGCCGGATGATCGTGGTGTTCAGACGGCCATCCTTGCCTATCTTTCCGACATGACGCTGCTCGATGCTTCACTCTACCCGCATGGAACCTCGGTTTTCGATCCGCGGCTTCAGGCGGCAAGTCTTGATCACGCGATGTGGTTTCATCGGCCGATCGCATTCGATAACTGGCTGCTTTACAGCCAGGACAGCCCCAGCGCTTCGGGTGGCCGGGGCATGACGCGAGGCAGCATCTACACCCGCTCAGGACTTCTGGTTGCATCGGTCGCGCAGGAGGGATTGATTCGTAAAAAGGCAAATGAATGAAATTTATGCATAAATATTTAAATGCATAAAATTTGTGCGACATTGTGGCGCTCAATTGCCTTATTTTTCGAGCGTTATATTTAGTCTATTATTTTTCAATGACTTAACACGGATTTCAAACTGGCACGCCCTTTGAATGTATTCGCGCAGTCGCAGGCTCCTATGCCGGTGATGAGGAGAGTCGGCCTTGGCCGAAATAACAAAGGATGGGAAGCCAGATGAAAATCGTGATGGCCATTATCAAGCCGTTCAAGCTGGATGAGGTGCGCGAAGCACTCACGGCTGTCGGTATCCAGGGCCTGACCGTCACCGAAGTCAAAGGTTACGGACGCCAGAAGGGACATACCGAAATCTACCGCGGCACCGAATATGCCGTCAGCTTTCTGCCGAAGCTGAAGGTCGAGATCGCCGTTGCCGCCGACCTCGTCGACAAGGCCGTCGAGGCGATCGCTTCTTCCGCGAAGACCGGCCAGATCGGGGACGGCAAGATCTTCGTTTATTCGATCGAGCAGGCCGTGCGCATCCGTACCGGCGAAACCAATACCGAAGCGCTCTAAGCACGGCTTACAGGGGAGTTTTCAAACCATGCAATTGACCAAGATTTCCAACCTCGGACGCATGGGCGCAGCTGCTGCAGCCCTGTTTGCGCCGGTTGTCGCCTTCGCGCAGGAAGCTGCAGCACCCGCAGCTGAAGCGGCCGCCGCCGCTCCCGTTCCGGACAAGGCCGATACTGCCTTCATGTTTCTTTGCACCCTTCTGGTGTTCTTCATGATCATGCCGGGCATTGCGCTGTTCTACGGCGGTCTCGTCCGCTCGAAGAACATGCTCTCCGTGCTGATGCAGTGCACCGTCGTCGGTTCCTCCGTCATGCTCGTCTGGGTCATCTATGGCTATTCCTTTGCCTTCGGCGGCGGCACGTCCGCCTTTTGGGGCGGCACGGCCAAGATGTTCCTCTCGGGCGTCACGGTCGACACGACCGCTACGACCTTCACCGACGGCGTCGTCATTCCGGAATTCATCTTCATGCTGTTCCAGATGACGTTTGCGGCCCTCACGCCGGTCCTGATCGTCGGCGCCTTTGCCGAACGCATCAAGTTCTCGGCTGCGGTCCTGTTCTGCCTGCTCTGGGTCACCTTCGTCTATTTCCCGATCGCCCACATGGTCTGGGACGCAAACGGCCTGATCTTCGGCTGGGGCGCGCTTGACTTCGCCGGCGGCACCGTCGTTCACATCAATGCCGGTCTTGCAGGCCTCATCGGTGCGATCATGGTCGGCAAGCGTACCGGTTTCGGCAAGGACATGATGGCTCCGCACTCGATGACGCTGACGCTCGTCGGTTCCGCCATGCTGTGGCTCGGCTGGTTCGGCTTCAATGCCGGTTCGAACCTCGAAGCTTCGGGCGGCGCGATGCTCGCCACCGTCAACACCTTCCTTGCAACTGCTGCCGCCGTTGTTTCCTGGTCGGTCGTCGAAACCTTCACCCGCGGCAAGGCTTCGCTGCTCGGTGCCGTTTCGGGCATGATCGCCGGCCTCGTTGCCATCACGCCTGCTGCCGGTATCGCCGGCCCGATGGGCGCGATCATCATGGGTCTGCTGGTTTCGCCGATCTGCTACTTCTTCGTCTCCGTCATCAAGAACAAGTTCGGTTATGACGATACCGCCGACGTGTTCGGCGTTCACGGTGCAGGTGGCCTCTTCGGCGCGCTCGCAACCGGTATCTTCGCATCCTCGTCGCTCGGCGGCATCGGTTATGCCGAGGGCGTTACCATGGGCGGCCAGTTCATGACGCAGGTCTGGGCTGTCGTCGTCACCATCCTGTGGTGCGGTATCGGCTCGATCATCCTGTACAAGGTGGTCGACCTGATCGTCGGTCTGCGCGTACCGGTCGAAGCCGAACGCGAAGGTCTCGACCTTTCGGCACACGGCGAATCCGCCTATCACAGCTAATCGGGCAGGCCGGTCCAAACCGGCCGATCCTCGACCGAAAATCTTATGGCCCGGCCTTGTGTCGGGCCATTTTCGTACGCGATCGCCTGACTTCATCAGATGATTAAAGCTGCATTAACCATCCCCGCGCTACCTTGATTTGGAATTGTGCGACGGCGCTTGCCGGGATTGACGCATTTCTTTCGTTTCACAGGCAGCGGGCAGACACGATGAGCAGAAGCAGTTCGGCGGCATTGGCAAACCGGTCAACCCGCTCGGTTCTCAGCTCTTTCGTGGTCCGGCAGACGCTGGCCCTGATCGGCTTCGGCATTTTCCTGAGCCTGGCGCTGGCGGTTGCGGCACTCGCCACCTGGAATGTCGCGGACCCGAGCTTTTCCTACGCCACCGACAATGCGCCGACAAATATCCTGGGTTTCGGAGGCGCGACCTTCGCCGACCTGATGATGCAGTTTCTCGGTCTTGCCTGCATCATTGCGCTGCTACCCGTGCTTTCCTTTGCTCTGGCGCTGATTTCCGGACGTCGTTTCGACCGCGTTCCGGCGCGGCTTGCTGCCTGGGGCGGCGGCACGATCCTCGCTTCCGCGACGCTCGGCTGTTTTCCGGCGCCGCAGACTTGGCCGATCCCGAACGGTATCGGCGGCGTCATCGGCGATATGATCCTGCGTTTTCCGGCGCTGTTCGTCGGCGCCTATCCGACGGGCATGGTCGCCATGGTGCTGGGCGGCATCTTCACCATTCCCTGCATCTGGCTGATGCTGTTTGCCTCCGGTCTTATCGGTGATCCGCTTGAGCTGGATACGGAGGAAGACGATGACAAGCCGGTTGCGGCCGTCGTTTCGCGCGCACGGCGCGACGAGGAGGATGAAGAGGAGGACGACGGCGGTTTCCTCGAACGTTTCCTGCCGCTCGGCCTTGCGGCGCATTACTGGTACATTACCCAGGCCCGCCTGCGCCGCATGGTGGGCATGAAGCCGCGTCAGCGCCAGACCTACGACCAGCCCTATGATTTCAACGAGGACGAATTCGGCAAGCTCAACGAGCCTGTCCGGTCCAAGGCGAATGGCGGTGATGCGCGCCGGATGGAGCCCCTGCTTGACGGTGCGGGTGAGCGCGTTTCCGGCAATCCGCGCCGCGTGGTTTCGGCGCCACCGATCTACGGCCACGATCATGACGAAGATCCTCCGTTCGACATGGACGACATGCCTCGCCGGCCGGCCGGCATCCTCTCCGACGACGAGGATGATGATGCTCCCTTCCTGACCTCTCGCGCACCGCAGCCCTCCGGCCG
>DLSX01000189.1 GCA_002500765.1 Neorhizobium sp. UBA7851
GCGCTCCTCGCTTGCAAGCCCGAGCGACACGACCGCCGCATCCAGCACGACGCAGGGACTGCCGATCAAGGCTCCCACGGCGCCAGCATCCTCGGTCCCGGCAAGTCCGCGCAGCAGGCCCGAAAGCCGCCAGCGTTTTGGCGCGATCTCGGTTGCAGACAGAAAGCCGATGATTTCCCACACGCCGTTCCGCGCCTTAACGGCGATCCGGTTTTCGCCGGACAGGACTGCCAGTTCCGCCGCCGAAGCCAGTCCGCCGAAATGGAGATCCAGTTCCAAAATGCTCGCATGATCGAACCGGCCCGACAGCCCGGAAAGGAGCGATGCAGATAAAGATCCGGTCCGCGCCGGACGATCGAGCGTCACGCGCATGCGATATCCCTCACTCGTGGCGGAAGACGAGATCGCCATACGCCTCCAGGGCCTGCAATAGCCGGCCACACAGGCAAAATCTTCGGGGTCGGCATCCGTCAGCTGCGGCAAATCCATGAAATGCAGGAGAGGCTGAAACGCATCCGACACACCGCCGCCACCCGTATTCCCCCGGCCGCCCGCCACATGCGTTCCTGAAGGCGGAAGCGCCACATGATGCCGCGCCTCGATCCGGCGAACAGCCCCGTCCTCGATCCGCTCGACCACGAATATCCCATCCGGTCCGTCGACAAGCCGGATCGCGTCACCCGTCTCGATCGCCTGCTCGGCCGGAGAGATCGAGAAACTCAATACCCGCCGCGCAATACGGCTTGCCCGCAACGCAGCTTCGACCGCCCCAATCGCCGTTTCCTCGGAAAGTGTCGCCGGCAGATCGTAACCGAGCACACGCCGACCTTCTGCCGCGATGGGGCGCGAGCGCACGCTCGCCTGCTCATAGTCCAAGACCGGATTGTAAAAAGTCAGCGCCGCCTCGGCGGGGAAGTCACTGTCATGCCCCCGGTTTTCCGTCCACATCGGCTCACCCTCGATATCAGCCAATACCGAGATTTCATGCGGCTCAAGGCTTGCCGCCTGCCGCGAGCGAAACCTGATCCTGCCCGCATCCTCGACCGCATCGATCTGGAAGGCCTCCATCAACGGCTCGATCAAGGCCCGTGCCGACGTCAGCTCCGCCTGGACATATCCCGTCAGGTCTCCACTGACCGCCGAGACATCGAAATCCTCGATACCGTGATCGGTGAGGATCGCCGCGATCGCATCGGCAAGCGTGGTGCCGCCAAAGCGACCATTGAGCCAGTGCCCGGCCCGCCAGTTGCCACCATCGCTCCAGACAGACAGGTCATCAGGAAATGCGGGCGACGGCCGCGCATCCCAGGTCCAGACGAAGATATGTCCCGGATCGACCATGTCCAGCGATCCGGCGTTACCCTGCCAATATCCGTGATGCGCCTCGAGGAACCGTCGCTGCTGACTGTCCGACCTGCCGCCCGAAGAAAAATAGGGAAGATTGCTTTCCGCCGATTTAGGATCGACAAAGACATTAGGCTGGTTTGCCCCCTTGTCGACCGCCGGGCAGCCCAGTTCGGTAAACCAGACGGGTTTCATGCCGGGCACCCAGTCTGTCGGTGTCAGCCGCTCCGCCCCGTTCAGCCGCTCGAAATGCCGATGCGACCACCAGCCCTCGACATCCTTGTAACGAAAGACCCAGGGCTTGCCCGCAAGCCCATCGGTAATCGGCGAGCGATGGCGGTTTTGCCGGTCGGCATCGCCGGCATAATACCAGTCATAGCCCTCACCGGCCGTGATCTGCCGCGCCATTGCCGCCACATCGTCACGCCCGACAAAACCATCGGGATTAGGTTCCGCGAGATCGTGGTCACGCCAGTCGGAAAGCGGCATGTAGTTGTCGATCCCGATCGCATCGATGTACGGCGATGCCCAGAGCGGATCGAGATGGAAGAACACTTCCCCCGAACCGTCCTGCGGATGATGGCCGAAATATTCGCTCCAGTCGGCGCCATAGGTGATTTTCGTCGACGCTCCGATTTTTCCGCGGACATCTCCGGCCAGTTCGACGAGCGTCTCGACAAACGGAAACCGATCCGCCGCGTCACGCAATTGCGTCAGCCCGCGCAGTTCCGAACCGATGACGAACCCATCCACGCCACCTGTCCCGCCAACAAGGTCTGCGTAGTGCAAAACCATGCGGCGATACCCTTCCTCCCCGCCACTGAAAGCATCGACCTGCTGTCGCGCCACGGCCGACCCGTCCGCCGTCCCAGCTCGTCCCGGCGCCGGATCACAGGTGATCCTGCCCCGCCAGGGATAGGCCGCCTGTTCGTTGCCTCCATAAGGATCCGAAAGCCCATTTCCCGGTGGGATATCCATCATCACGAACGGATAAAGAAAGACCTTCAGCCCCCGCGCCTTGAGATCCGCAATCGCCGCCCTGACGCTATCGTCGCTCGGTGTGCCGCCATAGGCCGGCGCACCGTTATTCCGGCTGACAAGATGCGCTTCGCCACGCCCGATACCCGCCACGGACCAGGGATCGCTCTCATCCCGTCGCGCCTCCACCTCGACGCCCGGCAGGATCCGGCAATGCCCGGCACGCAGGTCCGTACCGAACCACGAGATGACCAGCGCCACCCGTTGAAGGTTGGGGCAAAGCGCCTGCAATTCATCGATCGAAGCCTGCCAGTCGGTCAGGGCTGAAGTCGTGTGCCGGTTGACGATCCGCCCGCTACCCTCGCCGGTCTTTTCCGTGACCTGCCGCGTCTGATAGCCATGCTCCGTCGCGCCCGGAATGATCGTCACCGCCCTGATCTGGGTCTCCAGTCTCCCAACCGGCCGCAGCACCTCGAACTGCAAGAGCGGAATGCGATTGCCGAATACATCCAGCGGCAACCGCTCGAATACGACATAGGCCAGCCCGCGATAGGCCGGCGCCAGTCCTTCGCCCTGTTTCGCCTCGATCAACGGATCGGGCAGTTGCTCCTCGTCGCCGCGATAGACGCGCATCTCGATCGCCGTCTGGTCGATCTCGCGCCCATCGGCCCAGACACGCCGCACCGAAGCGATCGGCCCCTCGCACAACCCGATGGCGAAATTGGCAAAGTAACGGAAGGTCTCGACGCGAGGCCCCGTCGCCTTGCCGCCAGTGCGTTCCCGCGTCACTTCCTCCTCGAAACGTGTCGCCCAGATCAGCGTCCCGCCGATCCGCGCGGTGCCGTAAAGCCGGTTGATCGCAGCCCCCTCGTCAGCCCCGGGAATGCGTGCCGTCCCAAGCCTCTGGCCTGAAATTGTCCGGCTTCCGTTGATCAAGGCCCGGTCGACGACACTACCGGCCAAAGCGCCCGCAGCCCGCCCGACAATCGCGCCTATGGGCCCGAAAAAACCGCCGAGCGCCGCGCCCGCAGCCTGGAAAAGAAGAGTGGCCATGATCTCTCCCCACGCACCCGCCTCACGGCTGGATGCGCGCTAAAATTGTGGTAACGTGTGAATGTTCGGAAGCAAAAGCAGAGATCGCCGCAGCCAGCGCGGCGCATCGGTGGAGACGGGCTCCACCGACTTTGGCAGAAGCCCTGCTTTCAAACCTGGAGGTGATGTTATGAGGCTCAAGCCGATTGGCATTACGCTTATCTGGAGGGTGGCCCGGACGGGCTGGTCTATGACCGTCCGGATACACTTTACCAAGTAAGTCCAAGGTGGGCGGGGTTCCCCCCCCGCTCACCACTTCAGCAATATACGCCAGTCCGCCACCATTTTCAATCAATCCGTGCTTCCGGAAACCGATGCACGGCGGCAATCCGCCGTCGCCATGAGGGCACCAGAGCGGAGCGCGTCACCGCCGCCTGCTCATAGGCATGGATGAAGTGCTGCGGCCCGACAAGAATGCCCGCATGCTTGGCCGCACAATCCAGCCGCCAGCGAAACAGCAGCAGATCTCCCGGCAAGGCCTCGGCAAGCGCGACCGGCGGCCCGAACAGTCGCAGCGCCGCATTCATCAGCCGGTCCTCACCGCTGCGCTCGGCCCAGTCCGGCGCATAGGCCGGTACCGGTTCCGGCTCCTCGCCATAAAGATCGCGCCAGATTCCGCGGATGAGGCCGATACAATCGCAGCCCACATCCTTCGTCGCGCCCTGATGCCGGTAAGGCGTGCCGATCCAGCCTTGCGCCAGCACAACGATCCGCTCTGCCGTCCCGTTCATTCAAAGATCGGGCTGCCGTCATGGACCCGCTCCCCGTCCGCATAGGAATAGGCGAAATCCGCGCCCGGCACATGCGGGAAACCGCGAAAATTCAGCTGGTTCCGATAGCGCTCCCGACATGTCGCGAACGTCTTGTCACAGCCGGCGGTCACGGTGAATGCCCGTCCCGGCTCGACGTCCTCCTCCAGCGGCAGCCAGAGCCGAAGAACCGCAAGCCCGTCAGCGCGCCTTTGGTGCAGATCCACCTCGGCGGACAGGCCGCCCGAAAACAGGATGCGCCCCTGCCGGAAAAAACCATCTGCAAAATCCGCCAGCCCCGACACAAGCAACCGGCTGCGGTCGATCATCTCGACAACCAGGCCCTCGCCGCGCCAGGCCGCCATGTCCACCCGGCATCTGCCGTCGCCCAAACTCGCGTCACAACGGCGGTTGTAGAGCCTGCCCTGCGGCTGGTTCAGCCTATGCGCCAGACTGCGCAATTCCGCGCGAAACTCACCACCCGCCCGCACCACCTCGCCGATCTCGCGAATATTGAGCAACATGTTCTGTTCTGGCACCGCCCAGTTGACGAGAAACAGCTCGACCCGAGCGCCATCGTAACGTCCGGCCACCAGGTCCTTCTCGTCGATCGCAGCGCTTGAAAACCCACCTGCCACCTCATCGGCTTCGACGCCAAGCCCTGCGCCATGCTCGCTTTCGCTTGCAGCAAATCCGCTTGCAGCGAGAAAGCTCGTGCCGTCGAAACCAAGATCGCGGTCGTGATCGGTAAAGCCGATCGCCACTCCGTCGCGCCGCGTCACACGCCAGCAATGGCAGGTGGTCGTCGCCTCGCCATCCAGATGCGTCTTCAGCGCCTGCGGGATCGCCCTCATGCCAATATCTCCGTCAGTGGTATGGTCGGAATTCGCCCGGCATCGAAATGTGCGAGATTGACGTCGATCCGGTCGATATCGAAGCGCACCGGCACGTCGAATTCATAGCCTGCCTCGATCAAGGCTCCGGCCGCCGGCACATACCCTGCAGCAAAAGTCACCATCCCGGTCACCGCATCCACCGAAAAGGCGGTTGTCGGCGCAGACACGCCGTCCACGCAGACCAGTACCGTTGCCCTGACCGGCTTGACGATCCGCCGTGTCCAGCTGCCGCCGATATCCCGATAGGTCTTCACCAGCTGGAACGAGGTCGTCACCCCGTCACCCGTGCCGATAATCTGGTCGGTCGCCGCAACCGTCCCGCCCGGCGGACACGAGGCCCAGTCGACAGGGTCGCGAAAGCGAAACCCGTAGAGCTGCCCCCGACGCGCCTCGAAAAATTCCAGCACGGCATAAAGATCGGCCAGCGACCGGATGCCCGATCCGGCGTCATAACTGCGCCGGCTGTCGCGCCAGCGTTGGTTGCGCTGCTCCCGACCGTTGGAAAGATTGACGATATCGGTGCCCCGCCCCGCCCCGCCGCTCGCCCCGAGCGCTACCCGCAGGGGAAAACGCACTTCATGAAACCCGCTCATGCCGTCCTCTCCTAGAACCCCGATCAAAGCCCTCTGCGGCCGCGCATGACACTGCGCGCCAGCATGGCCGAAACCTGCCCCTCGCTCTTGCGAAAGCTTGCAGCATCGGTCGTCGTCACGTTGAAGACGATCTGCGGCGCCGCACCGCCACCGGCCGATGCAACGCCGAGCACGCCGTCCGCCCCGCGTTTCAGCGGCAGGATCGCTTCCGGTCCCGCCTCGCCCATCAGGCCGGTGCCGCCATTCATCGGAAAATAGCTCGGCGCCCGCACCACGCCACCATC
>DLSX01000223.1 GCA_002500765.1 Neorhizobium sp. UBA7851
GGCCTGCCGGAGGTCAAGCTCGGCATCGTCCCGGGTGCCGGCGGCACGCAACGCCTGCCGCGGCTCATCGGCATTCCGGCGGCGCTGGATCTGATCGCGTTGGGACGGATAGCCAAGGCCAACGAGGCATTGTCGCTCGGCGTAGTCGATGAACTTGCCGAAGACGATCTTATCGCAACAGCCATCAGGGCGGCACAAAAGCTGACGGATACCCCGCCGCGCAGGACGGGTGAGTTGGCCGTGGCCTCTGCCGATCCAGCCGAGATCGAAAAGGCATCGAGCAAGATCCTTGCAAAGGCACGCGGGCAGAAGGCCCCGGCAGAGGCCGTGCGGCTCGTCGCATCGTCGCATCGTCCGCTCGCGGAAGGACTGGCGGATGAGCGCGCAACCTTTCTCGCCCTGCGCGATAGCCGGGAAGCAGCAGCCCTGCGACACATATTCTTTGCCGAGCGAGAAGCCTCCAAGGTTGCCGGGCTTGAGGGCGTTAATGCGCGCCCGGTCATGACGATCGGCATCTGCGGCCTCGGGCTTATGGGCAGCGGCATTGCAGTTGCGGCGCTTGGTGCCGGCTACACCGTGATCGGCCTCGACCAAACACAGGAGGCCGCTCACAAAGGCCGCGAGCGCATCGCCGGGCTGCTGGAACGCAATCTCGCCTCCGGTCGTCTCGACCGAAGTGGCTTCGATGCTCAGAAAAGCCGCCTCTCCGTCACCGCGTCGGATACCGACCTCGCGCCCTGCGACCTTGTCATCGAAGCCGTGTTCGACGATCTCGCCGTCAAAACCGATCTCTTCCGCCGCCTCGACAAGGTGATCCGCCCCGACGCCATTCTTGCCACCAATACCAGCTACCTCAACCCGAACGAGATTGCCGCCGCCACAGCCTATCCCGGACGGGTGCTCGGCCTGCATTTCTTTTCGCCGGCGCATGTCATGCGGCTTCTGGAAGTCGTGCGTTGTGAAAAGACTACGCCGGATGTTCTGGCCACCGGCCTCGCCGTGGCAAGGAAACTGAAGAAACTGCCGGTCGTGACCGGCGTCACCGAAGGCTTTATCGGCAACCGCATCTTTTCCGCCTATCGCCGCGAGGCCGAGTTCCTGCTGGAAGACGGCGCGCTGCCGCACGAGATCGATTCAGCGCTGGAGGATTACGGTTTTCCGATGGGCCTGTTCGCCGTCTATGACATGGCGGGCCTCGAAATCGCCTGGGCCCGCCGCAAGCGTCAGGCGGCAACGCGTGATCCATCCGAACGTTATGTCGAAATCGCCGACAGGCTGTGCGAGGTGGGACGCATGGGACAGAAGTCCGGCCGCGGTTGGTATGCCTACCCGGATGGCAAACGGACGATCGATCTCGAGGTAACAGCGATCATCGAGGCCGAATGGGTGAAAAAACACATCACGCCGCGCAGCTTCTCCAAGGACGAGATCACGCAAAGGATGCTTCAAGCCATGGCCACCGAAGGCGAGGCATTGCTGGCGGAAGGCATCGCGGCTCGGCCAGGTGACATCGATCTGGTCATGGTCAACGGTTACGGTTTCCCGGCCCACAAGGGCGGACCGATGTTCGCAAGAAGCTAACCCCTCGCCGTCATCCTCGTCCTCGGGTTTAACCCGAGGATNNCGGGACAAGCCCGAGCATGACGGCGATAAACTCGAAAACGATCAAATCCAAAATGCGAAAGGGGCGCTCGCGCGCCCCTTGTTTGTTTCTATGATCGTCTGTCAACGACGCTGGTTATATACGTCGACACACACGGCGCCGAGTAGAACCAGCCCCTTGATCACCTGCTGGTAATCGATGCCGATGCCGAGGATCGACATGCCGTTGTTCATCACCCCCATCAGGAATGCGCCGATGACGGCACCCGTCACCTTGCCGACGCCGCCATAGGCCGATGCGCCGCCGATGAAGCAGGCCGCGATGACGTCGAGCTCGAAGCCGGTACCGGCCTTGGGCGTGGCGCTGTTGAGGCGGGCCGCAACGACGAGACCGGCAAGCGCTGCCAGCACGCCCATGTTGACGAAGGTCCAGAACACCAGACGCGTGGTCTTGATACCCGACAGCTCCGCCGCGCGCGCGTTACCGCCGACGGCATAGATCTGCCGGCCGAGAATGGTGCGGTTGGTGAAGAAGCCGTAGGCGACGATCAGCACCGCCATGATGATCATCACATTCGGCAGGCCGCGATGCGAGGAGATCAGATAGGCGACGAAGGCAATCCCCGCGAAGACGAGGACATTCTTCCCGATGAAGAAGGCCATCGGTTCGCTCTCGACCCCATGCAGGACACGGCGTGCGCGGCTGCGGAAATTCTGCCAGACCATCAGTACGGCAAGGATCAGGCCGACGATGAAGGACGTCACATAGATGCCGCCATCCGACGAGATCAGCTCGACCAGATAACCGGAAGACAGCTTCTGGAAGATCGGCGGGAAAGGACCGATCGCCTGGCTGCCGAGAATGGCGATCATGAAGCCGCGGAAGACGAGCATCCCCGCCAGCGTCACGATGAAGGACGGTATCTTGAAATAGGCGACGAAATAGCCCTGGATACCGCCTATAATGCCGCCAACGACGAGGCAGGTCAGGATGGCGAGTGGCAGGTTGATGCCCCATCTGACCATGAGAAGCCCCGCCAAGCCGCCGATGAAGCCGGCAACCGAACCGACCGAAAGGTCGATATGACCGGTAACGATAATCATCAGCATGCCGAGCGCCATGATGACGATATAGGCGTTCTGCAGCACGATATTGGTGACGTTGAGCGGTCTCAAGAGAATGCCGCCGGTGGCGACCTGGAAAAATATCACGATGACGACGAGCGAGATCAGCATGCCGTAATCGCGAAGATTGTCCTTCCAGAAACCGGTGCCCGCTTTCGGAGCCACTGCTGCTTCCTGTGGGGTGCTCATGGGTTATCTCCCTTTGCGGCGCATGATGGCGCGCATGATATTTTCCTGCGTGGCCTCTTCGCCGGCCACTTCGCCGACGAATTCGCCCTCGTGCATCACCATGATCCTGTCGCAGGTGCCGATCAGTTCCGGCATTTCCGACGAGATCACGACGACGGCCTTACC
>DLSX01000222.1:0-2359 GCA_002500765.1 Neorhizobium sp. UBA7851
AAATAGAGTAAGCCGTTCGGCGGCTAATGACCGGTTTGGGCCGAAGGCTGCCTTTAACAAACGCCGTAGCCGTACTGTCTTGGAACGATCCCCCGGTTTCCGTGTTCTCTTCCGGAACCTGGAGGAGGACATGATGACCCGTGAAAGCACGTCGGAAGAAGCCATCCGTTTCGGCAGCAGCCAGCCAAATGTCGCCAGCAGTTGCGGCACCGGTGAAGCTGTTTTCAGGAAAGAGCCGAGCCCGGCCAGTATCGAGATCAACAGGGCCCGCAAGGCGCATGGCATGGGCAGTGGCACCGCCGATGGCGACGAGCGCGTCGCCGATGCCGGTGACGCGGGCTGAAGAGACGATCGCGACGATGAACTCAGGCTCGGAAAGGCGCAGCCTATTGGAAATCCCGCTTCGGCTGCGCTAACCTGGCGCGATGACAAGTCCGTCTTCAATTGGTTTGGTCTCGCCGCTGGTTGCGATGGCTGGTATCTACCTGCTGATCCGCTGCATTTCGGCACTGTGGAAGATCATTTCACCAGCGGTAAAATATCGCTTCCCGGCAGGAAACGGGCCGCACCGGATGAGCCTGCCGGTGGCTGGACGTTATGTCGTCAGCGTCGTTATACCGGCGATGACGTTCATCACGGGCGTATCTTATTTTTCCGCCCGCTTTGCCGTCACGGCGCGGCCATCGGGTGCGGCACTCGAATATCGCTCCTATGGCCGTTCGCTGTTTCGGACTACGCGCACCGATATGGGTGGTCGGAAATCGCTTCCGGTGGGGGCGTTCGAATGCCCCGCACCTGGTGATGTCGAAATCACCTGCCTCAATCCGGAGACGATACGGGAGAGTTTCCGGCTGGAAGTGTCGCCGCATGTCCCGGCACTCTATCTCGTCTCCCTGATACTCACGACCATCCTGTCGTCATTCATGGCCATCGGCGGAACTGTCTTCGGCATCTTGTGGCTGGCGGGCAAACTGTAAGGAACCCGCCGCCAGCAGACTTCGATCAGCGGATATGCAGCGGCGCTTCCCTGTGCGCCACGATACGGCCGGCAAGGTCGCCGATCCGCTGCATGGCGGTTGCGAGCACGGCTTCCGGCACGGTCAGCGAAATGCGCAGGAAGCCTGCTGCCTGATCGCCGAAGGATGTGCCGGGCATGACCGCCACCTTTTCTTCGCGCAGCAGTTCCCAGGCGAATTCCTCGCCGTTCAGGCCGGTCGCCGTCACGTCGAGCAGGATGAACATGCCCCCTTCCGGCGGCATCGGCTTTACCAGATTGCTGCCGGAAAACGCCTTGGCGACGATCGCGGCGCGGCGGGCGTAGTTTTCGCGCATCACGTCGGCGGTGTCGAAATGCCGTGACAAGGCAAGCGCCGTCATGTCGGAAATGAACGGCTGCACGCCGAAGAGCATGGTTTCGGAAACAGGCAGAAGCCTTTCGCAGAATTCTTCCGGACCTGCCGCCCAGCCGGAACGGAAACCGGGTGCGGCATGGGATTTCGAGATGGAGGAGACCGCAATCGTCCGCTCGGCCAGTTCCGGAATGTCGAAGGGCGAGGCAAAATCGGTGCCGTCGAAGATCAGTTGCTCATAGACCTCGTCGGAGACGATCCAGAGATCATGCTTGCGGCAGACCTCGCCGATCGCGGCAATCTCCGCCCTGGTCAATACCGCGCCGGTCGGGTTGTGCGGTGTGTTGAGCAGCAGCACGCGGGCTTCGGGCGTGATCGCCCGTTCCAGATCCTCGGCCTGAAGATGGAATTTCTTCTCTGGCCGCAGCGGCACCGGGATCATGTGGGCACCGGTCGAGGCGATGACGCCTTCATAGGTCGCGTAAAGCGGATCGCCGACCAGCACGCCGTCGCCGGCTTCGACCAAACCGGTCATGACGCCGTAAAGGGCGGTCTGGGTGCCGGGGAAGCAGAGGAAGTTCTTTTCCGTCACGCCCTTGCGCCGCTTCGAATATTTCTCGACCAGCGCCTTCAGTACTGCCGGTTCGCCGCGGCCGTTGGAATAGCGGGTGCGGCCGGCATACATGGCGCGCGACGCCTCGTCGAGAAGCGCCGTGTCGGGCGCCACGTCCGGTTCGCCGATCGTCAGTTCGATGATCTCCTCGCCCTCCGCCTTCATCCGGCGGGCGGTCAGATGCAGCGCCCAGCGGCCGGAACCGAGATGGGCGAGGCGGTCGGTGATCGAGGCATAACGCATGGGTATTTTCCCTATTCTTGCAAGGCGAGTTCGCCCGGCTTCAGTCTCAACAGCGACTCGACGGCGGCGAGTGCTGCATCGGCAAGTTCGTGTTCGGCAAACAGATCGGCTGTGAGCGTGCCTTCCAGCCAAAGCCCGTCGATCAGGGCGTTGT
>DLSX01000222.1:2376-21487 GCA_002500765.1 Neorhizobium sp. UBA7851
TAATGAAATGGCAAAGCTGCGGCATTGTTTCGGCGAAAGTGCCAGACCGCGCTCATCGAAAAAAGCAGACAGAAGCGTTTCGACGGCCTCCAGAAAAACAAGATAGTTTTCCCGATGAATGGCGGCAAAGCTCCGATCCGTCTGGATGTGGCTGATGAAGGCTGCCCAGAGCGACAGGGTGCGGCTGTCCGTGATCGGCGGCGTAAGGTTGGCGATGATGAAGCGGCGCAGGCGCGCCTTGGGAGCATCGCCTTCGCGTGCGGCCTCGATCGCAGTCCTGGTCATGCCGTCCATGATGGCGCGGTAGGCGGCTTCCAGCATCTCATCCTTGCCGGTGAAATAGTGGCGGATCAGGCCTGCCGTCACGCCGGCGCGGGCTGCGATCTGGCGCACGGTCGCACCCTTGATGCCGCTCTCGGCGATACAGTCCAGCGTCGCGAGGATCAGGTCCTCACGGCGCTCGGCCTCGCTGGCGCGGGTATAGGAGCGGCGGGCTGATGCCATGGGGTCGTCACGCTCGTTTCATTCTGTCGATCCGGCTCTTATTATACGACCGGATAATTCCCGTATAGAAGCAAGTCGGCATGCGTGCCTTTCGCTGCCGAAATGATCGTCTCCTTTGAATCGCAGGTCCAGCTCCGTTTTTGTGCGGTGCCGCCGGAACAATCGGCCGATGTTAGCGCTTTGTCGTTGAGGCGTTGTAGCAGCTTCGGGAGGAGGATTTTCATGCGCGACATCGGGCAGAATGAAGCATATCCATCCAGCCATGGCGGACGTGAACTGGCCGACACGCTGTCCGCACTTTCCCTCGGTCATACCGTCATCATTGCGCTTTCACCCAAGAGCATCGGTCTTGCCTTTGAGGTGACGCAGCGTCTCGGCTGCGAACTCGATCTTCTGCTCGTCGGGAGAATTCCCGCTCCCGGTCATCCCGAAACGGTGATCGGCACGGTGATCGATCTCGACGTGCCGCAAATCGCAATCGATGAAGGTCTGGCGCGGGAATTCCATGTGCCGCCCGGTTATCTGAATACGGAATGCCAACGCCAGCTATCGGAGCTGGAACGCCGTCATTTCATGTATCTCGGAGATGATGACGGACCGTGCCATGACCATGCCGGCAAGGATGTAGTGATCGTCGATCATGGCGTGGAGGCGGCCATTCTCCAACTGGTGCTGCGTAGGCTGGGGGAGGCGGGCGCACACTCCGTTCGCGTCGTGCGGATTACCTCTACCACCGAACCGACCGATGACCGCGCGGTTGCGCAATTGCTGAAACAGGCGCGGCGTTTCCAGAGGCTGCTGCATTGAGTGCGCATGCCAGCGTTGCTGCACTCTCCAGTTGAGAAAAAACGGAAGTAAGATAGTCTGCCGATTATCTGGCTGGTCCTGCCAACCCGATATTTCGGCGGGGTGCGACATGACTTTCGTGGCATCGCAAGGGGACAGGAAATATCGCACGAGCAAACGGGTAGGCGGTCTTGTGGATTGCTCGTCCCTGCAGGTCGAACTGCGCCATTTCGATCCGGGTCTGCAGGTCGATCTCACGCTTGAATGTACCGAAATCGCCGTTTTGCTTTCAGGACAGTCGAAAATCCAATGGACGGGTGACGGGCATCGTAAAGAGGCGATCGCACTTCCCGGCGTCGCGTGGATATGCCCGGCAGGCGTTCATGAAAGCGGGGTCGAGGTGAGCGGCATCATGCCGGAATCGCTGCACATCTTTCTTCCGTCGCCACTTGTGGGGCAAACCGCGCTCGAAAATTTCGACATAGATCCGGCAAAGGCGCAGTTGGCTTATGCGGGTGGGGTACCCGACCTGGTGGTGCTTCAGCTTGCCGGCCTGTTCCGCGGCCTGCTCAACCGGCCGCTGGAGCCGACCGATCGGCTGTTCCTCGACGGGATCCAGCTGGCGCTTTCGGCCCATCTCATGGGAACCTATTCTTCTGCCCGCTGGCAACCGCCTGCCCGAACGCCGGTCATCGATACCAGACGGCTGCAGCGCGTGCTCGATTTCATCGAAGCCCGGATCGCGTCGGAAATCTCGCTGGATGATCTTGCTGCCGAAGCGTGCCTCAGTCCTTTCCATTTCTCCCGCGTGTTTCGGGCAGCCACCGGGATGGCGCCGCATCAATACGTGATTTCGCGACGGATCGAGGCTGCAAAGGAAAAGCTGCGGTTCGCGCAGTCTTCGCTGGTGGAGATCGCTTTCGACACCGGCTTCGGCTCGCAGGCGAATTTCACGCGCGTCTTTCGCAAGATGACGGGCGTGACGCCGGGCCAGTACCGGGCGCTGATCAACAGCTAAGCCATCCCTACACGTCCGTAGCGCGGGCGAGATCGCAAGATCTGCCTATAGCGCAGCAAGACAAGCAAATACCGCACGCCTGTTCCGGCTTAAACCCGTCTCAACCAACAGGGGAGACGGGATGATGGTCAGTATCGAGCATGCCCGAAGGATCATCGCAGCAGGTGAGGCGCGGGCAAATGAAATCGGTGTTCCTTCCAATATAGCGGTGCTGGACGCCGCCGCTCACCTGAAAGCCTTTTCCCGCATGGATGGAGCGCTTCTCGGCTCGATCGAGATCGCCATCTCAAAGGCTCGCACCGCCGCGCTGTTCCTCATGCGGACGGAGGCGGTCGGCGAGTTCTGCAAGCCCGGCGGCACGTCACCCGGCCTTGAGCAGACCAATGGTGGCCTTGTCGTTTTCGGCGGCGGCATTCCCGTTGTCGATCCCTCTGGCGTCGTGATCGGCGCCGTGGGCGTCTCCGGCGGTGCGGTGGCCCAGGATCTTGAGATCGCCGAAGCGGCTGCGGCCGCGCTCGGCAACTGACAGACGGCTTTCATTGCGTTCCCAACCATCACTTATCGAAGAAAGGACAGATCCATGGCCTCCAAGACGATCCTTATTACCGGCGCAGGATCCGGTTTCGGCAGGGCCGCCGCAATCGGCATGGCAAAGAACGGCCACAAGATCATCGCCACCACGCAGGCCTCCTCGCAGGTGACGCCGCTGCGCGAGGAAGTCGCGGCGCTCGGTCTTTCGGACAGGATCCGGGTCGAACGCCTCGACCTCACTGACCCCTATGATATCCGACAGGCCCAGACATGGGATTTCGATGTCCTGTGGAACAATGCCGGCATGGGCGAGGCCGGTCCGGTCTGGGAAATTCCGGTCGATATCGTGCGCAAGAATTACGAGGTGAACGTCTTTCTGCCGCTGGTCCTGACCCAGGGTGTCGTGCAGCGCTGGGTCCGTGAGAAAAAGAAGGGCAAGATTGTGTTCACCTCGTCGATGGGCGGTCTTTTTACGCCCGCTAACTGGGGCACCTATGTCTCGACGAAACATGCGCTCGAAGCTTTCGCCGAAGCCATGCAGCAGGAACTCGCCGCCTACGGGATCAAGGTCCAGACGATCAATCCCGGCGCCTATTATACCGGCTATAACGAGACGATGGCGGACAATCCGTTCCGCTGGCTCGACGACAGGGTGAACTTCACCAAGCGCGCCGACCTGCGCAAGGGGTTCGATGATTTCTTCGCCACGCCCGAAGGCAAGATGGACCCGAAGGAAATGATCGACCGGATGATCGAGGTCGTTCCGGCCGATGAAGGGAAATTCCGCAATGTCGTTCCCAAGGTTATCGAGGACATGCTGAAGGATCATCAGCAGAAGGCCTGGGAAAACCGGATCTGACAGTTCGTTTCGCGGCACGGCATCCCTTGAGCGGATGCCGTGCCGATCCGATCAGAGGATGAAGGGAGATTTCGATGCTGGATTTTCTTGTTCCCATCATGCGGCGTGTCTTCGGCGGGGTTTTAGGAGCGGCGACGCTGATCACGGTTGCGATGGCGCTGCCGCCCGCAAGCTTTGCCCAGTCGCAGACGCAGGCCCGCAACAAGGCCGCTATCCAGAAAAGTTTCGACGCCTGGAGTTCGGGCACCGGCAGCCCCTATGATCTGCTGGCTGATGATGTTCGCTGGACGATCGAAGGCAACTCGCTCGCGTCGAAGACCTATCCGAGCCGCGAGGCGTTCATGAGCGAGGTGATCCGTCCTTTCAATGCCCGCATGCGGGCGCCCCTCAAGCCGGCGATCCGCAATCTCTATACGGATGGCGACACGGTCATTGCCTTTTTCGATGCGCGCGGCATGGCGCGGGACGGCCAGCCCTATGCCAATACCTATGCATGGTTTCTCGAAATGCGCGCCGGCCGGATCGTACGCGCGTCGGCTTTTTTCGATTCCGTGCTGTTCAACGAATTCTGGACCCGTGTATCGCCGGATCCATGATCGAGATGGCGGCCCCTGGTCTGGATGGCCTCATATCCCGATTGTCGCCAGAAGCGGCAAATGGTCGGAGGCGAGTTTGGCGAGTGGGGTGGCGACGACGTCGACACCCATTACTGCTACTTCCTTCGATAGGAATATGTGGTCGAGCCGCAACAATGGAAAGCGGGACGGAAAGGTCGGGCGCAGTTGCCCGGCCACATGGTTGCGCACATCACTCAAACCGCTCGCAAGCCGTTTGTAGGGCGGGCTGGAAGGGATCGAGTTGAAATCACCGAGCAGCACGACCGGCTGGCCGGATGCGCGGTCGTTGCCCAGCCATTCGGGGCCGAGCAGGACGTCCGCCTGACGCAACCGGTCGATACGCCTCAGGCCCAGATGAGTGTTGAAGACCTGCAGGCGGCGTTCTCCGACTTCCACCTCGATCCAGAGCGCACCACGTTGTTCGCCCACCGATGGCAAAGGGCCGGCCTTGACCAGTTCAGCCGGAAGGGCGGTGAGTATCGCATCGCCATACCGTTCCTCCTCGACATCGAGAGCGGCGTGGAAGTGATGCTGCATCTTGAGGATTTCGGCAATCGTATGCGCCTGATCTATGCCCCCCGTTCGCCTTCGCCCGACATCGAGTTCCTGCAGGCCGATGATGTCTGGCGTCTCCGCCGCGATCACCTCGGCGATGCGTTCCGGTGCCAGCCGCCGGTCGGTGCCGATGCAGCTGTGCACATTGTAGGTGAGGAGTTTCAGGCGGTGGGAAACCTGTGATCTGGCGGGTGGTGACTGCATAGGGCTGGGAACACCTGTCGCGGGTTTTCGTTCCCCTTCTGAAGAATGACAGGAGGCATGATGATCGGCAGGACGCATATATTGAAGCTGGCCGTTCTCGCTGCCGTCTGCATTGCCGCCTATCTCGTCTATCGCAGTCTCGGACGCTACACGTTCGACGAGGTGGCCGATGCGGCGGAAGCCATTCCTCTTGCCAGGCTGGGCGCGGCACTCATCTTCGTTGCAGCATCCTATCTGTGCCTCACTGGTTTCGATACGCTTGCCGTCCGCTATGTCAGAAGGCCGCTTGCCTGGCGACAGACGGCGCTTGCATCCTTCTGCGCGCTCTCCATCGGTCATAATGTCGGCATGGCGGCGCTCAGCAGCGGCGCGGTGCGCTACCGGTTCTATTCGCGCTGGGGGTTGACGGGCGGGGAGATCGCCAAGATTATCGGGTTTTGCGGCATTACCGTCGGACTGGGACTGTCGAGCCTCGCCGCGCTGGTGCTGCTGCTTGATCTCGGACCGGATACGGATCTTTTCGGTATCGGTCAGGAGACCAGGGTTGCGGCGGGTCTTGCCTGCCTCGTCGGGCCGGTTGCCTATCTTTCCCTTTGCGTCTTCAGGATACCGGTGCGGTTTCGCACATGGCGTCTCGATCCGCCGTCGCCCGGTCTGGCGATTGCACAGATCGGCATTGGTACCTTGAATTTCGCCTGTGTCGCGGCGGCCATCCACCAGCTCATGGCAGTGTTTGGCGATATCACCTATTTCGAAGTTGCCGGGGCCTATGTCACGGCCAATGTCGCCTCACTGGTCAGCCACGTTCCGGGCGGGCTTGGCGTATTGGAGGCGACCATGCTCGGCATCCTTCCGGGCACGAAGATCATCGGCGCGCTGGTCGCCTTCCGGGTGCTCTATTTCTTCGTGCCGCTGATGATCGGACTGCCGACATTTCTTGTCAGCGAGGCCTATTACCGGCGTCGCCCGACAGGCTTTTCAAAACATTCGATGGGGTGAGAGACGCGAGACGAAACGGCGGAAACCTGCCTGGATCTGCGGGATCGGCCAGAAGGGCTGTTTCGGGTCGATGATGCTGGTGCCGGGAATGGATTCGGTCTCTCCCTTTTCGACATCCACATCGAAGGGTTTCAGATGCCGGCCGTTGACGTTCAACATCTCGATGGTGCGGATCAGCGATCCTGTCTCCTCGAAATGCCGGCGCACCAGCGCGGGATCAGCTGCCAGATGTTCGGCAAGCAGGTCGATGCGCAGCTCCGCAATGGCTGCGCGACCGCCGGAATCCTGCGGCTCCATGGCCAGATCGCTTTCGGTGTCGAGACCTTCGGACCGATTGTTGAGGTTGGAGGAACCGACACGGACGAAATGGTCGTCGGCGATGATGAGCTTGGAATGGACGATGATTTCACGCTCGCCGCCCTTGCCGTCCGGCGTCACCGCATAAAAGACTCGCAACCGGTCATAACGATCGGCGCGTTTCAGCCGGCGGATCAGCCTTGTGCGGTTATGGCCCATCATCAGCTTTTCGAGAAAACCGTGGGATTCGCGGGTGACGAGGACGACGATCTCCGGTCCGTTCTGCCGGCGCAGACGCCGGGCGAGTGTCCGTGCCACGCCGAAGGAAGCGAGATATTGCGTCTCGATATAGAGGTGCCTCTCGGCCGCCTTCAGCGCATCATGGGTCAGGCGGATCGCCTCGCGATGGCCGCGGCGGCCTTTCCATTTCCATGGCTCGGTGAGGGCGAGGCCCATCGGGCAGTGCTCAAGGGCAGGTTTGAGGTCGCAGGGCCAGGGGGCTGGGCCGGGCACATCCACGTGTGCCAGCGTCTCGCCATGGGTCTTTTTCCACCTGCGTCTTGCGACATCGCCGATCAGCCGGGCAATCTCGCCGGTGACGATGGTCTGCATGTCGTGGACCGGTCCGTAAGACGTGCCGTCGGGCGCGGTTCGCAACGGGTTGATGATCGTGTGCTCGCGGTCGTCCCAGCGGCGGGCAGTGAGGTCGATGCCGCCCAAAAAGGCGGTCTTGTCATCGATCGCGACGATCTTCTGATGATGGCTTGCCCTCAACGGGTGGCGGAAATCGAAACGCAGGTCGATGCCCGGGTGATCGGCCCATTCCATCTTGCCGAACATGCGCAGGCTCTTGCCGGAATAGACGGGACCCATGCCCCAAACGAGGATGCGGACCTTGAGATCCGGCTTCTCCTCGACCAGACGTCTGAGCAACGCGCCGATCGTTTCAGAGTTTCCGTCGCGCGGGCGCAGCCGTATGTCGGGATTGAAATCCCAGCCGACGATGAAGATGGATTTCTCCGCCTGTCGCAGGACTTCATCGAGGCGATGGAAATAATCTTCGCCGTCGATCAGGAACGCGACGCGCTCCGCCTTGGCCGAGCGCCATACATTTCTGCCGGGCTTGATGACCCGCGTTCGATCGAAAACCGGATCGCTCAGATCCGCGTTGGAAAAACTGCTCACGTCCACCTAGCGCCACCTCGTCATGTCTGACGGATGAACGCCAAGGTTCCAGATTTGGTTCCCGCGACAGAACGGTCGCGGGAACCTCGCATCTCGTGCGCCGGACAGGGCGCACCAAACCAGATCAGCCTATCCGGCCTTCTGCATCTGCGGTGCGGAGACCTTGGTATCGAACGACCCCATATTGGTGTCATCGACCATCTGCATGGCAACGAATACGGCAACCAGAATGCCGGCGGTCACCGCCAACAGCTTCCACAGGCACGGTTTGAACTCTGCCGGCTGATGGGACCGAGCTGCGTTGCTGCCCGGCATGCTCTTACTCGATACTGTCATGTCGTTCTCTTTTATGCCGCCGGTTAAACCGCATTTCCTGGCGGCATGTGGACGGGCGGTCTGTTTGTCTCATCCGGATTGGGCACTGGCGCCTCATCGGGCAGCCTGTCGGGTTCCGGTTCGTTGATCGGTGGATCTGGAGCCCATCCTGGCGCCGGCATTGGCGGCTGCTCACTGGGCTCTCTCGGATCTTGGATCATCGGTGCCTCCATTATTCCATCGACAACCCGGTGCGCAAGTGATGGTTCCCATCTTTTTAACAAGTGCTGATATGCCGCGGATGCATCCCTCGATGGCATGTCGCCACAATTTCACGCCTGTTTTGAAGGAACTTCCCGTCATGGTTCGGGGTTGCCATTGGCGATCACGGACCTGTGTATTATCTGTGGATGAGACGGAGGGAGGAGCCGAATGACCCACGCGAAGGACAATTTTATTGCCTGGCTGAAAAACGCCCATGCGATGGAGGAACAGGCGATCACCTCGCTCACCGCGCAGACGCGGCGGCTGGAAAACTACCCGGATCTCAAGGCGCGCATGCTCGCCCATCTCGAGGAGACGCGCAGTCAGGCCGAAGCGCTGCAGATCCTGCTCAACGATTTTTCCGGGGCGCCGTCCACTCTCAAGGATATCGCCGGACGCATCGCCGCGACCGTGCATGGCATTCCCGCACTGGTGATGAGTGACGAGGTGGTGAAGTTCACGGCGCAGGCCTATGCGTTCGAACATCTGGAGATCGCGACCTATCGAATGCTGATCGCGGCGGCCGACGAGCTGGGCGAAACCGAAGCCCAGGCCGTGTTTGAAAAGATCCTGGCGGAAGAAGTGTCGATGGCGACCTGGCTGGAAGACAATCTCGACCCTGTCACCCGGATTTTCCTGATGCGTGACGAACGGGACCTGCAGGCAAAGCGTTAGCCAGGGCAGCTTTCTTCAGCCAAAGAAACTGTGTCCGTCAAAATGCCGGTGCAGGCTTTTTTCGTCCTTCATGCCACGCTGGTAGAGCTGGATCATTTCGACGGCGACATCGCTTGCCTGCGTGCTGCCACCCGTAAGTCCACGTTGCAGGCAGACGTCATCAAAGACGCGCTTCAGGAAAGCGAGTTCGTTCGGGTCGAATGTGCTTGTTACTGCTGCCGGTATCATGTCTTGCCTCCATCATGGGGGCGAAAGAACTTCGGTGACGACCTGTCGTCTTTCAGTCGCCGGCGCCCTACACATCAGCCAGCGATGGGGTGAGACTACTCCGTTCCATGGTCGTTGCAAGCAGGTGCGGATTAAATCGAGGTAATGATTCGGTGACCGGCTGTGATCGGTTGCCAGCACAGGTCAAGCCGGCTCACCGCAGGCGGACGGCTTGCCTTCGCTGATCGGAAATGACTGCTCAGCGCGCGTTCTTGGCCATGCCGGGATCATACGCATCGAGAGTCTGATCGGCATCCCGGCTTACTTCCGCATCGGGTTCACCGAGAAGGCGGCTCTCGATCCAGGAGCGCGGGTTGCGGCGCGGGGTGATATAACCGACTGGCAGTGCGATTGCCTGGAGAAAGCGGACGATCACCGTATAAAGACCTGTCTTCAGCCGCCCGGTGCGAAAGGACGTGACGGCCACTGCAAGGCCAAGGCCGACCGTGATGATGAGGGCCGGAATCGCGATATTGGGCGATGTTGCGAGCAGCAGCAATGATCCGAGCATGAAGGCCCAGGCAAGCCCCAGCACCCCGAGTTCAGGCAAGGCGCGCAGCAGCCGATAGAAATAGGGCTTGCCGGTCGCCGCCCGCAACAGCTCGCCGATGCCGAAAGGTTCCTTGGTTTTCACCTGCTGCAGCAGCAGGTCGCGGGAGCGCGGATCGCGTCCGTGATAGCCGGCGAAACGACGGTCCAGCCGATGCAGTTTCCAGCCGGCACTGCGCAGCCGGATGCCGAGGTTCAGCTCCTCGTAGCCATGCAGGTTACGGTCCGCCATATAATCGATCGCCTCGACCGCCCGGCGGCGATAAAGCCCGCCTCCGGCCAGCTGGTCCACCGCGCCGATGCGATGATCGATCGCAAAGACGTTGGCGGATGCTCCCGTCGTTTCGATATGGCCGGTCACGCCGCCGGTGCGTGAATGGCGCTCGAGAAAGGCAATCGCTTCCGGCAGGAAAGTCGGGTCGAGTTCCATGTCGGCATCGATCAGGCAGATGAAATCGTGGCGGGCGTATTGATAACCGAGCTGTGCGCCCGCGCCGCTGCGGAAGCGCGCCGGGCGGGCGATCTGGACCAGCCGCACCGGATAGGCCGATGCGATCTCGATCGTCCGGTCACGAGAGCCGAGGTCGGTGACGATGATCTCGCCCTGACCGTCCGGCAGCGCTTTGAGCGCGCAGTCGATCGTGCGGGCGATGCGCTTCTCGTCGTCGAGGGTTTTGATGATGATCGATACGGTCATGGTGTTTAACTCCCTGACTTGGTAGCGACTAACTGGGTCGCGATTTATGCCCACGGGTCCCGATCGTGGCGCGGCGTGTCGGAAGGCTAAGGGCAGCCCCTTCCGATCTTCATAAAGACAATACTCAAATTTTACCGATCACGCGAGCGTGAGAGCGAAAAAGCAATTTTTTCAGCATCGATGCGGGCTCGCCTAGAGGGCCGATACCTAGGTAACCGTTTGTTTTTCCAAAAAATTCGCTCTCCAGAGCTGGGTCGAGAGAATTCCGACAAAAGCAGCGTTATCGCGGAAACCGGCGACGTCCTGCTTGCGGCATTTTCCGTGAAGTTTCGATACCGCCATCGGATTGAACAGTCCGGTTGAGGCAATTGCGCGTTCGGACAGGAGGTCCGCCACATAGGACGGTTCATTCGTGTCGGGGCCTGTAAAGGAACTGCTGTCAGGGGCGCGATAGGGCTGTTTCTGCCGTTCGGTGACGCTTTGCGGCAAAAGACCCATCGCCGCCTCGCGCAGGATATGTTTTTCGCGCAAGCCCTTGAGCTTGGCATCGGGCGACAATCTCGTGGCGAACTCGACCAGACGATGGTCGAGGAAGGGGAAACGTCCCTCGATGCCGTGCGCCATCGCCATCCGGTCGCCCTGGCTGGAAAGGATGTAACCCGGCAGCAGAACACGGGTTTCGAGATACTGGGCCTGATTGAGCGGATGCCAGCGGCTGAAACGCTCCGGCAACCGTGCGCTCAGTTCTTCGGCGGCATCGTAATTGCCGAGCGTTTCGCGCAGGTCCCCGGAATAGAAGATCTTTGCCGCTGCCGTGCTCTTCATCCGCGGCCGGTGCGAGAAAAGCGGGTCTGACGGATCGGTGCCGGAGACGTTGAAGAAGGCGGAAAGATATTCTGCCGACTGCTGTTTCAGCCCCGGAAGATAGGGATAGAGCTTGCGGAAAAGATGCGGCCTGATTTTCGAGCCGGGCTGGCGGGCGCAGAAGCGGCGGACTTTCGCCTCGCGGAAAATGTCGTAGCCGGCAAATACTTCGTCCGCGCCTTCGCCGGTCAGCACCACCTTCATGCCGTCTTCGCGGACGAGGCCGGCCAGCGTGTATAGCGGGGCGGGGGCGGTGCGCAGGATCGGGCGTTCGGTAAAGCGGATGATGTCGGGAAAGGTATCTGCAATTGCTCTGGGCGATGAGGCGACCGATCGGTGATGCGTGCCGAGCGCCGTTGCCACCTGCCGCTGAAAACTGCTTTCGTCATGTTCCGCACTGTCGAAGGTGACGGAAAAGGTGTTCAGTCCGCCTGGTGCCATCGGGGCGGCCAGCGCCGAGATCAGCGAGGAATCCAGCCCGCCCGAGAGATAGGAGCCGACCGGCACATCGGCCCGCATGCGCAATCGTACCGCATCGGTCAGCAATGCGCGCAGTTCCTCGCTGTGGCCTTCGGCTAATGCGCCGTGCTCTCCGGCATCGGGGAAATCGAGCGTCCAGTAGGAGGCCAGCCTGTTGGCGCCGCCCTCGCGAACCAGCATCCGGCCCGGTTCAAGCTCGAAGATGTCGCGAAAGGCGGTTCGTGGCGCGATCGGTGCCCAGAGCGTAAAGATCTGGTCGAGCGCGACAGGATCGAGTTCCGCCTTTATGCCGGGCACGGTCAGAAGCGCCTTCACTTCCGAGGCGAAATAGAGCGTGCCCCTGTGCTCGGTATAAAAGAGCGGCCGCACACCCATTCGGTCCCGTGCGAGAAACAGCCTGTGCTCCGTCGCATCCCAGATGGCGAAAGCGAAATCGCCGTTCAGTTTTTGCAGGCAGGCCTCGCCGTCAAAGGCATAAAGCTGCAGCAGCACTTCGGTATCCGAGCCGGTGCGGAAGGTGGCGCCGCGCGCCTTCAGTTCGTCGCGCAGTTCGACATAGTTGAAGATCTCGCCGTTGAAGGCGATCGTGTAGCGCCCGTCGGCGCTCGTCATCGGCTGCTGGCCGTCGGAAAGCCCGACGATCGACAGGCGGACATGCGAGAGGCCGACGCCGTGGGCGGTCCAGATGCTGTGGCCATCGGGGCCGCGATGGGCGATCGCCTGTCCCATGGCGGATAGAAGCGATGAAGCGCGTTCCGCCCCCAAACCTTCTCCCGCATAGCCAGCAAATCCGCACATGTTTTCACCCCCGACAGGCTCGTTCGATCCTGTTCATAAGCGGAAAAGCTTGCCGATCCCCTTATGCCACGGGGATGTTCTATCTCATCGAAAGCACGACGGTCGGCCAGAGCTCGGAAACGGTCGGATGGATCGGAACCGCCCAGCGCAGGTCGTCATAGCTCGCGCCGACATTCATCAGGTCCAGCACGCCATGGATCGCCTCGTCACCGCCGGTGCCGAGCAGGGCCGCGCCGAGGATTTTTTTTGTCTTCGCGTCGGCGACGATCTTCATGAAACCCTTGGTTTCGCCTTTCTCGACGGCGCGGCCGACATTGGTCATCGGGCGTTTGCCGACCAGCACATCATGGCCCGCCTTGCGCGCCTCTTCCTCACCCAGACCGACGCGGCCGAGCGGCGGGTCGATGAACAGGGCATAGCCCAGCAGGCGCTGCGAAACTTTTCGGTCCTCACCATCGAAGAGGTTGGCGGCGACAATCTCGAAGTCGTTATAGGCGGTGTGGGTGAAGGCGCCGCGACCGTTGCAATCGCCCATCGCCCATATGCCGTCGATATTGGTGGCCAGCCGATCATCCACCTTGATGAAGCCGCGCGCGTCCAGTTCTATTCCGGCCTTTTCGAGGCCCAGATCGTCGGTATTCGGTCGCCGGCCGACAGCGAGCAGCACATCCGAGCCGATCACTTCGGGCTCGCCTTCGTCGCAGTTCACGCCGACCGCGATACCCTGCTCATGCTTTCGGAAACGGATGCATTCGGCCCTTGTGCGGATATGGATGCCCTCCGCCTCAAGGATTTCTCGGACGGCTGCAGAGATGTCCTCGTCCTCGCGGCCGATCAGCCTTGGTCCTTTTTCGACGACCGTCACCTCGGCGCCGAAGCGGCGATAGATCTGCGCATATTCCAGCCCGATATAACTGCCGCCGACGATGACGAGATGTTTCGGCAGCCGGTCGAGCAAAACGATATCGCTGTTGGTCATGTAGGGGATGTCGCCGACACCGGCGAAATCCGGGATCGTGGCGCGCGATCCGACATTCAGGAAGATTTGCGGTGCGGTCAGCAGTTGGTCGTCCACGCGAATGACGTTCGTGCTCTCGAAACGGGCATGGCCGCGGATCAGTTCGCAGTGCTCCATACCCTCCAGCCAGTTTTCATTGCTGTGGCGGCTGTCGAGCGTCACCTTGTGGGAGCGGCGCATCACGGCCTGCATGTCGACCGAAACTTCGCCGCCGATGTTGACGCCATATTCCGATGCGCGGCGGGCGAGATGGGCGGTGTAGGCGCTGGCGACCAGCGTCTTGGTCGGTTTGCAGCCGGTGTTGACGCAGGTGCCGCCGACATGTTTGCGCTCGATGATCGCGACCGTCTTTCCCGCGTCGTTGAACCGGCCGGCAAGCGACGGTCCAGCCTGTCCGGCGCCGATGATGATCGCGTCGAAGCTCCTCATATCGTCGGTGCCGCGGGCAGAGACAAGATGAAGATGAAGGCCGCGGCAAAAGCGACGCCATCCTCGATGAATGCGGCCGGCTGGTCGTTGCCGAAATGATCGGCCAGCTTTGCCCGCGCCCAGGCGCCGCCATAGGTCCCGGCAACGGCACCGAGAACACCGGAAACGAGGCCGGCCAGCCACAGGTCGTAAGGGATGCCGATCGCGGCACCGGCCACGCCGCCGGTTATCAGGCGGGTGATGAATTGCTGCGGCACCTTGCGGCTCGGCGTGTTGGGCAACTGGTCGGTCACCAGTTCCAGCACGGCGAGAATGGTGAGGATCAGCACCGCCCAGTTGGAGCCCAGGAAAGACAGATACGTGCCCGACAGATCAAGCCAGCCAAGCGCCGCCGCCCAGGTGACAAGCGCCGGTGCCATCATGGCTCTGAGACCGGCGACGCCGCCCATAAAAAGCGCAAGCAAGGAAACCATTCTCAACCCCTTTTACCACGCGAAGCGGTATGCCCTCACTGATTGCAAAACGACGCGATATCCTACCTCAAGTCAAGCGTCTTGGATGGGATTACCGCTGCTCGTGGCCTTACTTATCGGTCTTTGCTTAAGCCAAAATTTCCGAACACAGCCATCGCGCGAGTCCCCATTGGAAAATTCCGCGGCGCTCCGTAAGATATGCGCGTTATGGTCGAGGGAGGAGGAGCCCTTCGGACGTGAAGCATCGTATATTGGCAGTTTCTGTCCTGTGTCTGGCGCTCGGCCTCGTGCTGACGTGGAAGGTGCACGGGTTCGTGGCACGCAGCGCCATGAACGAGGCGGAGCTGCAGGCCGGCACGACACTCAGGCTCGCCGTCTCTGCGCTCGACGGGCATCTGAAACGCTACGAGGCGTTGCCGGCGCTGACCGCGGATGACGAGATTATCGAAGTGCTGATCGAGGATCCCGGCAACGGCGCGCTGCGGCTTGCTGCCAACCAGTATCTGAAATCCGTCAATGCGCTGCTGAAGTCTTCAGACATCTACATCATGACCATGGACGGCACGACGATTGCCGCCAGCAACTACGATTCCCCGGTCAGTTTCGTCGGCGAGAATTTCAGCTACCGTCCCTATTTCCAGGAGGCGGCACGAGGCGAAAGGTCCCGTTTCTTCGCGGTCGGCACGACATCGGCCAAGCGCGGTTATTATTTCAGCTCGCCGATCGTGATGGACGGCAGGATTTTGGGTGTCATCGTTTTCAAGGTCGATCTCGACACGATCGAGGCTTCCTGGGCCGGCGGCGATGACCGGATCTTTGTCTCTGATCCTGAAGGGATCATCTTCATGACGGGCAGCGATGAATGGCGCTTTGCCGCGATCCTGCCGCTGACGCCGGATCGTGTGGCCCGTACCGAAATTTCTCGCCGATACGCGGATGTGAAATTGCACCAGCTTCCGCTCGCCTATGGCCGTTTTGCGGGTCACGAAACGATGCTGATCCGGAATGGCAATACCGAGCGGGAATATCTCTACGTCTCGCAATCCATGCCGGAGGCGGGCTGGACGGTGAATGTGCTGATGGATACGGCATCGGTGCGCTGGCAGGCGCAGACGATGATGGCGGCGGTTTTCCTGGCGCTCTGCCTTGCAGGACTTGTCTCGGCGATCGTCTTCCAGCGTAGGGCGCGGCTTGCCGAGCGCATGCAGTTGCAGGCCGAAGCGCAGAACGAACTGGAGCGGCGGGTGGACGAGCGCACCGCGGCCCTTGCCCGCGTCAACAGCCGGATCGAAAAGGAGATCGCCGAGCGTCGCCTGACCGAACGACGGCTGCGCAGGACGCAGGCCGATCTGGTGCAGGCCGGCAAACTCGCAGGCCTAGGCCAGATGTCGGCAGCCCTTTCCCACGAGCTCAATCAGCCGCTCGCCGCGGCGAAGACCTATGCCGAGACCACCGGCCTGCTGATCGCGCGGGGACGTGTGGAAGAGGCGAGCGACAATCTCAAGCGCATCTCGGCGCTGATCGACCGGATGGCCTCGATCAGCCGTCACCTGCGTAATTTCGCCCGCAAACCGAACGAGAAACTTGGCGCCGTCAGCGTCGAGGATGTCATCCGCGATACGATCGAGATCGTTTCTGCGCGGCTGAAGGCAGCTGATGCTGAGCTGCGCATCACGGTCGATCCGGGCCTGCCTCGGGTCATGGCAGGCGCCGTTCGGCTGCAGCAGGTGCTGGTCAACATCGTCACCAATGCTGCAGACGCGATCGAAGGGCTTGAGGACCGTCGCATCGACGTGTCCGCTTCCAGCGCGGCTGAGAAGGTAATGATCATCGTGCGGGATCGCGGGCCGGGCGTGCCGGCCGCCATCCGCGAGCGCATATTCGATCCGTTCTTCACCACCAAGGGCGTCGGCAAGGGGCTCGGGCTTGGCCTGTCGATCTCCTACAATATCGTCAAGGATTTCGGCGGCAGCCTCTCCGTTATCGATCATCCGGAAGGCGGGGCGGTGTTTGCCATCGAACTCGATATCGCCGATGCAAGCGTAATGGAGGCCGCCGAATGACGCTGCCGCAACGGGTGCTGCTTGTCGATGACGAAGAGGAGCTTCGCCGCTCCACTGCCCAGGCGTTGGAATTGTTCGACCTCACCGTCGACACGTTTCCTAATGCGGAAAACGTGCTGGAGCTTTCCGGCTTCGGTTTCGACGGCGTGATCGTCAGCGATATCCGCATGCCGGGGCTGGATGGCATGACGCTGCTGCACCGGGTGCGCGAGCTCGATGCGGAAATCCCGGTCATTCTCGTCACCGGCCATGGCGACGTGCAGCTTGCGGTAAAAGCGATGCGCGAGGGGGCTTACGATTTTCTCGAAAAACCGTTCACGCCGCAGCATCTGGCCGGCGTCATCCGTCGCGCGCTAGAGCGACGGGCGCTGATCCTGGAAAACCGGCGGCTTCGGGCCGTGGCCGGCAAGCGTGACGATGTGGAGGCCCGGATGCCGGGCCGCACACAGGTGATGGTCGACCTGCGCTACCGTATCCGGGCCATCGGCGCGACGGATGCCGATACGCTGGTGATCGGCGATACCGGCGTCGGCAAGGAAGTGGTGGCGCGGGCGCTGCACGATATCAGCCCGCGCGCCAACCGCCCGCTGATCGCCATCAATTGCGCGGCACTTCCCGAAACGCTGATCGAGAGCGAACTGTTCGGCCATGAAGCAGGGGCGTTTCCCGGTGCGCTTCGGCCGCGATACGGAAAATTCGAGCATGCGCGGGGAGGGACGATACTTCTCGACGAGATCAGCTCCATGCCCTTAGACCTGCAGGCAAAATTCCTGCGGGTGCTGCTCGAGCGGGTGATTACCCGGCTTGGGTCGAACGAGACGGTGCCGCTCGACGTACGGTTCATCGCCACCAGCAAAGTGGATCTCGAGGCGGAGGTGGCGGCCGGGCGGTTCCGGGCCGATCTTCTCTATCGGCTGAATGTCGCGACGGTGCATGTGCCGGCGCTTTCGCAGCGGCGGGCGGATATTCCGCTGCTCTTCCTGCAGCTCGTTCGCGAGGCCGCGGCGCGTTACGGTCGGGAGGATGTCATTGTGCCGCCCGATGTTCTTTCGCTGATCGCCCAGCGTGACTGGCCGGGCAATGTGCGCGAGCTGCGCAACGCTGCCGATCGGCTGGTGCTGGGTCTCGATCCGGGTTCGGGGGAGCCGGGCGGCGCCGCGAAGGAGAATGGTGGCCGGCTGGCGGAAAAGGTGGCGGCTTTCGAACGAAATCTCATCGCCACTGAAATTGCGGCTCACGGCGGTGCGCTGAAGCCCGTCTATGAAACACTTGGGATTTCCCGCAAGACGCTTTATGAAAAGATGCAGAAATACGGACTCGACAAGAAGATGCTGGTAACGGACGGCCTGTTGCAGGACGATCGCGGCGAGTGATGTTCTCTTCTCCCTCATCCCTGTGACGAGCACAGGAATGAGGAGAGTAAGACAATCCGCCACACCATGCCTGGGTGGAAATCCACCCATCGCATTCCGGTATTGTCCCCAAATCCACCCATGTTGCGCTGCGATTTGAATATTATCAGCTCTGCTTGGTGCCAGAGCCGATTGCCAGCGTTTTGGCGCGGCCTGCTAATGGGGGCAAGCAGGCGCCGGAGGAGACCGCGCCCGCGGACTTTGGTCCTTGGAGGAGGAAATCGATGAAATTGTTCAACGCCGTTCTCGGCGCAACCGCGCTTGCCGCCATCTCGCTCTTTTCCGCGCAGGCGGGGGCGCAAGGGTATCCCGAACGCCAGATCACCATGGTCGTGCCGTTCGCCGCCGGTGGCCCGACGGATACGGTTGCCCGTCTGGTCGCCGAATCCATGTCGAAGGATCTCGGCCAGCAGATCGTCGTCGAAAATGTCGGCGGCGCCGGAGGAACGCTCGGTGCCGGTCGCGTTGCGGCGGCTGAAGCTGACGGCTACACGGTTCTGCTCCACCATATCGGCATGGCGACCAGCGCCACGCTTTACCGCAAGCTTGCCTATGACACGCTGAACGCCTTCGACTATGTCGGTCTCGTCACCGACGTGCCGATGACGATCGTCGCCCGCAAGGACATGGAAGCGACAGATCTCAAGGGCCTCGTCGAATATGCCAAGGCGAATGCCGACAAGGTGACGGTGGCCAATGCCGGTATCGGCGCGGCTTCGCATCTCTGCGGCATGCTGTTCATGAGCGCGATTGAGACCCCGCTCGTTACCGTCCCCTACAAGGGTACCGGTCCGGCGATGACCGATCTTCTCGGCGGCCAGGTCGATATCATGTGCGACCAGACCACCAACACGACCAAGCAGATCCAGGGCGGCACGATCAAGGCCTATGCCGTGACTTCGCCGGAACGTCTGGACATTTTCAAGGACCTGCCGACCGTCAAGGAAGCCGGGCTCGAGAGCATGACGGTTGGTATCTGGCACGGAATCTATACGCCGAAGGGCACGTCGGCCGAGATCAACGAACGTCTGTCGAAATCGCTGCAGGGCGCGCTGAAGGACGAAAACATCGTCAAGCGCTTCGCCGAACTCGGCACCAAGCCTTCGCCGGAAGCCGATGCGACGCCGGCTGCGCTGAAGGCCAAGCTGGAGACCGAAATCGCCCGCTGGAAGCCGATCATCGAGTCTGCAGGGCAGTACGCGGATTAGGCCTGACGTCCTTGCGTCTAAGTCTGCCCCTCACCCTAACCCTC
>DLSX01000222.1:21542-26465 GCA_002500765.1 Neorhizobium sp. UBA7851
CCGGCAGGCGGATGAGGGGCGGAGGTCGCGGCAAGCGGCAGGGCAGAGGGGGCGAAAGCTCCAGCCATCAACGCAAGACCATCTCCCACACAAACGGAGACATCATGAATTCCAAGTCATTCGACAAAGCCAATCTGATCTGCGGCATCCTGCTGATCGCCGTCGGGATCTTCTTTGCCTATCAGTCCATCGAGCTTGAGCTCGGTACGGCGTTCCGCATGGGGCCGGGCTATTTCCCGTTCATCCTGGCGCTGGCGCTGATCCTGTTCGGCGCCATCATTCTTTTCCAGGCGTTTCGTGTCGAAGGAGAACCGATCGGGCCGATCGCCTGGCGCGGTATCATCTTCATTCTCGCCGCCCCGATCTTCTTCGGCATCACCGTTCGCGGCCTCGGCTTCGTGCCGTCGCTTTTCTTCGCCGCACTGATCGCCGCCTTCGCCTCGCACAAGATGAAGCCGCTGACGGCCCTCGTGCTCGCCGTGCTGCTCACCGCCTTTTCCGTGCTGGTCTTCTCTTATGGCCTCGGATTGCCCTTCCAGCGCTTCGGACCCTGGGTTCGCTTCTAGGATTTGACTGATGGATCTTTTCAACAATCTTCTTCTCGGCTTCCAGACGGCAGGGTCTATCGAGAACCTGTTCTTCTGCCTGATCGGCGTGCTGCTCGGCACGCTGATCGGCGTGCTTCCGGGCATCGGCGCCACCGCGACGATCGCCATGCTTCTGCCGATCACCTTCCAGCTTGAACCCGTATCGTCGCTTATCATGCTCGCCGGCATCTATTACGGCGCGCAATATGGCGGCTCGACCACGGCGATCCTGATCAACATGCCGGGCGAATCCTCGTCGGCCGTCACCGCGATCGACGGTTATCAGATGGCCCGCAAGGGCAAGGCGGGGGCAGCCCTTGCGATTGCCGCGATCGGCTCGTTCTTTGCCGGCACGGTGTCGACCTTTCTCGTCGCCATCTTCGCGCCGCCGCTGACAGCCATCGCACTGGAATTCGGCGCCGCCGAATATTTTTCGCTGATGGTCGTCGGCCTCGTCTCGTCGATTGCGCTGGCGCATGGCTCGGTCATCAAGGCGCTCGCCATGGTGGCGCTCGGCCTGCTCTTGGGCCTCGTCGGCACTGATATCTATACCGGCGCGCCACGCTTCACGCTCGGCATTCGCGAATATGCTGACGGGCTGAATTTCGTCGCGGTCGCGGTCGGCGTCTTCGGCATCGCGGAAATCCTGCGCAATCTCGAAAACGAAAAAACGCGGGAAGTGCTGATGGCGAAGGTTTCCGGCCTTCTGCCGAGCCGCGAGGATTTCCGGGCGATGATCGCTCCGGTGCTGCGCGGCACGGCGATCGGCTCGGTTCTCGGCATCCTGCCGGGCGGCGGCGCGATCCTTGCGTCATTCGCCTCCTATACGGTGGAAAAGAAGGTGTCGAAGACGCCGGAAGAGTTCGGCCATGGTGCGGTTGCGGGCGTCGCCGGTCCTGAATCGGCAAACAATGCCGGTGCCCAGACCTCGTTCATTCCGTTGCTCACCCTCGGCATTCCGGCCAACCCGGTCATGGCGCTGATGGTCGGCGCGATGATCATCCAGGGCATCGTGCCGGGCCCGAATGTTGCGGCAGAACAGCCGGCTTTGTTCTGGGGCATCATCGCCTCGATGTGGATCGGCAACCTGATGCTCGTCATTCTCAACCTGCCGCTGATCGGGCTGTGGGTGAAGCTCTTGACCATCCCCTATTACCTGCTCTTCCCGATCATCATGGCCTTCTGCTCGATCGGCGTCTACAGCGTCAATTCCAACGTCTACGACCTCTATGCCGTCGCATTCTTCGGTCTGCTCGGCTACCTGCTCCTGAAACTGCGCTGCGAGCCGGCACCGTTGCTGCTCGGTTTCGTGCTCGGGCCGCTCTTGGAAGAAAACCTCAGGCGCGCGATGATCCTGTCACGCGGCGATCCGTCGACCTTCGTCACACGGCCGATCAGCGCTACGCTGCTGTTCATCGCCGTGGTCGTGCTGATCGTCGTCTTCCTGCCGAGCGTGCGGAAGAAGCGCGAAGAGGTGTTTGTCGAAGAGGATTGATATAGGGCGTCGGTGTGTGCCGGCACCCCCCTCTGGCCTGCCGGCCATCTCCCCCTCAAGGGGGGAGATCACACTCGGCACGGCCTCCGCTTCCTATTGAGCGTAGACTGGCGATTGAGCAGAAGAAGGAATTTGCCTGAGGGCAAGGAGCAAGCGCCCAGCTGATCTCCCCCCTTGAGGGGGAGATGCCCGGCAGGGCAGAGGGGGGTAATCCCGCGCGCGGAGGCTGAGCCTCACACCTCCAGCACCGCCTGCAATTCGCTCACCGGCGTCGCCCCCGCCATTCGTTTCAACAGCAGCCCCGCCATCAGCCTTCCGGCTTCCGACAGGTCCTCGTAGATCGTCTCGATCCGCGGCCTGACCTGATCGAACAGGCCGGATGTCTGTTTCGCCACCAGCCGGACATCCCGCCCGATCGTGAGCCCGAGATCATGGGTGGCCGACATCACCGCCATGGCCGAGACTTCGCCGCCGCAGATGAAACCGTCCGGCGGGTCGGCTTTGGCCAGGCGCTCGGCAACATGATCTCGCACCGCATCCGCCTTGCTGTCCAACGTGATGCCCTTGGCGATCTCGAAGCCTACTCCTTCCTCCCGCACCGCCGTCATGAAGCCGTGGCGCATGTGTTGATGGAAGGTGAAGCGTTCGGGAGGCAGGATGATGAACAGGCGTCGACAGCCCGAGGCAATCAGTTTCTTGGCCGCCTGATAGGTGAAACTGTAATTGTCGTAATCGACATAGGGGTGTGGCGTCGCAAGTTCCGTCCGGCCGTGGCAAACGAAAGGAAAACCCGCTTCCAGCAGGAATTTCACCCGTTCGTCGGAGGGCTCTGTGCGGCTGAACAATATGCCGTCTGCCATCCTGTTGCGGACGATATGGCGGACGGGATCGATCTGCGGCGTATCGGAAAAATGCGGGGTGATGACGAGGTGATAGGGCGTGCCGCGCAGGGTCGCGGTCATGCCCCTTATCATCGAGGTGCCGTAGCCGAGGATTTCCTCGTGCGGGTCCAGAACGAGGCTGATGACGTTGGTGCGGCCTGTGCGCAGACGCTGGGCGGCCCGGTCGGGCAGGTAACCGACCTCAGCCGCGGCCGCCTGAACGCGCTGGCGGGTTTCCCGTGCGATCAAGGGATCGTCGCCGAGCGCGCGCGAAACCGTGGTGACGGCAAGCCCGGTCAATTCGGCAATCGTCTTCAGCGTCGGCTTGCGGTGGGAGCCGGGATTTGAAGTCGAAGACCCCGCCGTATTCTGTGGGCGTCCGTCTTCCGCATCGTCCAGCGACATGTCTGATCCTCCATCCAGCCGCTGATCGCCGCCGGAACCTCCATATATATCGTTACAAATTCCGCGCCGATTTCCAGAATTTTCTTCAAAGCGGCAGAATATTCTTCTGAACATCGAGATTTGCCTATTGGGATCAATAATTTAAAAAATTGATCGCGAGCAATTCGAAAACCTTCACTCGTGGGTTGACACCTGCTCTGGTTATAACGTTATAAATTCCCCTATCCGGAGAGGAGCCCGGATTTGGAGGAGATCATCAATGAATATTCGTGCCATTACAAAACTGGCCGCCGGTGCCGCGTTGATCGCGATGACAGCTGGTGCCGCCAAGGCTGCCGAAGTCGAAGTCTTGCACTGGTGGACATCCGGCGGTGAAGCTGCAGCGCTCAACGTGCTGAAGGAAAACCTCGCCAAGGAAGGCGTCACCTGGAAGGACATGCCGGTTGCCGGCGGTGCCGGTTCGGCTGCCATGACCGCACTTCGCGCCCGCGTCACCGCAGGCGATCCGCCGACCGCCGTACAGTTGCTCGGTTTCGACCTGCGCGACTGGTCCGAGATGGGCGTTGCCGCGAACCTCGACGATCTTGCCGCCAAGGAAGGCTGGGACAAGGTCATTCCGCCGGCTCTGCAGGAATTCTCCAAATATGACGGGCACTGGGTCGCCGCACCGGTCAATATCCACTCGACCAACTGGCTGTGGCTGAACAAGGCCGCGCTCGACAAGGCCGGCGCCAAGGAGCCGACCAATATGGACGAGCTGTTTGCCCTTCTCGACAAGTTCAAGGCTGACGGCATCGTGCCGCTCGCCCATGGTGGCGTTCCGTGGCAGGACGGCACGCTCTGGGAAGCCGTGGTTCTGTCCCGCGGTGGTCCGGACTTCTACAAGAAGGCCGTGCTCGAAGCCGATCCGGAAGCGCTTTCCAGCGATACGATGAAGCAGGTCTTTGACGACATGTCGAAGCTGCGCACCTATTTCGACCCGAATTTTTCCGGCCGCGAATGGAACCTGTCTACCGCGCTTGTCATCGAAGGCAAGGCCGGCGCGCAGGAAATGGGCGACTGGTCGAAGGGCGAATGGCTGCGCGCCAAGAAGGAACCGGGCAAGGATTTCGTCTGCATCCGCTTCCCCGGCACTCAAGGGTCGGTTCTCTTCAACGCCGACCAGTTCATGATGTTCGACGTGGGCGGCGACGCTGCCGACGCGCAGATGAAGATGGCGTCCGCCGTCGAAAACCCGGCCTTCCAGATCGCCTTCAACAAGGTGAAGGGTTCGGTTCCGGCCCGCACCGACATTCCGGATACGGAATTCGACGATTGCGCCAAGAAGGGCATGAAGGATCTGGCTGAAGCCTCGTCCAAGGGCACGCTGATGGGCTCGCTGGCTCACGGTTACGCCCAGCCGGCCGCCATCAAGGAAGCCATGCTCGACGTCATCACCCAGCATTTGAACGGCCAGCTGACGACCGATGCGGCGCTGAAGCGCCTGCCGGAAGCGGTGGCTGCTGCGAAGTGATCGGTTGACGCTGGAGATCTGCCTCACGCAGAGATCGGCGGG
>DLSX01000222.1:26471-28483 GCA_002500765.1 Neorhizobium sp. UBA7851
CCGGCAGGCGGATGAGGGGCAAACCCCGACCGCTGCCGCGTACATCTTAATCTCATTCTCGCATGTCGCCGGAGACCCCCATGACGACAATCGAACCGATGCCGGTGATCACGCCGGAACGGCCGCGAAAATCCTTCGCCGACACGTTGCGCAACGGCCTGCCGAAACTTGTTCTGGCGCCGTCCTTCGCCGTCATCCTGATTTTCGTCTACGGCTTCATCCTCTGGACGATCACGCTGTCCTTCACCACATCGCGCATCCTGCCGGTCTATAAGTGGGGCGGGTTCGATGCCTATTTCCGGCTCTGGTCACAGCCCAACTGGTATGTGGCGATGCAGAATCTGGCCATTTTCGGCATTCTCTACATCGCGCTCTGCACCGCGATCGGGCTGTTCATCGCAATCCTGATGGACCAGCGCATCCGCGCCGAAGGCGTGCTGCGGCCGATCTTTCTTTATCCGATGGCGCTTTCCTTCGTCGTCACCGGTACGGCGTGGAAGTGGTTCCTCAATCCCGGCCTTGGCCTCGAACACACGATGCGCAATCTCGGCTGGGAGAGCTTTACCTTCGACTGGCTGGTCAATCCGAACATGGCGATCTACACCGTCGTCATCGCCGGGGTCTGGCAGGCGTCGGGCTTCATCATGGCGATGTTCCTGGCCGGGCTTCGCGGCATCGACGGCGAGATCATCAAGGCGGCGCAGATCGACGGGGCGTCGACGGTCAATATCTATCGCCGCATCATCATTCCGCTGCTGCGGCCGGTATTTCTGTCGGCCTTCATCGTGCTCGCGCATATGGCGATCAAGTCCTATGACCTCGTCATCGCGCTTACTGGCGGCGGGCCGGGCAATGCGACAGAGCTGCCGTCCACCTTCATGTATTCCTATACGTTCAACCGCAACCAGATGAATGTCGGTTCGGCCAGCGCCGTGATGATGCTGATGGGCATTACCGCGATCATCGTACCCTATCTCTATTCGGAACTGCGGGAGAAGAAACAATGAGCGCTTCGCCCGAAACCATCAGTGCCGGTTCGGCGCGCTTCACCCGCACTTTCATCTATGCAGCGCTGCTCATCCTCGCGGTGGTCTATCTGCTGCCGCTTTACGTGATGCTGTCGACCTCGTTCAAATCGCTCGACGAAATCCGCGGCGGCGACATGCTGGCGCTGCCGACCGACCCATCGATCGCTGCCTGGGTGAAAGCCTGGGGTGAGGCCTGCATCGGGGTCTCCTGCGTCGGCATCAAGGGCTATTTCTGGAACTCGATCAAGATGGTCGTGCCCGCCGTGATCATTTCGACGCTCTTAGGTGCGCTCAATGGCTACGTGCTGACCAAGTGGCGTTTTCCGGGCCACAAGATCGTTTTCGGCATGATGCTGTTTGCCTGCTTCATCCCGTTCCAGGCAGTGCTGATCCCGATGGCGCGGCTTCTGGGCCTGATGGGCCTGTCGAACTCGACCACCGGCCTCGTCATGGTGCACGTGATCTATGGTCTCGGCTTCACCACGCTGTTCTTCCGCAATTATTACGAAGCCTTTCCGGATGAGCTGGTAAAGGCCGCGATGATCGATGGCGCCGGTTTTTTCAAGATCTTCTGGCGCATCCTGCTGCCGAGTTCGGGGCCGATCATCGTCGTCACCGTCATCTACCAGTTCACCAATATCTGGAACGACTTTCTGTTCGGCGTCTCCTTCTCGTCCGGCGAAGCCTCGCCGATGACGGTGGCGCTCAACAACCTCGTTTCGTCCTCCACCGGCGTCAAGGAATACAATGTCGACATGGCCGCGGCAGTCTTTGCCGCGCTGCCGACGCTCATCGTCTATGTCGTCGCCGGACGCTATTTCGTGCGCGGCCTGATGGCCGGCGCAGTCAAGGGATAACCGCAATGAGCTTTCTCCAGATCAAACAAATCCGCAAGAAGATCGGCAGCGTCGAGATCCTCAAGGGCATCGATATCGAGCTGGAAAAGGGCGGCTTTCTCGTGCTGGTCGGCCCCTCCGGCTGCGG
>DLSX01000252.1 GCA_002500765.1 Neorhizobium sp. UBA7851
CGGCGCAGGCCGTGGAGGCTGCGCGATCGGCAGCCGACGGCGCCGGCTCGCTGGCCGAGCTGAAGGCGGCTATCGAGGCGTTTAACGGCTGCAACCTGAAGAACAGCGCCCGTTCCACTGTGTTTGCCAGCGGCGATCCATCCTCCGGCATCGCCGTCATCGGGCCGATGCCGAATGCGGATGATGATCGCGATGGCACGCCTTTTTCGGGCCGGGCCGGAGATCTGCTTGACCGGATGCTTGCGGCAATCGGACTTTCCCGCGACGGCATGCTGATGACCAATGTCATTCCCTGGCGGCCGCCGGGAAACCGCATGCCGTCATCGGCCGAAATGGATATATGCCAGCCCTTCATCGAACGGCAGATTGCGCTTGCCCGGCCGAAGGCGCTGCTGCTGCTCGGCAATTTTCCGGCCCGCTTCTTCATCGGAGGCAACGGGACGATCCACACCATGCGTGGACAATGGCAGACCGTATCCTTTGCCGGCCTGGAAATTCCCGCACTTGCAACATTCCATCCGCAGGAACTGCTCACCGCTCCTGCCAACAAAGCCTTGACCTGGCAGGATCTGCTGATCTTCCGAAACGGCCTCGCCTAAATAAAATTGCACATATTTAGTGCAACATACCTGACGAAATGCAAAATATTACCGTTACGTGAAGCAACCCATGCGAGAAACGCATGGCAGCGTGGCGTTCTGCCGCATTGCGGAATCGAGGTATTTTAGCAATATTACTAATGTCTTGGGAGGAACCAAGGCTCTAAGGACTAAACCAATGACCACCCGTTTTCGCCCCATTCATTCGGGCTTCGAAACACTCCGCGCCGCAGGTGTCGGCCCACGTTCGACACAAGGCTACCACCGTTTCGGCTCAGCCACGAACGAGCAGCTCACCTCCCGCGCCATGGCGCGCCCGGCAGGGATCTCGCGTCCTTCGGCCATGTTTGCCGAATTCCGCGAACGTTGAGGAGGATGTGCGATGAGATCGATTTTCAGGCCTCTTCGCACACTCCGTGAAAATTTGCGTCAGATAAATACCGCTGTGAATGCGTCACGCGAGTTTTCCGAAGCGAGCAAGACCCGAGGCGACGTGATGAATTCCGTCGGCTCACTTTCCGGCATTCCGCTTTGAAGCGTATCGCGATCCTTCTGGATTCGCGCCTCACGCTCCCGGCGGCGAAGCTTTGCGCGCCGCCTTGCGCTCCAGTCCCAACTGGTGCTCGCGGTAGATGATGAATATGCCGGCCGAGACGGTAATGGCCGTGCCGATTAATGTATTGAAGGCAGGAATATCGCCGAAGAGCGTATAGGCGATGGCGATGCCGAGAATGATCGAAGTGTATTCGAAGGGCGCGATCGTCGAGACGTCGGCGTGACGATAACTCTCCGTCAGCAGGATCTGGCCCAATCCTCCGAAAAATCCCGAGGCGATCAGGCATAGGCGCGCGTAACCGCTCAGAGAGGCCCAGCCGAAAGGCAGGGTGATAATCGACAATATTGCCGCCGTCAGCGAGAAATACAGCACGATTGTTGCTGTCTTTTCCGTCTGAACGAGCTGACGGACCTGGATCATGGCAAAACCGCCGAGCACCGCCCCGAGCAGCACCGCCAGAGCACCCATTGCCTGTTCAGACCCCATCCCGCCTGAGCTGAACATGGTCATTTTCGGCCAGGAAATGATCACCACACCAACCATGCCGACCGCAACTGCCGTCCAGCGATAGAGCCTGACGGTCTCCTTGAGAAAGATAGCGGCAAAAATCACAGCAATCAGTGGCATCGAATAACCGAGCGCGATCGCATCCGGCATCGGCAGGTGAACAAGACCGTAAAAGCCACAGATCATGCCCATAATGCCAAGCACGCCGCGCTTCAGGTGTCCCGTAAAGCTGTTGGTGTGGAAGGCGTGGAACAGTTCCCGTCGAAACGACAAGTAGCCCAGGATCGGAACCAGAGCGAAAGCCGACCTGTAGAAGGTGACCTGTCCGGCCGGAAGATCCGGTCCGGCCGCCTTGATGCAAGTCTGCATCATGACGAATACAACGACAGACAATACTTTCAACGTAATCCCGCGAAGGGGATTTAATGCGTCGGATGCCATTGGGGAACTCGTTGTGGTTCAGGCCCTTAAGCCCTGACCAGAGAAGCAGGCGGGGTGGATTCGCAACACATTAACGCAAAAGCCGGACGCCGTGTGTGAAAATCGACGGGTGTTTTTCCATGGGCCAATCGACGCAGCTGACCACATCCCGATCAAAGGACACTTTCCCATTGCCTGCCCTGCCGGCAAATAGCACTGCGTGAAAAAGGATCACTATACTGAGAGTGCGACACTTTATTTTAGTCACGGTTCAACAATCGTTTAGCATTGGATGCAAATATGCCCGCGGCGTTGGGGAACAAACCGGTCCGATCACGGAGCGGCATCCCATTGCCTCGTCCAGTCGTTAAGCCGTTTCAGGAAACATCATGCGAACAGATACGGGCCAGATCGTGCATCTGGCGGATTACCGCCCCACTGACTTTGTTCTGGAACGGGTCGACCTGACGTTCGAACTCGATCCGACCAATACAAAGGTCGAGGCCCGGTTGATCTTCCATCGGCGCGAAGGCGTCGACGCATCGCTGCCGCTGATCCTGGATGGTGACGAACTGACGCTTTCCGGTCTGCTGTTCGACCAGAAGGAAATGCCGGCCAGCCAGTATGATGCAAAGCCGGAAAGCCTGACGATCCGTGATCTGCCCGCGGAAACACCATTCGAACTGACGATCACCACCCATATCAATCCGGAAGCCAATACCCAGCTTATGGGTCTTTACCGCACAAACGGCGTCTACTGCACCCAGTGCGAGGCCGAGGGCTTTCGCCGGATCACCTATTTCCCCGACCGCCCGGATGTGCTGGCCCCCTATACGATCACCATCATCGGCGACAAGGCAGCCAATCCCGTGATGCTGTCGAACGGCAACTTCCTCGGTGGCGCCGGTTATGACGAAGGCCGCTCATTCGCCGCCTGGTTCGATCCGCATCCCAAGCCCGCCTATCTCTTCGCGCTGGTCGCCGGCGATCTCGGCATGATCGAAGACACGTTCGAGACGATATCGGGCCGCGAAGTGGCGCTGAAAATCTATGTCGAGCACGGCAAGGAGGCGCGCGCGGCCTATGCCATGGATGCGCTGAAGCGCTCGATGAAGTGGGATGAAGAGCATTTCGGCCGCGAATACGATCTCAACATTTTTCAGATCGTCGCCGTCTCCGATTTCAACATGGGGGCGATGGAGAACAAGGGGCTCAACGTCTTCAACGACAAGTATGTTCTGGCCGACCCGGAAACCGCGACCGACCAGGATTATGCCAATATCGAGCGCATCATCGCGCATGAATATTTTCACAACTGGACCGGCAACCGCATCACCTGCCGCGACTGGTTCCAGCTTTGCCTGAAGGAAGGCCTGACGGTTTATCGCGACCAGGAATTCTCCTCCGACATGCGCTCGCGCCCGGTCAAGCGGATTGCCGACGTGCGCCACCTGAAGTCGGACCAGTTTCCGGAAGATGCCGGCCCGCTGGCGCATCCGCCGCGCCCGGACAGCTATCGCGAGATCAACAACTTCTACACGATGACGATCTACGAAAAGGGCGCCGAGATCACCGGAATGATCTCGACCATTCTCGGGCGCGACGATTTCCGCCGCGGCATGGATCTCTATTTCGAGCGCCATGACGGTCAGGCCGTCACCGTGGAAGACTATGTGAAGTGCTTCGAAGACGCGAGCTCCCGCGACCTCAGCCAGTTCTTCCGCTGGTACGTGCAGGCAGGTACGCCTCTCGTCAGCGCCTCTGGCGCCTATGACAGCGCCGCCGGCACGTTCACGCTTTCGCTCGAGCAGACGACACCGGCAACGCCCGGCCAGCTCAACAAGGAGCCGCTGCATATCCCGCTCTCCTTCGCGCTGATCCTCGACAATGGCTCGATTGCAGAACCAACCTCGGTTGCCGGCGGCGAGGTGACGGGTGACGTGCTGCATCTTACCGAACGCAGCCAGATCTTCACCTTCTCCGGCATTTCCTCGCGTCCGGTCCTGTCGCTCAACCGGTCCTTCTCGGCGCCGGTCAATCTGGCCTTCGACCAGTCGTCGGAAGATCTCGTCCATATCGCCCGCCATGACAGCGATCTCTTCTCGCGCTGGCAGGCACTGACCGATCTCGCCATGCCGAACCTGACCCAGGCGGCCCGCGATGCGCTTGATGGCAAGGACATCACCTGCGATCCGGCATTCGTTGCCGCTCTCCTGGAATGCGCCGGCGACACATCGCTCGAACCCGCCTTCCGGGCGCAGGCGCTGAACCTGCCGAGCGAGGCCGACATTGCCCGCGCGCTCGGCGGCAACAACGA
>DLSX01000023.1 GCA_002500765.1 Neorhizobium sp. UBA7851
CCCGGGCGAGCCAGATAGCGTCCGCCGGGCTCGCCGGTGCAACGAGCGGCGATTCGGAATGCACGTCGAGCACGATCTTCGGCAGCTGGTTGCGCCAGGCAAGGATCAGCCGGCCGAGTTCGAGCAGCCTGGCAGTGCCGCCGATCGGCAGCGCCATGTCCATTTCTTCCGGCGCCACCAGATCGAAGAAACCGCTGTCATCATCGGTTTCGCCAAGCGGCCGGATCACCGGCAGGATGGCCGCCCGACCGCCGAGCAGATCGACGAATTCCGAGCGCAGCACACGGGCGGAACGCCGTGTCGGGACAAAGATCGTCACATCCGCAAGCGAGAGCGGATCGGCGGGATCGTACCGAAAGTCGTCATTCAGCCGACCGTCGCAAAGTGCTGCGGCGAGCGTCTTCAGGAAGGGAGCGCCTGACGGGATCGAGAAAATGCGCCGGGCAGCGGGCATGGCTCACACCTTTTCGGAGTAGCGGGCGATAACGGCCTCGGCTTCGGGCAAGGCTTCCGGCGTGCCGACCGTAATCCATTCGCCATCCAGCACCAGACCGAAAAGCCGGCCCTTCTCGATAGCTTTGTCGAAATAGATGTTGAGATTGAAGGCATCGTGCGGCGCCTCATCGAGGAGCGAGGAATGCAGAACGATCGCCCCGGCGTAAACGACCGGGTTGTCGCCATCCACATAGCGGCTGAGATTTCCGTCTGCATCGAGCTGGAAATCCTTCTTGCCGTTATGGCCCGTCGTGCGGTCCAGCGGCACGCAGAGCAGCGCCATGTCCATCCGCTCCGGGTCGAAGAATCCGGCTAACCGCTGCAGGTTGGTCGGCGAATGGGTTTTTTCGCCGATCCAGAAAAGATCGGCATTCATCACATAGACGATGCCGGGATCAAGCAGCGCGAGACCCTTCTTCAGGCCGCCGCCGGAATTCATCAGTTCGGCGCGCTCGTCGGAAATGATGATGTCGAGACGGGCATAGGCGGCAAGATGTGCCTCCATCCGGTCGGCGAAATGATGCACGTTGACGACGGCGCGGGTAACCCCGGCATCTGCCAGTGCATCGAGTCCGTAATCGATCATCGGCTTGCCGGCAACCGGCACGAGCGGCTTCGGCATCGTGTCGGTAATCGGCTTCAGGCGCGTACCAAGACCTGCGGCAAGCACGACGGCCTGCGTGAGTGGAGCCAATGTCATCATCGAAAGCCGTATTTATGATTCGGGAAGCTCTATTCCAGCCCGCGCGCACCAATCACGCAAGGGGGCGAGCGCCTGATGGGCCAGCGCCGTGGAAAGATGGCGCAATGTGCGAGGCATGTGCTGCATATATTGCGGCTTGCCGTCCCGTTCCTTCAACCGCACCCACAGCCCGCCGAGCTTACAGCACCGCTGCGCGGCCATGATCGCCCAGGATTTCAGGAAGGAGGCTTCGTCGAAATTTCCCAGCGAGCGCCGAAGCGTCAGATAGTCGATCATCATCTGATCGGCGAGCGCCTTGGGGATATCGACACGCGCATCCTGCACGATCGATGCGAGATCGTAGGCGGTCGGCCCGATCATCGCATCCTGGAAGTCGATCAGCCCGATACGGCGCACACCGCTCTCTTGCGGCTGCCAGATGATGTTGGGCGAATGGAAATCGCGCAACAGCAGGTTCTTCTCAGCGCTTACAAGCTCACCGATCAATCCCTCCCAGATGGCAAGATAATCCTGTCGCTCTTCCTCACTCGGCTGTTCTCCGCGTTTCCACGGCAGATACCAGTCGAGCAGCAGCCGCGCTTCCATCTTCATCGCCGTCGGATCGAAATCCGGAACATGGTGAATGGGGCCGCCCAGAATCGGCAGATCCTGCTGCATCGCATGGCCGTGCAGATAACCGAGGCAGACGACGCTTTCGCGATACCGATCCTCGACCGGCCTGCCATCTTCATCCAGCACGCCCTTGCTGCCGAGGTTCTCGATTAGCAGGATGCCCTGATCATAGTCGACATGCAGAACTTCGGGCGCAGTAAGCCCGATGCCGCGCAGATATTGCGAGATGGCCACGAACGGATAGGCATCCTCGGCGATATGGGCAACCTTGGGATAGGGCTTGCCATCCAGAACCGGCGGCCCTTCCGGCCGTTTCGGCCAGTCCATCAGCACCAGAGTTTCGCCGGCTTGCGTGGTCACGCTCTCATAGGCACGCATCGAGGCATCGCCGGTCAGAAACCGGCGGCTTGCACCGGCATAGCCGTTTGCCGTCAGGAATGTTCGGATCGCCATCACACGTCGGATGCGTGAAAGGGCAGGGGCCGACGCTGTGATCGTCACCCGGCGTCCCGTGCCTTCGTGCTCAAGCTTCATCACGATGCGGTCGGACGGCAGAAGCTCACCGGCCATCTCCGGCCATTCCACCAGGCAGATGCCGGAGGCAAGCGCTTCGTCGAAACCGAGTTCGTCCAGCTCGGACGGATCCCCCAGCCGGTAGAGATCGAAATGGGCGACCGGAATACGCAGATCCTCATAGGACTGTACCAGCGTGAAAGTCGGGCTTGGCACGTCGAGATCGGCATCATCGGCCATGGCCCGGATCAGCGCCCGGGCGAAGGTCGATTTGCCGGCGCCGAGATCACCGGAAAGGGCCACGCAATCGCCCGGCTTCAGCGCCAGCGCCAGATCCTCGCCGAATTCTATCGTGTCCCGCTCACCGGCAAGGATCAGCGTCAATGTCATTCGGCCGCGACCGAATGGATCGAGGAACTGGCCGGAATGCGGCAGGTGACCGTCGTGCCTTCGCCCGCCCGGCTGTCGATGCTGACATCGCCGTTATGCAGGTGAACGAAGCTTTCGACGATGGAAAGGCCAAGACCCGCACCGCTGCGCTTGCCATCCTTGGCCTGCGCCTTGAAACGGTCGAACACGGTCTTGAGCATGTCAGGAGGAATGCCCGGCCCACGGTCGCGCACCGAGAAGAACACGTTTGCCGCATCGCGCCAGCAGTTGAGCGTGATCGTCGAATCTTCCGGCGAAAAGTTCGTCGCGTTGGTCAGAAGCTTGATCAGGATCTGTTTCAGCCGCTGCTGGTCCGCCACGATCGTGCCCATGCCGGCCGGCGCGATGATCTCCAGCGTCATGTTGTTTTCCTGCAGACGGTCGGCGATCTGCATCGCCACGTCGTCCAGCAGGTCCTCGATCGCCAGCTCCGAATAGTTGAGCTCCATGATGCCGGCATCGACGGTGGCAAGATCGAGAATGTCGTTGACGATGGTCAGCAGCACAGAGGACGAGGTCGAGATATGGTCGATATACTCGGCCTGGCGATCGTTCAGCGAGCCGATGCCGGGTGTCTTCAACAGGTCGGTAAAGCCGATGATATTGGTCAGCGGCGAGCGCAGCTCGTAGGAGACGTGCTGGACGAAATCGTTCTTCAGCTCGTCGGCCTTGCGCAGCGCCTCGTTCTTTTCCTTCAGCGCCTTCTCTGCCTGCACGCTGGCCGTCTTGTCGACAAAAGTCAGCATCGTCTGCGCGTTCGGCAGCGGCGTGACGGCGTAGTCGAGGATCAGACCTGAATAAAGCTGGAACGTGCCGTCAAGTGTCAGTCTCTCGTCGTCGAACGCGGTCAGCGCCTGGGCGAACCTGCGCCAGCCGTCCGGCTCGGCATAGGATGCGGCACATGCGACCTCGATCGTCTTGATATGGGTGCCCGGCTCGGCCTGCTCGGCGGTAATGCCCCAGAGCGCGCGGAAGGCAGGATTGGAAAGCCGGATACGGCCGTCCGGGCCGAACACCGCGACACCTTCGGTCAGGTGGTCGATGGTCTCGCCCTGAACCTGCACCAGCGTGTTGTAGCGTGCCTCGAGATCGACCTGTTCGGTGAGGTTCTCGAACACCCATGTCGCGCCACCCTGCGGATGCGCGGTGGCGATGACGCGAAGGGTCTGGCCATTCGGCAGATGCCAGGTATCGGTCTTTGTATCGAGCGACTGGTAGACGGCAAGCGCCGCGTCCTTCCAGTTGCGCCAATTCAGCTGTTCCGGCAGCTTTCCGTTGGTGCGCAGCCGGTCCAGGAGTTCGCTATTGTCCGGCTTCGATTCCAGGAAAGGCAGATCCAGGTCCCAGAGCTGCATGAAGGCCTGATTGTAGAATTGCAGCCGGCGCTGGCTGTCGAAGATGGCGACGGGCGTCGCCAGATGGTCGAGCGTTTCCGCATGGCTTTTCAGTGTCCGCTTCAGCTCCTCGCGCACGGTTTCCGCCTCGGACACATCGATCGCCATGCCGGCAGAACCATCGGTGGTCACCACATCGACGACATCGAGCACGGTGCGGTTGCCGTGAACGACGGTGGAAAGCCGGTCATGGAAAGGCGAGGTAACCGTCGCTTTTGCCCTGATCATTTCGCGGCTGACCGTGCCGAGCAGTTCCCGGCCTTCTTCCACGGCCCGCGCGGTGGTTGGGGCATCGACGGCTTCACCATAGGCATGATTGACCCAGGCGAGCTTTCCCTGCGCGTCACGGCGCCAGACCGGCTGTTCGATCGTGTCCAGAAGCGATTCGAACATCGAGATCGAGCTTCCCAGCCGGTCGCGTTCGATCTTCAGTTCGGCAAGTTCTGCCCGCAGATTGTTGAGCGCGAGGAAACGGACGAATGCCTTGCCGCCCGAAACGCGTCCCTGGACTTCGAGCACTTCGTCCTTGGTGGTCTCGATCACCATATCGAAGCTTCGCGCATGGCTCCTCAGCTCGTCGATCGCCTTCTCGAGTTCCGCAGCCGAACCGGGACGAAGCCAGCGGCCAAAGGCAAGGAATTCGCGATCCGCCTGCGGGGCACCCGTCTCGGCAGGCAGGTGGCCGAGGAATTCGGCCTTTGACGAGCCGCTTTCCCAGACGACGATGCGCCGGTTCTTGTCGGCGATCAGAGCTTCGTATTTCGAAATCCGCTGCTGCGCTTCCGACAGCGCGCCACGCATCTCTTCCGTCTCGACTTCCATATTGCCGCGCTGGCGCACCAGCCACACGGTGGAAAGAAGGGCTGCACCCAGTGCGCCCAGAACGACGGAAGAGACGATGACCTGCGCCGAGGAAAACAGCTGGGATGCAGTTTCTTCCTGTGCCAAGGCAGCCGTCGGCAACGCAACCAGCGCCGTCCCGGAAAGAAGGGAACGGGCGATCCGCGCAAGGCGGATATAGGTTCTTCTGCCGTATCCGCCATTCGCGAAATACAGGTTTCCAAGAGCGCGCATGCGCAAGCCAGAAACTGGATCGGCCTGCTTTGACAGGCTCGTTTTTTTTACCGCCATGACCGGTGTGTCTCCGTCCAATTGCCGCTCATCGACAAGACATACCACTTCGCACCTTGCCCGAAGCCGAATGGCTGGAAGGTCGAATCAAGTCTCAAAACAATACGTGTTCGGTGGAGAGGCGGGAAGGGATGGATGCAAAAAAGAAGCCGCAGCCTTTTGTCAAGGTTGCGGCCACAAGATGTTGTGGATTAACCGGCTAGCGATCAGTAGCGGTAGTGGTCTGCCTTGAACGGGCCCTGGGCCGACACGCCTATATAGGCGGCCTGCTCATCGGAAAGCGTCGAAAGCTTCACGCCGAGCTTGTCGAGATGAAGGCGTGCAACCTTCTCGTCGAGATGCTTCGGCAGGATGTAGACGTCGTTCTTGTACTCGCCCTGCTTGGTGAACAGCTCGATCTGGGCCAGCGTCTGGTTGGTAAACGAGGCGGACATGACGAAGGACGGGTGGCCGGTGGCGTTGCCGAGGTTCAGCAGGCGGCCTTCCGAAAGCAGGATCATCCGGTTGCCCTTCGGGAACTCAATGATATCGACCTGCGGCTTGACGTTGGTCCACTTGAGGTTCTTCAGCGCCGCAACCTGGATCTCGTTGTCAAAATGGCCGATATTGCCGACGATCGCCATGTCCTTCATCTCGCGCATATGCTCGATGCGGATGACGTCCTTGTTGCCGGTGGTGGTGATGAAGATGTCGGCGGTCGAAACGACGTCTTCGAGCGTCACGACTTCAAAACCGTCCATGGCGGCCTGCAAGGCGCAGATCGGGTCGACTTCCG
>DLSX01000049.1:0-4914 GCA_002500765.1 Neorhizobium sp. UBA7851
CCCGCGACGGCGCAAGCGCGTCGCCGAACAGCAAACCCATCATGTCAGCAGAATCTTTGGCCATGCGGCGCGACCATGACGAAAGACGGAACAAAAGTGAACTCTTTTATGGATCACTCGTCTTCGTCTTCCTCTTCCATCAATCCGGTCGCGCGCATGCCTTCCAGCCAGGTGGCCCCATCCTTGCGGATCACGCGCTTCGCCCGCACGCCGCAACGCTCGGTAATGGCGGCAGCCAGTTGTTCGGAATGGGTGACGATCCAGATCTGGCTCGATTGCGCCGCCTCGGCGATCATGTCGGCCAGCGGTTCGAGCATGTCCGGGTGCAGGCTCGCCTCCGGCTCGTTGAGCGCGATCAGCGGTGGCTGGCGATAGGACATCAGTGCTGCCGCCAGCCCGAGAAAACGGATCTGCCCATCTGACAATTCCCGCGGCTTGAAGACGCGCAACGGCAAATGCGGAAAAACGAGGCCGAACTCGGCATATTCCCCCGGTTCCGGCACCTGAAGCGTCGCACCATCGAACGCAGTCTCAATCGCGCGGTTGAGCTCGATGGCATCGCCTCGAATATGTGTCAGCGTCGCGAAAACTGCAGCGATATTGGCACCATCCTCGTCGAGCAGTGGCGAAGTTACAGCCAGGCAGGGCTGCCGCATCGGCGAATCGCGATCGGTGCGGAAGCCATGGAAGAAGCGCCAGCTTTCCACCATCCGCCGGAAGGCGCCGATTTCCGGATAGTGCCCGGCATCGCCCAGAAGCGCGATCGCCGTTTCCGACGTCATGGCCTTTTCCGGGTATTCCGTCATCCGCCCCTCAGGCCCGCGCACCATGATGCCGGGGCCGGCCCGCTTCATCATGCTCACCGGCTTGCTACCGGTTTCGATCGAAAGCTCCTCCTCCTTGATCTGGGGTTCGAAAGCGAAGCCGGCTGCGGCCTTCGGCGGCCTCAGACCCGCTTCGACTCGATATCGGAAGGTGATGGCGCGCTCTTCGTCCAGCACCTCGACATTGAGCTTGATGCGAAAATTCTTCTCGTTGCGCCGATGGCCTGACCAGAGAGCCGAAGCCATGCCGCCCTCCGCAGCGATCTCGGCCGCCAGAGTGCCGCGCACTGCCGCCTGCACCAGTTGAAGCGCCCGGTAAAGGTTGGATTTTCCAACGCCGTTTTCACCGATGAAAACATTGATGCCGGAAAGATCCATCCCGATCGATCGCAGAGAGCGATAATTTCGTGCGGACATGGATCGCAGAAGCACGCTTCACCCCCATTCGGCGCTGAGTATTTCGCTCAGGCAGCTGATACGACATCCGGCTTGCTCAGTCCGGCAAAACGGCTGTCACCATCTTTCGCCAGATCAACCACCGTATGCCTCTCCAGCGCCTTGGTCACCTCGGCCGGATCACCTTCCAGCTCCTCCGGCTGGATCATGTGACCCACGGTGAAATCGAACCGGTTGCCCTTCTTGTTGAGCAGCTCGTAGAACACCGTCATGTCGCGCAGCTCGGTCGACCATTTGGCGAACCAGTAGAACAGGCCTGAATTGCGCGCGGTAATGTGGATCGGCAGGATCGGCAGATTGTATTTGCGCGCCAGGCTGACGGCGGACGTCTTCCACGGACGCTCGTTGAGTTTGCCATCCGCCCAATAGGCGATACGCCCGGAGGGAAACAGCACCATCACCTTGCCCTCGTCGACGGCCTTGTTCGTCAGAACCAGCGTCTCGCGGGTCTTCAGCTTGCTTTTATATTCCTCGCGCCATTCCACCGGAATGATCATCTCGGCAAAGCGTGGATTGACACGCACCGCATCTCGATTGGCAAACACCATCAGGTCCGGCCGCTTCGCTTTCAAGAGATCGAAAACCGCGACACCGTCGGCGATCCCGGTCGGATGGTTGCTGACCAGAATGAAGCCGCCCTTTTCCGGAATGCGCTCGGCATTGCGTGCCTCGATCTCGAGTTTCAGCAGATCGCTCATATATTCGAAGCACTGAAACCCGCTTTTCGGCGCCACGTCGTCGGCGAATTCGATCGCCTTTCCATAGCGCAGCAACGTGTAGAGAAACGGCCGCAGGATCGGCCAGAACGGGCTGCCGACGATGCGCTGCCCACGCTCGCCGATCAGCGTGTCGACGATATGGCCCGGCCGGCCGCGTGAGTTGAGGGTGATGGTCTCCGCGAATTGACTGAAAGTCGTCGAATTGTCACGGCGGGCCATACAAACTCCTTGCGCAGGGCAAGTTTGTGGCAGCCCTGTATGATAAAATCTTGGCAGACAGCGAGAGGCTTAGTATTTCCGTAACGCTGTCGGTAGCAATCTGGTGCTCCTTTCCACCAAAATCAACGGTCGAGACGTTTGAACGAACTGCTGATCATCGCCGCGCCCGATCTCGCGGCAAAACGCCATGAATGGCTGGAAAGCCTGAAGGACGAACGCAGATTGTCGCCCAATACGCTTGACGCCTATGAGCGCGACACGCGGCAGTTCCTCACATTCCTGACCGGCCATCTCGCCGGCCCGCCAAAAATCTCCGACATCCATACGCTTCGTACGGCCGACCTGCGCTCGTTTCTCGCCGCCCGCCGCCGCGATGGTTCCGGCTCCCGCTCGCTCGGCCGCCACCTTGCGGGCTTGAGATCCTTCTTGAGTTACATGGAGCGTCAGGGACTGGTGAATGCCGCAGCCGCCGGCGCGGTCCGTGCGCCAAAACAGCCGAAATCGCTTCCGAAGCCGCTGAGCGACCGGCAGGCGACCAGCCTGACCACGACCGAAACCCAGCTTCAGGACGAGCCCTGGATCGCCGCACGCGATGCCGCCGTGCTGGCGCTTCTCTATGGCTGCGGCCTGCGTATTTCCGAAGCGCTCGGCCTGCTTCCCGGCGAGATCGAACCCGGCACAAAGACGCTCCGCATCAAGGGCAAGGGCGGCAAGACCCGCATCGTGCCGCTGCTGCCGGTCGTTGCCGATGCCGTAACACGTTACCGTGATATCTGCCCCTTCCACCTGACCGATGAGAAGCCCCTCTTCCGCGGTGCCCGCGGCGGACCGCTGCAGCCGGCCATCATCCAGCGGCAGATGCAGAAGCTGAGAAGCGCCTTCGGCCTGCCGGATACGGCAACACCGCATGCATTACGCCACTCCTTCGCCACCCACCTTCTGGCCGGCGGCGGAGACCTGCGTACCATCCAGGAACTGCTCGGCCATGCCAGCCTGTCGACCACGCAGGTCTATACGGGTGTCGATACCTCGCGCCTGCTGGAAGTGTATGACCGCGCCCATCCGCGTGCCTGAAGCCGCGTCTGTGAACAAGCGGATTTGAACCAATCGTTAACCAGTCCCGTTAAGCACCTGTCGAAGCGGCGGTGATACGTTTTGGGTCGATTAATCCGGATCCGTCACATGAATTCTTCATTCCTTGAAAGCCCTCTTTTCGAACGCCTGCAGGGTTATGCGCTCTGGCTGTTCGCTTTGCTGCATGTGGCGGTCCTCGCCTCGCTGATCCTTGTACTTGGCATGCTGTCATCCGCCAGTGCGCAGGAGGAGGCCGCCTGCCATGGGATCAATCTCGTTGAAGAGATGAAGTCGGAGAACCCCGACGCTTACGCTAGGGCCCTTGCGGAAGCGGCCAAGGTCCCGAATGCCAAGGGCATTTTCTGGAAGATTGAAAAGCCGGACGTGGCGACCTCCTACCTCCTCGGCACCATGCATGTCACCGACCCGCGAGTCCTCAAGATGCCGTCGGGCGCTGACAAGGTGCTCGCCGACGCCAAGACCATCGTCGTCGAATCCAGCGAGATCCTCGACGACAAGAAGGCGATGGCCGGCATTCTCAGCAAGCCGGAACTGACCATGATGACGGATGGCAACACCATCGAAAAGCTGCTGAACCCGGATGACCGTGCCGTTATCGACGAAGGCCTGAGGAAGCGTGGGGTTGCGCTGGCGACCGTTTCGCGCATGCAGCCATGGATGCTGATGTCACTCGTTTCGCTGCCTGCCTGCGAACTGGCCCGCAAGGGAAATACCGCCTTTCTCGATAAGCGTATCGCACTCGACGCCGCAGCCGAGGGCAAGGCGGTCAAGGGCCTCGAAACGCTTGCCGAACAGCTCTCCGCCATGGCCTCCATTCCGACCGAAGTGCATCTCAAGTCGCTGGTCGAGACGATCAAGCTCGGCCCGAAGATGGATGACGTCTTCGAGACAATGACGCAGCTTTATCTCACGGGCGAAATCGGCTTCACCATGCCCTTCCTCAAGCAGGTAGCGCCCGACGGCGGCGACAATACCGGTTATGCCGAGTTCGAGGAACTGATCGTCACCAAGCGCAACCATCTCATGGCCGAACGCGCAGCACCCATCCTGAGCGAGGGCAACGTCTTCATGGCCGTCGGCGCTCTGCATCTGCCGGGCAAGGATGGCCTTGTGGAATTGCTGCGCAAGCAGGGCTTCACCGTCACGCCCGCGATCTGAGCATATATCGGTTACATTATAAGCCACTTGGCGAAGCCGCGACCGGCTCCATATCCGTGTTTGCGGCGGAACTAATACAAGGCTCCGACGCGCTACCGGGTAAGCGCAAGGGGCAATCATGGCAGACGCGAGCGAAACACCACCATCCCGCAAGATTGGCTTGATGGAAGGTGTCAATCGGCCCGTATTCTTCTGGTCCGTCGGCATCACGCTTGTTTTCGTCCTGTCCGGCGTCATCGCACCCCAGGCATCTGCCGCAGTCTTTGCTGCCGTTCAAAGCTGGATCGTCACTGAACTCGGCTGGATCTACCTTCTCGCCGTCGCCATTTTCCTGATGCTGATGCTCTATCTCGGTGTTTCGAGCTACGGCAACATCAAGCTCGGGCCGAACCATTCCGAACCGGATTTCAGCTATCCGGCCTGGTTCTCCATGCTGTTTGCCG
>DLSX01000049.1:4928-10626 GCA_002500765.1 Neorhizobium sp. UBA7851
CACTGGGGCCTGCATGCCTGGGCCGTTTATGCGGTGATCGGCTTGTCACTCGCCTATTTCTCATATCGTCACGGCCTGCCGCTCACCATGCGCTCGGCGCTCTATCCGATTATCGGTGACCGCATCTATGGCCCTATCGGTAATGCGGTGGATATCTTCGCCGTCATCGGCACTCTCTTCGGAGTCGCAACCTCGCTCGGCCTCGGCGTCCTGCAGGTCAATGCCGGTTTTGCCCATGTTCTCGGCTGGCCGATGGATTTTTGGGTGCAGCTGCCGCTGATCATCGTCATCACCGGCATGGCCACCATCTCTGTTGCAACCGGCCTCGACAAGGGCATCAAGTTCCTGTCCAACCTCAACATGATCATGGCGATCGCGCTGATGGCCTTCGTCTTCATCATGGGACCGACAACCTTCCTTCTGCGCGCCTTCGTGCAGAATTTCGGCGCCTATCTCGATCAGTTCGTGCTGCGCACCTTCTATATGTATGCCTATGCTCCCAACGAGCAGCCGGCAGAGTGGCTGGGCGACTGGACTCTGTTCTATTGGGGCTGGTGGATCGCCTGGTCGCCATTTGTCGGCATGTTCATCGCCCGCATCTCCCGCGGCCGCACCATCCGACAGTTCATCTTCGGCGTGCTGCTGGTTCCGGCCGGTTTCAGCTTCGCCTGGATGACCGTCTTCGGCGACACCGCCCTTGCCATGCACCTGACCGGCCAGACCACGGCGGTCTCGGACGCGGTAGCGAAAGATGTGACGCTGGCGCTCTTCGTTTTCCTCGAACAGTTCCCGGCAGGCGTCTATGTCTCGTGGTTCGCCATGGCGCTGATCGTCTTCTTCTTCGTCACCGGCGCCGATTCCTCCGCTCTCGTCATCGACACGCTGACGTCAGGCGGCCGCGAGGACGGACCCGTTGCCCGCCGCGTCTTCTGGGCGATCACCGGTGGCGTCATCGGTGCGGTGCTGCTTGCCGCCGGCGGACTGGACGCACTGCAGACCGCCTCGATCGCGGGCGCCCTGCCCTTCACTTTCGTGATGCTCTTGATGTGCTGGGGTCTCTTCCAGGGCCTGCGTCGAGAAGGCGTGCGCCAAAACGCGCTGGTCCAGAGCCTGCGACCCCGTAAATCCGTAAACTGGCAGAGGCAGCTGCACGGCATCATCACCTATCCGCGCAAGAAGGAGGTGGCGAAGTTTCTGGCCGAAGTCGCCACACCCGCGCTGGAGGACGTGGCAACAGAACTGCGCAAACGCTCGCTCGAGGCTGAAATCCAGCATGACGACAATCGCATCAAGATGATCGTCACCCCGGGCGGCGAGGAAGAGTTCTCCTACGGCATCCGTATGCGTTCCTACGATCTGCCGAGCTACAGCTTCATCGAAAGCCAGACCAGCCGCCACCGCGCCGACAGATATTACCGCGCCGAAGTCTTCCTTTCGGATGGCGGCCAGGATTACGACGTCATGGGCCTGACCCGCGAGGAGCTGATCCAGGATGTGCTGGCCCAATACGACCGCCACTTCCAGTATCTCCACGCGGTCAGGACGTGAGAGTTTGGGCAATCACGTCCGCCCGCTCGTCATCCGGCGCAGGATATTGGTCTTCCAGTAGAACTGATGCACAAGCACGCCGAGAATGTGCAGGCAGATCAGCACCCACAGGACCGTCTTCATCCAGCCGATATGGGCAAAGGCCGCCATGCTGTTCTTGAAATAGAAGGCCCCAATCCCGGCAAGCGGCATTATGATGAACATCGCATAGAGCGACCAGTGCGTGATCGTCGCCACGACGCGCGAGAAGAACGGCTCTTCCGGCGGATGTGGAGGAGCGCCCGTCGCGATGCGAAGACAGAGCCGTGTCAGCGCCAGAACCAGAATTGCGATCCCCACATAGGCATGGACATTCGCCGACGTCATGATCTCGGGCGGTATCGGCTTGTCGCCGAAATAGAGCTCTCCGAATGTCGTCATCGCATCGGAAAACAGGAGGTTGAACAGGATCAGCACGGCCATCAGCCAGTGCAGGATGCGTTGCGGCACAGAGAATGCAGTCTTCATGTCCGTCACCTTTCCGAAAGAGCAGTTCCAGCAAAATTGGAGACCGGTTTTGCGTCTAAAATTGCGTGAAACCGCTCTATGAGCAGCAAGACATGAAGTTTAGGACAGCCGGGTAAAAGAAAAAGGCGGGACCATGATGATCCCGCCTTCCAGCTTCAAAGATTTCGGACCGATTACATATGGATCGGCTTGGCGAAGGTCGAAAGGGCTGCTTCCTTGACGGCTTCCGACATGGTCGGATGCGCGTGGCAGGTACGGCCGAGGTCTTCCGACGAACCGGAGAATTCCATCAATACGGTGATCTCGTGGATCATCTCGCCGGCGCCGAAGCCGACGATGTGACCGCCGAGAACCCGGTCGGTTTCCTTGTCGGCGAGGATCTTGACGAAACCGTCGGTCGCCAGCATGGCGCGCGCACGGCCGTTGGCGGTAAACGGGAACTTGCCGACCTTGTAGGCGATGCCTGCAGCCTTGAGTTCTTCTTCCGTCTTGCCGACCGAAGCGACTTCCGGCTGGGTGTAGACGACGCCCGGAATGACGTCATAGTTCACGTGACCATGCTGGCCGGTGAGGATTTCGGCGAGCGCAACACCCTCGTCTTCCGCCTTGTGCGCCAGCATCGGACCCTTCACCACGTCGCCGATCGCATAGATGCCGGCAACATTGGTCTTGAAGCCACCGTCAATTTCAACGCGACCGCGATTGTCGAGCGCAACGCCTGCAGCTTCCAGGCCGAGACCTTCGGTATAAGGCTTGCGGCCGGTGGAGATCAGCACGACGTCGGCTTCGACGGTCACCGCATCGCCGCCCTTGACCGGCTCATAGGTGACCTTGGCGCCGGTCGCGGTCTTTTCGACGGCAGTCACCTTGGCTTCGGTGCGGATATCCATGCCCTGCTTGGCGATCATCCGCTGGAACTGCTTCGAAACGTCGGCATCCATGGCGCCGAGCAGCTTGTCGAGATATTCGATGACGGTGACCTTGGCGCCGAGACGCATCCAGACCGAGCCGAGCTCGAGGCCGATGACACCGCCGCCGACCACGATCATGGTCTGCGGAACCTTTTCCAGCGAAATCGCGCCGGTCGAGGACACGATCACCTTCTCGTCGATCTCGACATTGACGCCCGGAATGCCGGCAACGTCCGAACCGGTGGCGATGACGATGTTCTTCGTCTCGAGTTCCTGCACCTTGCCGTCTTCACCGGTGACGGAAACCTTGCCGGCAGCAACGATCTTGCCGGTGCCGATGAAACCGTCGATCTTGTTCTTCTTGAACAGGAAGGCAACGCCATCGGTGTTCGACTTGATGGTCGCATCCTTGTGCGCCATCATCTTGGTCAGGTTCAGCGTCGGTGCCGCAACCTCGACACCCAGCGTATCGACGCCATGCGCGACCTGATGGAACATTTCCGAAGCATGCAGCAGCGCCTTGGACGGAATGCAGCCGACATTCAGGCAGGTGCCGCCATAGGTGGAGCGCTTTTCGACGACAGCGACCTTGAGTCCGAGCTGCGCTGCCTTGATCGCGCAGACATAACCACCCGGACCGCTTCCGATAACGACGACATCATAAGCCATGTTCTAATTCCTGATTTCTGGTTTTGGCAGGCTCATTCCCGCCAGCGTTTCGAGAATGGCCCTCAGGCCGCTTTTTCAGTTGCGAGTTTGATTCCGAGCGCGATGAACACCACGCCGCTGGTCCGGTCGATCCACTTGCTGGCGCGCGAAAATGCCGCCCGCATGCGCGGCGTCGTCATGAACGCGCTGACGCCGACGAACCAGAGGATCAGGCAGGTTGCCATCACCGTCCCGTAGCCGAACTTGATCGCCATCGGCGTATGCACACTGACGATGGTCGAGAAGATCGACAGGAAGAAGAAGACAGCCTTCGGATTGAGCGCATTGGCGGCAAAGCCGAGCGTGAATGCCTTCAATGCGGATTGCGCCTTGGGAGCCTCACCCTGCGCTTCGGCCGAAACCGTGATCTCAGTCCGCCCGGCCTTCAATGCCTTGATGCCGATATAGACCAGATAGGCAACGCCCAGCCACTTGACGATGTTGAAGAGATAGACCGACTGCGAAATGATCAGACCGAGGCCGAGGATCGTGTAGCTGACATGGAACATCAGCGCCGCGCCGATGCCGAAGCTGGTGATGATCGCCTGCCGACGTCCATGCACCAGCGCCTGCCGCATCACCATGGCGAGATCCGCCCCCGGCGAGACGATCGCAAACGAGAAGATGGCCATCAGCGAGATCAGTTCGATCAGATAGGCATGCATCACCAAGATCCCCTAGAACAGCAGAGCCGCCATCATGATCAGCAGTCCGGCAAGGCTCAACAGCCAGACGAGCGAACGGATATAGGGAATGCCCGCCAGATAGAGCGGAACATAGGCAATCCGCGCGATCAGCCACACCCAGGCGCCGCCGATGCCGAGTCCGGTCGGGTCGCCTATGAAGGCGAGACCGAGAAGAAGGCCGATAAAGGCCGGATAGGTTTCCTGATAGTTCTTCGAGGCACGGGCCGCCCGGCCCGCCGCCACGCTTTGCGGCTGCCTGTCGCCATCGCGAGGCCCGGCATTCCATTGGGAGCCGAGTTCGCGCGTGGCGAGAAAACCCTGCAGCAGAATGTGAAAGAGCAGCAGGACGACGCTTAGGACAAGCACCACCACGAGATGGGTCGCATTTGCCGAAGCGGGTTCCATACTGCTCTCCCTTTAAGTCGAGACTGGATTAGAGATCGAGAACCAGACGTTCCGGATCTTCCAGGCTTTCCTTGACGCGAACGAGGAAGGTTACCGCTTCCTTGCCGTCGACGATGCGGTGATCATAGGAGAGCGCGAGATACATCATCGGACGGATGACGATCTGGCCGCCGACGACGACCGGACGCTCCTGGATCTTGTGCATGCCGAGGATACCCGACTGCGGAGCATTGAGGATCGGCGAGGACATCAGCGAACCGTAGACGCCACCGTTGGTGATGGTGAACGTGCCGCCCTGCATGTCGGCCATGCCGAGCGAACCGTCGCGGGCTGCCTTCGCAAGACGGCCGAGTTCCTTTTCGACGCCGGCGATCGAACGCTGGTCGGCGTCACGGATGACCGGAACGACGAGGCCCTTGTCGGTGCCGACGGCCATGCCGACATGGCAGTAGTTCTTGTAGATGATGTCGGTGCCGTCGATTTCGGCGTTGACGGCCGGCAGCTCCTTCAGCGCGTGGGTGACGGCCTTGGTGAAGAAGCCCATGAAGCCGAGCTTCACGCCGTGCTTCTTCTCGAACACGTCCTTGTAGCGGTTACGCAGGTCCATCACGGCCGACATGTCCACCTCGTTATAGGTGGTCAGCATGGCTGCCGTGTTCTGGGCATCCTTGAGGCGCTTGGCGATCGTCTGGCGCAGACGGGTCATCTTCACGCGTTCTTCGCGCGGAGCATCGTCAGCCGAAGAGACCGGACGCGGAGCGGCAGGTGCTGCGGCGGCCGGAGCCGAAGCGGACGGGCCCTTGGCGATGGCGGCAAGAACGTCGCCCTTGAGAACCTGGCCACGCTTGCCCGAACCGTCGATATCGGCAGTCGAGATGTTGGCGTCGGCAGCAACCTTGGCAGCAGCCGGGGCAGCAGGCATCGAAGAACCAC
>DLSX01000017.1 GCA_002500765.1 Neorhizobium sp. UBA7851
GTGACTTCGGCGATCGTGGCCCGCGCCGCGAATTCGGCGACCGTCCTCCGCGTGAAGGTGGCTTCGAGCGCGCACCGCGCCCGTCCGCTCCGCGCGAATCCTAATTCTGGGTCTAAGGAGAAAACACAATGGCTGACGTATCCTCGTCCCCGGCACGCCGTCCTTTCCATCGTCGTCGCAAGACCTGCCCCTTCTCGGGCGCAAATGCACCGAAGATCGACTACAAGGACGTTCGTCTCCTGCAGCGCTACATTTCCGAGCGCGGCAAGATCGTACCTTCGCGTATCACCGCAGTTTCCCAGAAGAAGCAGCGCGAACTGGCCCAGGCCATCAAGCGCGCCCGTTTCCTCGGCCTGCTGCCTTACGTCGTATCGTAATTGATACCGGACCCGCCGATTTTCGGCGGGTCCATTCTCCCTTTCGCGTTGGGCGCGGATCGGAAACAGAAATAACCAAACCCCATGTTGGGGATGAAGCGCCTGTCAAAATGGACCAGGCCCGTCCCCTAACTGCTTGATCTGGCAGGACAGCGAGAGAGTAATGAACAAGACACAGACAGTGCTGCCAACCGGCATTCTCGCCGGCGTCGTCGCCACCCTCCTCGTGATGGGTGCGAATGTGCAGTCGTCTCTTGCCGCCATCCTTTACGCTGCATCCGCCCTGCCCATTCTGATTGCCGGCCTCGGCTGGGGCAATCGCGCCGCGATCACCGGTATCGTCACCGCAGCCATTCTTGGCGCGATCCTGATTTCCCCGATTTTCGCCGTCACCATGGCGGTCGCCACGCTGATCCCGGCCGGCTGGCTGTCGCATCTCGCCAATCTGGCGCGCCCGGCGTCCGAACTCGGCGGCCCCGACAATCTCGTTGCCTGGTACCCGATTTCCGATATCCTGCTGCATCTGTGCGGCCTCGTCACCATCGCCGTCATCGCACTCGGCGTCGCCATCGGTTACGGGCCTGATCTGGTCGGCCAGATGGTCGACGTGATGAGCGCCGCGCTGCAGACGCAGGAGCCGAGCCTCGCGATCGAAGCCGCGGCTTTCGACCAGCTCAAGGGCACGATGCTGCTCATGCTGCCGATGGTTCAGGGCGGCATGTGGGTGCTCTTCCTCTTCGCAGCCTTCTATATCGCCGTGCGCATCGTTTCGCGTTCGGGCCGCGCGCTTCGCCCCCGTGAAGACATGCCGTCGGCGCTGCGCATGAACCGCCACGCCATCTTCATCTTCCTCGGCGGTATCGTCCTGACCTTCTTCGGCGGCGTACCCGCCATGGTCGGCGCGACGATCTGCGGCACGTTCGGTGCAGGCTTCCTGATGTCCGGCTTCGCCACGATCCATTTTCGCAGTCAGGGCAAGGACTGGCGTGTACCCGTCCTTATCCTCGCATACCTCTCTTCCATGCTCGTCTTTCCAGCTTTCGCGATCCTCGTGCTCGGTCTCATGGACACCCGCCGGACCATCGCGCTGACGCCGGCAAATAACGGCACGGATCAGAACAACCCAGATTCACAGACTTGAAGATCAGAAAGGAACTCCAACATGCAAGTCATCCTGCTTGAACGCGTACCGAAGCTCGGCCAGATGGGCGAAACCGTAAAGGTTCGCGACGGTTATGCTCGTAACTTCCTGCTGCCGCAGGGCAAGGCGCTGCGCGCCAACGACGCCAACAAGAAGCGTTTCGAAGCCGAGCGCGCAACGCTCGAAGCCCGTAACCTCGAGCGCAAGGGCGAAGCCCAGACGGTTGCAGACGCTCTCGCCGGCAAGACCTTCGTCATCGTTCGTTCGGCTGGCGAAACCGGCCAGCTCTACGGTTCGGTTGCTGCCCGCGACGTCATGGACGCCCTGGCTGCCGAAGGCTTCAACGTCGGCCGCAACCAGGTCGACCTGAACCACCCGATCAAGGCTATCGGCCTGCACGAAGTAACCCTTCACCTGCATTCGGAAGTCGAGATCCAGATCTCGGTCAACGTTGCCCGTTCCGCTGAAGAAGCCGAGCGTCAGGCCCAGGGCGAAAGCCTCACCTCCGCCGACGCCATCTACGGCGTTGACGAAGATGCACTGCGTCCGGAAGACTTCTTCGATCCGGAAGCAGACCGCGACGGCGACGACGAATAATAGACGTTTCGCAGATCATTCTGCGACGACGCCCGGCCTCACAAGGCCGGGCGTTTTTTTGTCTCTTTCCGGGCATATGATGATGATCGCCCCGACTGAGTCGCCACTCACTTTCGAGCGGCCACAGTCAACCGGATTTGTCGCCTCATTACGTTTTTTGTTGCGCGTAAATGACGCCTGCTGTGGATAGCTGTGGGTAACACCGGAAGGCAAAATGCACGGTTTCGGGGCGGTCCAGTTACCACTAGAACCGAGACCTTGAACGGACAGGACGGGTAGAAGATCATGAACGAAGTTCCGCGCAACATGGCGTCGCTCAGCAACAAGGATGCAGCGCCGCACTATCGCGAGGCGCCGAACAATATCGAGGCGGAACAGGCCCTGCTCGGCGCGATCCTGGTCAATAACGACGCCTATTACCGCGTCTCCGACTTCCTGAAGCCGCCGCATCTCTACGAGCCGCTGCATCGCAAGATCTACGAGGTCGCCGGCGATATCATCCGCATGGGCAAGACCGCCAATCCGATCACGCTTAAGACCTTTCTGCCGGCTGACGACAAGGTGGGCGACCTCACCGTTGCGCAGTATCTGGCGCGCCTGGCCGCCGACGCGGTGTCGATCATCAACGCGGAAGATTACGGCCGGGCGATCTACGACCTAGCCCTTCGCCGCGCACTGATCACCATCGGCGAAGACGTCGTCAATATCGCCTATGACGCACCGCTCGACATGCCGCCGCAGAGCCAGATCGAGGACACCGAACGCCGCCTGTTCGAGCTTGCCGAAACCGGCCGCTACGATGGCGGTTTCCAGTCGTTCAACGACGCGGTGGCGATCGCCATCGACATGGCGGGTCAGGCTTTCGAGCGCGACGGACAGCTTTCGGGCATTTCCACCGGCATCATGTCGCTCGACGGCAAGATGGGTGGGTTGCAGCGTTCCGACTTGATCGTGCTCGCAGGACGTCCCGGCATGGGTAAAACCTCGCTTGCCACCAACATCGCGTACAATATCGCGGCAGCCTACGAACAGGAGATTGCGCCCGACGGTTCGTTCAAAGCCAAGAATGGCGGCGTCGTCGGCTTCTATTCGCTCGAAATGTCGTCCGAACAGCTCGCAACCCGTATCATCTCCGAGCAGACGGAAGTCTCGTCCTCGAAAATCCGCCGCGGTGACATTACCGAGGCCGATTTCGAAAAGCTCGTCGCCTGCTCCCAGATGATGCAGAAAGTGCCGCTGTTCATCGACCAGACCGGCGGTATCTCGATCGCCCAGCTTTCCGCCCGTGCCCGCCGCCTGAAGCGTCAGCGCGGCCTCGACTGCCTGGTGGTGGACTATATCCAGCTGATGACAGGTTCGGGCAAGTCCGGTGAAAACCGCGTGCAGGAAATCACCCAGATCACCACGGGTCTGAAGGCGCTCGGCAAGGAGCTCAACGTTCCGATCATCGCGCTGTCGCAGCTCTCCCGTGGCGTCGAAAGCCGCGAAGACAAGCGTCCGCAGCTCTCCGACCTTCGCGAATCCGGTTCGATCGAGCAGGACGCCGACGTCGTGCTCTTCGTGTTCCGTGAAGAGTATTACGTCAAGAACATGGAACCGCGGGACCTGGCCGATCCGAAATATCCGGAATGGGAACAGCATATGGAGCGCGTCAAGGGTACCGCGGACGTGATCATCGCCAAGCAGCGTCACGGACCGACCGGTACCGTCAAGCTGGCCTTCCAGTCCGAGTTCACCCGCTTCGCCGATCTGGCCGAGCCGAGCTTCACGCAATACGAGGAACCGTGATCGGGTGCCTTCGCCGGTGTCATTCCGGCGAGGGCAGATAATTGCTGCCTGATCAGGCTGGGTTATGCAGCCGCCGCGTTATCAAGGCGGAGCCATTCAGGGCACCGAGGGTCTTGGCGGCAGCGAGAACGGCAAGGTCTGCCAGCGGCTCGATCAGCACGACCGACATATAGGCAATCCCGAACGTGCCGATCGCCATCAGATTGTCGGCGACGAAGCCCGCACCATAAAAGGCCCAGAACGCGACCCATACCACGACACCGGCCTGATAGGCAGTCGACAGTTTCAACGCCTGCAGATAGGTGAGATCGACATAGGCGGTTCCCGGCGTGATGATGCGATCCGCCAGAGCTTTTACCGCAAACAGCGGCACCAGCAGCGTTGTAACGTTCATTCCATATTGCGGCAGGTCTGGCGGGGCAAAGAACAGCCCCTGTAATGCCAAGCCGAGCGCCAGTCCTATGGCCGCCGGAGCGGCTCCAAAAAGCAGGAAAAGCGTCGACCCGAGAATGAAATGCACTTCGGAGACACCGACCGCGTAATGCGGAAGGAGTTCGAAGAACGAAAAGACTGCCGCAGCCGTGATTGCGCTACGCACGGCTAACGATGCGACACCCTGTTGCCGGATCGTGTCCCGCGCCAGTTTCAATGTAAAAAGCCCCGCCCCTGCCGCGCTGGCATAGCTCAGAATGATTTTTGCCCCGTCCACGAGGCCCGGTTCGATATGCATGTCTGCTCCTGTCCGTCACACCCGACGGTATTCGATTGATAGGATGCACAGGGTCGGTCTCCTGACTCGCGGGTCGATGCCTCCTCGAACCTTCCCATGGCGTCCTGCCACAGTGGTGTTTCGCAAAGCTCGCCGCTCACAGTCGCGGGGGCGGTCGGGTTCAGCATGAAGCTGCCCTTGTTCCCATGCGGTCGACGGATGTCGACCGCACCATGTGCGGGAATGCGGTAGCAAATTCCCGCAGGAGCAGCAAACAGCAGCAGCCGAAATCGCACCACTCTGCCGCTGTCATAGGGTCGCATGCAGCAAGACGGTTGTCATCAGGCGCTGGCTACACTCACCCCTGCGCTTTCAGCCATTTGCGGATGCGCGTTCTTGCATTGGCGTAGGGCGATGACGTGTTGAACTGGATCATGCGCCCCTTGGTCCAGTTGCCGTACCAGCCCTTGCCATAAAGCTCGTCATTCGACCGATCGGTGATTGTCGAGACAAGCTGTTCCTTCACTGCCCTCAATCGCTCCAACCGCTCGGGCCAGCCGAGCGCCTCATGGTCTGCATAGAACTTGCGAGCAAGTGGCCCCAGTTCATTCCACGTGAACCCGGTCTCAGGGAAATCGACCGGCTCGCCCCTATCGTCCCGATCGAGCCATTTCAGCACCAACTCGTTCCAGCCGATCAGATAGGCAACGAGATCGGCCGGGCTCATCATCGTGCCTGTCGCGTGTCCCGGCATGGATGCCTCACGCGCCCGCGCTTCCGGAACGCGGGCAAGGTCGGCCCAAAGCCTTTTGAAGGTCGCGGAGATCGCCGCAAGAAGTTCTTGCCTGGAATCCGGGAATGCCATGGATACGCCTGCAGCTATTGCTCAGATACAGCCTCAAGGCTACGCCTCACTGCGCGCGAGATGAAGTCGTCCGGCTGTCGCAGTCAGGTCGAGAATTGGATGCAACTTGAATAGCCGCATGTCAAAAGCCTGTGCGGAGAACCCGAATCTCGCCTCCCGGCCTTTTTCCGGCTGACAAAAAGTTTAGGATCGATCACCCCCACTATTCAGAAGCATATCGATCGAGACCATCATGACAGAACAGACCGATTTCGACAGCGAAGACACCTATCCGGATGATTTCGACATCGCCCCCGTCCGGCTGACCGTCGATCTCGGCGCACTTGTCGACAACTGGAAGGAGATGGCGCGCCGCTCCGGAACGGCCACGACCGCTGCCATCGTCAAGGCGGATGCCTATGGCCTCGGGCTCGAGGATTGCGGCACGGCGCTCTACGAGGCGGGCGCGCGCGATTTTTTCGTCGCCGTAGTGCAGGAAGGCGTGACCTTGCGCACCTATGCGCCTGATGCGCGCATCTACGTGCTTTCCGGCATCTGGCCGGGCCAGGAACGGCTGTTTTATAAAAACGACCTCGTTCCCGTCATCATTTCCGAAGAACAGCTGGCCTTCTGGATGTCGGTGACGGCAGAGCATGGCGACCATCCTTGCGCGCTGCATGTCGATACCGGTTTCAACCGGCTTGGCCTGCCGCTGGAAGAGGCAATCGCCTTCGCCGAGGATGTCTCGCGTCCGGCCAGTTTCTCGCCGGTTCTCGTCATGTCGCATCTCCATAGCGGCGATTCGCCGGCCTCGCCGCTCAACAGGGCGCAGCTTGAATCTTTCCAACGGGTTGCGGCTGCTTTCGAAGGCGTTCCGGCAAGTCTTTCCGCCTCTGCCGGCATCTTCCTCGGTCCGGAATATCATTTCGACCTCACCCGCCCCGGCATTGCCGCCTATGGCGGTGAGGCGGTCAACGGCATGAAGGGGTTGAAGCCGGTCGCCAAGGCGGAAGCCCGCATCCTGCAGATCCGCGAGGCGCCTTCCGGCTCGACGGTCAGCTACGGCGCAACCCACCAGCTGTCACGCAACAGCCGGCTTGCCATCGTTTCGGCCGGTTACGCCGACGGCTATATCCGCTCGCTATCCGGTTCCGGCGTGCCGATCCGGGCGGGCGGTGCGCCCGGCGCCTTCGGCTTCATCGCCAATACTCGCGTGCCCGTCATCGGCCGCGTGACCATGGACCTCACCATTTTCGACGTCACCGACGTGCCGGAAGGCGCAATCCGCGCAGGCGACTATATCGAGCTTTTCGGCCCGAACATCGCGCTTGACGACGTGGCGCGGGCGGGCGGCACGATCGGTTACGAAATGCTGACCAGCATCGGCCTTCGCCACGAGCGGCGTTATCTCTACCCGGACGACTGATCGTCCGGGCGATCTCCGCCTGCCAAACCTTCCCTCTTGGAAGCCGGAAAACTCCGTGCTAAAAGAGAACAAAAGGAGATCGAAATGACCGAGATCCATCTCAGTGACCAAGATCAGGCCTTTATCGATGAACAGGTAAAGGACGGGCGCTACAAGAGCGCAGACGACGTCATCGCTGCCGGCCTGCGTTTGCTTGGCAGCGAAGAAGGTGAGCTTCAGGAATTACGCCATCTTATCCAGCAGGGCATCGACGATATCGATGCCGGCCGAGGCCTGACGTTCAATAACGCGGATGAAATGACAGCGCATATCTTGCGGATGGCAGAGGGCCGAAAGAATGCGCCCACGTCAGCTGAGAATGTCGTTAGAGGCCCTGAACGATCTTCTCGGCATGTATGATTATATCGCCAGCTTCGACCGGCTTGCCGCCAAGCGTTTCCTCGATGACATAAACGGCAAGATCGAATGGATGGCGGCATATGGAGTTACCGGAAGTCCGCGTGACTTCATTCCCGGCGTGAGAGCCTTTCCTTATCGAAAACGGTGCATCTACTTCTTCATCAACGATGACGAACTGACTGTGCTGCGCGTCCTGCATGGGCGGCAGAAAATCAAACCTGAAGACTTCCTTCCTTTTTACAAGACAAAAGAAAAAGACTGACCCTTCCTCATGGCAAAAACCAAAACCCAATTCGTGTGCCAGAACTGCGGCACGGTGCATAATCGCTGGGCCGGCAAATGCGATGGCTGTGGCGAGTGGAACACGATCGTCGAGGAAGACCCGATGGGCGGCATCGGCGGCGGCCCCGGCAAGATGCCGAAGAAAGGCCGCGCCGTGGCGCTGACGACGCTGTCGGGTGAAACCGAAGAGGCGCCGCGCATCTTCACCGGGATATCGGAACTCGACCGCG
>DLSX01000100.1 GCA_002500765.1 Neorhizobium sp. UBA7851
CCTGCCGGCGGCTCCACGTTCGCCGCGGCCGCGTCGTCCAGAACCGCCGCTCACGTCCGTCTGCTGGCTGATATCGTCCATGATCGTCCTCACCTTACCTCACTCGGTCTTTTGATGCGTCATGCTAGGCCGAGAGACAAGGTCTCTCCCGCCTTCCTGCGTCACGCGCTTGTGTGAGACAGACATTCTCTTCCATCAAACGGAGTGTCGCTTTCCGACGTGCGACGTCGCTTACGAAAGAAAATGCGCAACAAAATGAGGTTAGACATAGTTGCGGGTATCAATACGGCTTGGGCGATCTGAAACATCGCCCCCAACCAGGGAAGAGAATTCATGTCCGACGACGACATCGTTCTTTCGGAGCTTTCCGACGAAGAACTCGTTCAACAGATGCATGACGATCTCTATGACGGCCTCCGGGAGGAGATCGAGGAAGCGACCAACATCCTCTTGGAACGCGGCTGGACGCCCTATGACGTGCTGACACAGGCACTGGTTGAGGGCATGCGGATCGTCGGCATCGATTTTCGCGACGGCATTCTCTTCGTGCCGGAAGTGCTGCTGTCGGCCAATGCGATGAAGGCCGGCATGGCGATCCTTCGGCCGCTTCTGGCCGAGACCGGTGCGCCGAAACTTGGCAAGGTGGTGATCGGCACGGTGAAGGGCGACATTCACGACATCGGCAAGAATCTCGTCGGAATGATGATGGAAGGCGCCGGTTTCGACGTCGTCGATCTCGGTATCAACAATCCGGTCGAGAACTATCTCGATGCGATCGAGCGCGAGAAGCCGGATATCCTCGGCATGTCGGCACTTCTGACCACGACCATGCCCTATATGAAGGTCGTGATCGACACGATGAAGGAAAAGGGCATTCGCGACGACTATGTCGTGCTGGTGGGTGGCGCGCCGCTGAACGAGGAATTCGGCAAGGCCGTCGGTGCCGACGCCTATTGCCGGGATGCGGCAGTTGCGGTTGAGACCGCAAAGGACTTCCTTAGCCGCCGACATAACCGCATGGCTGCCGGCGCCTGACAAGCAGCGCCGCATCGCTAACGATGCAGCGCGCTTTTATCTGTCACTTCGATTATTGCGAAGCGGCGCGATCCACACGACGACCGGCGTCCTGGGTGGCATTCACGGTATTGGCCGTATCCTGCCCCATGCCGCGGATCGTATTGCCGCAGGAGGTAAGAGAAATCGTGGTCGCGAACAGTGCGGCGATAACTGTGACTGTCTTGGCCGTCATGATGGAATACTCCGATGGGTAAGGATCAAAATGTGCCGGAAAGTGATTTTCCGGCTATGGAACGTTCCAATCGCGAAAAAGTTCACGTGATCGCCTGTGGAGCGATCGCCAGGGAAATTCTGGCCGTCTCCAGACAACAGGGGCTCGACCATATCGACCTCAACTGCCTGCCGGCGATCTGGCATGCCTATCCGCAAAAGATCGTTCCGGGGCTGGAAGCGGCCGTGACAGAAGCACGGAAAAACGGGTTCGAGCGCATTTTTTTCGCCTATGCCGACTGCGGCACCGGCGGCGAGATCGACCGGCTCTGCGAACGCGAGGACATCGCGCGAATCGAGGGACCGCACTGTTACTCGTTCTTTTCCGGCAATGATGCCTTCAATCAGAAGGCAGAGGATGATCTCCTGTCGTTCTTCCTGACGGATTTTCTTGCGCGCCAGTTCCGCGCCTTCGTCATCGAGCCACTCGGCCTTGATCGTCATCCTGAGCTGAAGCCGATGTATTTCGGCAATTACCGAAAGCTGATCTATCTGTCGCAGGAAGAGGACGAGGACCTGCAGCGCAAGGCGCGGGAGGCAGCGGATTATCTGGGGCTGGAATACGAATATCGTTTTACCGGTTATGGCGATCTGACCTCGGCGATCAGATCGGCCTGAAGGCTTTGCCGCATTCATGCCGATGCGAGCAAGGCCAATAAATGGCGACGTCGCTTTTTGCTCGTTGCGACGTCGTGGCAAGCACAGACCGGGCGGAACTTACGGTGCATGTTCAAGGCGTATTCGGAGGAATTCATGGCGGATCGCATTGTCGTCTTCTGGCGGGATATCCCGGCTCAGGTAATCATCAAAAAGGGACGTCAGACCGCCAAGCGCGAGCTTTCACTGCGTTTCACCGAGGCAATAGACATGTGTGCCATGCGCACCGGCGCTGCCGAAACCGACGATTATCTGGCCGAATGGCGCAAGGCCGATCCTGTAACGGTTTCCGACGACCTGGAAGCGGAGGCCGACGCGGCGGCGGCAGAACTTGAAGCCGCCTACGACAAGGACAAGCTCGTGACGCTGGTGAAGGCCGACGGCCGGGAAAGCGTATAACCGATCGTCATCCACTCCATCACCTCCCCTTTAGCCGGAGATCGCAATGACACGCACCATCGTCGCATCCGCAACCCGGGAAGTCGTGATCGGCTTTGACCAGCCCTTCTGCGTCATCGGAGAGCGGATCAACCCGACCGGCCGCAAGAAGCTGGCCGCCGAGATGATCGAGGGCAATTTCGACACGGTCATCAAGGACGCGTTGGAACAGGTGGCGGCCGGAGCGACGATGCTCGACGTCAATGCCGGCGTCACTTCAGTCAATCCGAACGAAACGGAGCCGGGGCTTCTGGTGCAGACGCTGGAGATCGTCCAGGGACTGGTCGATGTGCCGCTGTCGATCGACAGTTCGGTAACGGCGGCAATCGAGGCGGCGCTGAAGGTCGCCAAGGGACGGCCGCTGATCAACTCGGTTACCGGCGAAGAAGAGAAACTCGAAGCAATCCTGCCGCTGTGCAAGAAATACGACGTGCCGGTCGTGGCGATTTCGAATGACGAGACCGGGATTTCCATGGATCCCGACGTGCGTTTTGCCGTGGCCAAGAAGATCGTCGAGCGCGCTGCCGATTACGGCATCAAGCCGCATGACATCGTCGTCGACCCGCTGGTGATGCCGATCGGGGCGCTCGGCTCGGCTGGCCTGCAGGTGTTTGCGCTGCTGCGCCGCCTTCGCGAGGAGCTGAAGGTCAATACGACCTGCGGGCTTTCCAATATCTCCTTCGGCCTGCCGCATCGCCACGGCATCAATGCAGGCTTCATTCCGATGGTGATCGGTGCCGGCATGACGTCTGCAATCATGAACCCCTGCCGGCCGCAGGAAATGGAGGCGGTTCGCGCTGCCAATGTTCTCAACGGCACAGACCAGAATTGCGGCAATTGGATCATGACCTATCGCGACTACAAACCCGCAGAAGGCGGCGTGGCCGCAGCCGCGGTCCCTGCCGCATCGGCTGGTGGAGGACGGCGTGGTGGACGGGCCGCGCGGGCTGGAGCGGGAGC
>DLSX01000134.1:0-12814 GCA_002500765.1 Neorhizobium sp. UBA7851
GTTGCTCGGCGCGACATTCATGGTGGTCACCGCCTATGGGCTGCAGCTTGGCGGCAAGCTGGCGCCGGAAAGCCCGCGCCGGGCGCTTGCCTCCCTGACGGCGGCTTTCGGTGTCGGCCAGATCATCGGCCCGCTCGTGGCAGGCTGGGCCGCACAGAAGAGCGGCAGCTTTGCGCTTCCGACATTGATCGCGACAGCCGTGCTCGTTGTCTGCGTGGTGCTTGCGGCAATCGTGGCCAAACGCATTCCCTGAGGACGAACGTGGTTACAAATGCGTAACAAAGCGATGCGGCCATTGCCGCATCCATGCGATTGCCATAATTTCCCGCCCTAACACCGCACCCGCAGCATCGAACTCAGGAAAGCACCCCGCTCCGTGTTCCATTCCTTCTTTCCAAGACCGAAACTGTTTTTTCTCTCAGCCATAGCCTGGACTGCAGTGTGTATCTTCGTCTGGTACACGGTCGGGCCGCAAATGGGTGCAGCACTGGGCTTGCCGCCACTGGCTCCCGGTCAGCAGGCCCCGATCGGCCTCGGCTATTTCTTCAGCCCGGACAATCTGTGGTTCTACCTCTATTTCACTATCTTCGTACTGATCTTTGGTTTGGTCTGGAAGGCGATTGAGCGTGGTCATCCATGGTCGAACTGGTCGATATGGGGCTCCGCTTTCATCATCTTCATCGCTTATTTCTCTGTTCAGGTGTCTGTAGCGGTGAATAACTGGCGCGGCCCGTTCTTTGATTTGTTCCAGCGCGCGCTTGCGCGTGAAGAAGGCATCACAGCCTGGCAGTTCTACGATCTCCAGCTTCGGTTTCTGGAAATCGGCCTGGTCGGTGTGACTCTTAGTGTTGTGACGGCCTTTTTTACCAGCCACTACGTTTTCCGTTGGCGTACGGCGATGAACGATTTCTACCTCTCCAAGTGGGACAAGCTTCGTCATATCGAAGGTGCCTCCCAGCGTGTGCAGGAAGACACGATGCGCTTCGCTTCGATTGTCGAAGGACTCGGCGTTGTCCTGATCAACTCGGTGATGACGCTGGTGGTGTTTCTGCCGCTGCTTTTCCAGATGTCGGTTCACGTTACTGAGCTGCCTATCCTCGGCGCCATTCCACATTCGCTTTTCTGGTTGGCACTTGGCTGGTCGGTATTCGGCACCGTGCTGCTTGCGACGGTAGGTATCAAGCTGCCGGGTCTGCAGTTCCGCAACCAGCGTGTCGAGGCTGCGTTTCGCAAGGAGCTCGTCTACGGTGAAGACCATGAGGATCGGGCTCAACCGCCGACTATGCGGGAGCTGTTCGGCAATGTGCGGAAAAACTATTTCCGCATGTATTGGCATTATCTCTATTTCAACGTTGCACGCTATACGTTCGGCCAGCTCGATGCGCTGATCCTCACCTTCATGCTGATCCCCACGATCGTCGTAGGCAAGATCACTATGGGCATCTGGCAGCAGATCGCGACAGCTTTCGGTCAGGTCAGCGACAGTTTTCAGTATCTGGTCAGTTCGTGGACGACGATCATCGAACTGCTCTCCATCCACAAGCGCCTGAAGGCGTTTGAAGCGGCGATCGACGGTGGTCCGCTGCCGCAGATCGACCAGAACTATCTAGCCCGCGAGGCGGAAGGTGGGGAGATGGCGGCGAACAAGCCGACCTGATCCGAACACGAAAATTGCAAGCGGGTTTGGCCGCGCCGGATTTGTCGATCCGGCGCGGTTCTGCATTTTGGGGGATCGGTCCGGCCCGATAATCGGGAATTGGCCGTATGATCTGCCCGGAGGGAATGAGGCAGGCGGATATTGGAGTATATGGGTGGTTCAGGTCTTGCCTGCCCCGACCGCTTCCGATCCTGTCTGGAGGACTTGTCAATTCCTCCATTCGCATCGGTTGCGACCATCACCGGAACCAAGCTCTTCGAAGCCGTTGAGGATGCCGGTTCGCGAACCCGGTTTCCCATCCGATGACGCGCCGATTATGCCGCGCGTTTTGCAGGCGGGGACGAGGTGGGGATGAAAAAGATGGAAGTGGTTGGAAACTATGATGCGAGTTTGCGGAAAAGGAAGATGTGTGGCGATCTGAGCCATGCAGCTGCCTTCACCCTAATCCTCTTGCCGCGTGCGGGGAGAGGGGACTTGCCCGATTGAGGTGAGGAGAGTGCGGCTTTGAGCCCTCCTCCCCGTCATTACGGGGAGGAGGTGCCGGCAGGCGGATGAGGGGCAGATCAAAGGGAAGGCGTGCGCAATGCGTTCGCTATCAGGCTGCGGCGGGCTGACGGAAACGGGTGATCATGCGGTTGGCCACCAGTCCGACAATAGAGCCGATCACCGCCCCAGCCGCCTTAACCGCGGCATCGTCGAGATTGGCGTGACGCGTGGGGGAGAGGTACTGCAGCAGTTCGATACCGCCTGCGCCGACGACCAGCAGGATGGCGCAAAGCAGCCATTGCCGCGGATAGGCCAGGACGAAAAGCAGCGCCATGACGGCGAAGGCGCCGGCGCGATCGATATCCACCGAGGCAAAATCCTGAGGCCGCAGTCGGATCGGCGAAACCGTCACGAAAATGACGGCGGCAAGGGCCAGCCAGGGGAGAAATTTGAAAATGCGTGACGTCATCAGTCGTGTCATGGGATTGTCATATCGTGAGCGGGGAAAGGCGAAAAGCGGCATAGGCAGACAGTGCTAACGCCAACAGATAAATATCGCGTGAGCGGCGGCGCTGCGAACGCGGATCATCCGGCGGAGCTGGTGTTGCTTGCGGCCGAAGAGCGGCGTTCGTCGAGCATGCGGATGGCCTCGGTATAGTTGACACAGGCGACGTCTGCCTTCTTGCAGACCTCCGAGGCCAGCCGTTCCATTGCCCGCCAATAGGCGCCGGCATTCATCTCGACGAAATGCAGGCCGATCTGCAGGGGGATGCGGTCGCCGTCATATTGCTTATCGAAGGCGGCGCGGAAGGCGGAATAGGCGCGTTCCTCGAATTCGGCCGAGCGGCTGGGATTGTCGATGCCGCCGGAATGGCGGATGAAGAGATTGTAGTCCATGGCGATGATCGGCCGCTGTTGCGGTCCTTCGGGGATGAGCGGCAGGCCGAAACGGATGAGGCCGCCTTTCGTTTCGGGCATCATCGGCCCCTTGGTGACGAGGCTCGCGTCATACTGGAAACCGGCCTTCCTTTCGGCTTCCGTCATGCCGGTGCTGGTGGAGAAATAGGGCGCGCGGAAACCGCGGATATCGTTGTCGATGAAGTCGCGCCAGCCTTGCGGTTCGTCCGCCGAAGCACCGATCGCCTTAAAGGCATTCGCCATTATGTCGTGAAAACTCGTCATTTCCTGCCGCCACTCTGCCTCCGACCAGTCCTTGCCGTCGAAATGGCCACAGGTATGGCTCGATATGTCGTGGCCTTCCTGCCGCGCCTGCCAGATATGGCCGAGACGTTCCCTGGCCTCGGGGACATCCTGCGCAAAACCGATATTGGAGCGGCCGGCTCGTTGGCCCGGCCCCTGGTAACGGCTCTTGTCTGCGCGCGGCACGACCAGCGTGCAGGACAGAAAATAGGTGAAATGGGCATTGTTGTTGCGGGCGAAATCGCGGCTGCGTTGCCAGAGCGAATTCGGGCCTGCGCCGTCGAAGGAGATCATCAGGATCTGTTTTGGCCTTTGCGCCACGTCCTCGGCCATCGCAGCCGTCGAGACGGTGAGGGCAGCAAAGAGTGTGGCCAAGGGAGCAAAGCGCATTATCGATTCCTGATTCTTTATGACGAACGGGCAATAGCCGGTGCTCTTGGCCCGGGAATAAGGCGAAGCTTTGATTTCGGGAACAATGAGGCTGCCGCTTATCTGTAATCGGGGGGGCGCGCTAGAAACGCAAGCGCAGTCCTACCGTCAGGTATTGTATGCCGCCATCCGCATCGCTGATCAGGCCATAGGCGCCGGACCGGTGGTGAAAGCGGATGACGAGTTCCCTCGACTTGTTTTCCGGCAAGGCGAAGGTGATTTCCGGTGCGAGATAATGCAGCAGCCGGTCACCGCGATCGTTTCCCGCGCGGGCCCTTTCTTCATCGGATATGCCGCTGGCATAGTTGAGGCCTGTAGAGGCCGCGATGGTCGTGTAGATGTAATCGTTCCATGGGAAGTCGCGGTCGCGGAGGAACAGGGCTGCCCAGACTTCGGATTCGTGCATGCTGCCAAATCTTTTGCCCGCACCCAGCTCGGTTTCGATGGCAAAGCGCTCCTGCCAGAAACTCGCGACCGTGCGGGAGGCGGTAAAGCCGACAAAGCCGCTATCGCCGTAATCCCAGCCGAAAGGGGAGAGGTCGCCGCGAAGAAAGATATCTTCCATCGGTGTTTCGACGAACTTGCCGCCGAACACCATGACGGCGCATTTTTCGTCGCAAGGGCCGGTCAGGCCATACCATTGCCAGTCGAACCAGTCGCCGCCTTCCGCCGTTAGCGGGCACATGATCAAGGCCAGTGTGGCAAAAGCCAGAGCTGAGTGACTTCTTCGCATCGAGCCGACCTCCCGAGTCTCCTCTGAGCGATCACAATGACGAGATGCAGTCTGTCGATACGAAGGCGGCAATAAGAGCTAAGCACTGGCCGTCATGTCCAGAGATGCATGTCATTGCGCGAAATTTCGCCGCAGAAAGCATACGCTCATTGATTGTGGCGGCAAGGGGTCTGGTAACGCGTCCGTGATGGGTGGTTTCAAGCTTTATCCGTGCGTTGCTTCAATAAGCTCGCTCGTTTTGCATGGGGGGCCTTACATCCTCGGGAAAATAGGCTAGAAGGCGCTTTTCCGACCGATCGCACGGCCGCATGGCGGAGCCTTGGCCGGATGAACGGACGACCGACCCAGGATTGGCCCCTCGACGCGGGCCGGAGACTTCGATGGCGCATAACGACGACAGTTTTTTCCGTGAAGTGAACGAAGAGCTTCGCTCTGACCAGCTGAAGAACGCCTGGGCGCGTTACGGCAAGATCGCGATCGGCCTTGCCGTTGCTATCGTCGTCGGCACCGCCGGCTGGCGCGGTTACGAATACTGGGACAATCACAATTCGTCGCAGTCCGGTGACCGGTTCATCGCCGCCCTGACGCTCGCCTCCGAAGGCAAGAACGACGAGGCGCTTGCCGCTCTCGGCGCCATCGAGAAGGATGGCACGGGCGCCTATCCGGTGCTGGCCAAGATGCGTGTCGCTTCCGTACAGCAGGCCAAGGGTGATGCGGCGGCGGCCGTCGAAACCTACAGGCAGATCGGAAACGACAATACGGCGCCGCAGGCCGTGCGCGATCTCGCCAAGATGCGTGCCGCCTTCATTCTGGTCGACACCGGTTCTTACGAGCAGGTTGCGGCGGAAGCGGAAATTCTTTCGTCGCAGGGGCATGTCCTGGCAAATTCCGCCCGCGAGGCGCTCGGCCTTTCCGCCTACAAGGCCGGAAACATGCCGCAGGCCAAGCAGTGGTTCCAGCAGATCGCCAATGATGCGGCAGCGCCACGCAACGTGGCAAACCGTGCGCAAATCCTGCTCGACAATATCGCCGCTACCGGCAAGGCGCCCTAATTCCATTTCGGGATCAAGGGTTTGAGGAACACATTATGAGCTTCACCGTTGCCATCGTCGGACGTCCGAATGTCGGCAAATCCACGCTTTTCAACCGTCTGGTTGGCAAGAAGCTGGCGCTTGTCGATGACACTCCGGGGGTTACCCGCGACCGTCGTCCGGGCGATGCGAAGCTCGTGGACCTGCGTTTCACCATCATCGATACGGCCGGTCTGGAAGAGGCCGGAGCCGACACGCTCGAAGGCCGCATGCGCGCCCAGACGGAAGCCGCGATCGACGAGGCGGACCTGACGCTGTTCGTCGTCGATGCGAAATTCGGCCTGACGCCGCTCGACAAGACTTTTGGCGAACTTCTGCGCCGCAGCGGCAAGCCGGTCGTGCTGGTTGCCAACAAGTCGGAAGCCAAGGGGTCCGACGGCGGTTTCTATGACGCCTTCACGCTCGGTCTGGGCGAACCGGTTCCGATCTCGGCCGAACACGGCCAGGGCATGATCGACCTGCGCGACGCAATCGTCGAGGCGATCGGCGAGGAGCGGGCGTTCCCGGACGACGGTGACGACGACGAGGCGATCACGGATGTCGACGTTCGCGATTCCGTTCTCGGCGACGAGGCTGACGATGACGCGGAATATGATGAAACCAAGCCGCTGCGCGTTGCCATCATCGGCCGACCGAATGCCGGCAAGTCGACGCTGATCAACCGTTTTCTCGGTGAAGACCGGCTTTTGACCGGGCCGGAAGCCGGTATCACCCGCGACAGTATCTCGGTCGAGTGGGACTGGCGCGGCCGCACGATCAAGATGTTCGATACGGCCGGCATGCGCCGCAAGGCGCGGGTGACCGAGAAGCTCGAAAAGCTTTCCGTGGCCGATTCGCTGCGGTCGATCCGTTTTGCCGAGACGGTCGTCATCGTTTTCGATGCGACGATCCCGTTCGAAAAGCAGGACCTGCAGCTTGCCGATCTGGTGCTGCGTGAAGGCCGTGCCGCGGTGCTTGCCTTCAACAAGTGGGACCTGATCGAGGACCCTCAGGCGGTGCTTGCCGAGCTGCGCGAAAAGACCGAGCGGTTGTTGCCGCAGGCGCGCGGTCTGCGTGCCGTGCCGATTTCCGGCCAGACCGGTTATGGTCTCGACAAGCTGATGCAGGAAATCGTCGAAACCGACAGGGTTTGGAACAAGCGCATCTCGACCGCAAGGCTCAACAAGTGGCTGGAAGGCACGCAGGTGCAGCATCCGCCACCGGCGGTTTCGGGCCGTCGCCTGAAGCTGAAATACATGACCCAGGTGAAGGCGCGCCCGCCGGCATTCATGGTCTCCTGCACGCGGCCCGAGGCGATCCCGGAAAGCTATATCCGCTATATGATCAACGGGCTGCGCAACGATTTCCAGATGCCCGGCGTGCCGATCCGCATCCATTTCAAGGCAAGCGACAATCCGTTCGAAAACCGCAGGAAGAAGCGCTAAGGCGCTTCGTCACTCCGTTTCGTCGATTGTTCTCCGGTGCCGCCGACATCTCTGTCAGCGGCCTGTCGGCGGGCAAACTTGCACTATTTAGAAAATCGTGATGCACTGCCACTCAGGCTTGTGTGGTTGGAGGACCTGCAAGCCGCTTTCGGCAGCGTCTCGTCTGGACAATGTCTAGCGGCGCGCCGGTTCATGATCGGGAGGATCATCATGATTGCAGTGGGTCTCGTCGCGGCTATCTGTCTGGGTGTCGGCAGCGTTCTTTATTTTCGCCAGCGTGATGGCCGGGGCGGCTGAGCCGCTCCAATTCCAACATCTCCTGACCCGCTAGCCGCAGCGGATTATTCCGCTGCCGGTAAAGCGTGGCCGGTTGACTGGTGGCCGGCCTGTGCCTTCAGGACATTGCCGAGAAACTGTTTCGACGCTGCTTCCCAGGTGTAGCTGCGGGCAAGCCGGCTTGCGTCCTCGCGGCGACAGCCGAGTGCCCGCAGGCAGGCGGCCTGGAGGTCGTCGTCCAACGCGCCGGCGCCCGAACCTTCCTCGATGATGTCGACCGGACCCATGACCGGATAGGCGGCGACGGGAACGCCGCTTGCCAGCGCTTCGAGAATTGTGTTGCCGAAGGTGTCGGTCTTCGATGGGAAGACGAAGACATCGGCCTGTGCATAGGCGCGGGCGAGATCGTCGCCGGTCTTCATTCCGGTGAAGAGTACATTCGGATAGCGTCTCTTCAGTTCGGCCAGAGCCGGGCCATCACCGACCACGACCTTGGAGCCGGGCAGGTCGAGATCGAGAAAGGCCGGCAGGTTCTTTTCCACCGCGACACGGCCGACCGTCATGAAGATCGGACGGGGCAGGTCGAAGGGACGTTCCTCAAGATTCATCGGATGGAAGGCGGTCTGGTCGATGCCGCGGCTCCAGCGCAGGAGGTTGTGGATGCCGATCTTCGACAGTTCCCGTTCCAGGCTTGCGGTCGCGACCATGCAGCCGTTGCCGGCATTGTGGAACCAGCGAACGAAGGCCTGCATCCAGCGGATCGGCACCGGAAAGCGGGCCGCGACATATTCGGGGAAACGGGTGTGGTAGCTGGTTGAGAACGGCATGTCGTTCTTCAGGCACCAGCGACGGGCCATCAGGCCGAGAGGACCTTCGGTGGCGATATGCACCGCGGTCGGCAGGGTCTTTTCTATGGCCGTCGCGACCTGCGCAAAGGTGGTGACCGAAAGACGGATTTCGGGGTAGGTGGGGCAGGGGATATTGGCGAAATCCTTCGGCGTGACCATGACCACCTCGACTCCCATGCGGGTCAGTTCGCGGTTGGTGTTTTCGATCGAGCGGACGACGCCATTCACCTGCGGGTACCAGGCATCGGTCACAATGGTAATTCTCGTCATGCCAAGGCCCCAAGCCCCGTTGCCGATCCGCCGGCGACTCACGCCATGGGATGCGTTTTCAAGCCCTCTATCGGGAAATTTCGTGACAGGAGAATGAAGCAGCTTGTGGAAGCGGTTGCGGAGAGAGAGCCGTGGTGTCTTAGCGATGCTCAGGCCGGTGGCCAGGGAGGCGAAAAGACGCCATCATTCATTTCGGGTTTGCAGTGCGGCACGCCAGGTCCTATCTGATGGCCAGTTGATGTTGTGAGTACCTTCCGTGATCCCGCGTTCGATAAAAATTGCCGCTGCCATTTTCATCGCCCCGATTGCCGCTATCGGCATCCATATGGGGGTGAACCAGATGATCGGCAATTTCCATGAGGTCATTCCGGGCGAGCTCTACCGCTCTGGCCAACCGGGCGACGCCCAGATCGACAAGGCAGCGGCGCGATACGGCATCAAGACAATCATCAACCTGCGCGATGAACGTCGCGGAGACTGGTACGCGGAAGAGAAGGCGTCGGCCGATGAAAACGGCGTGACGCTGATCAATTTTCCCTTGAGTTCCGCGAGGTTTGTGCCGGTCGAGGACAGCGAAAAACTGGCTGAAATCATGCGGACGGCGGAAAAGCCGATCCTGATCCATTGCGAACACGGGGCTAACCGCACCGGGCTTGCCTCGGCGATCTATGTCGGTGCTGTCGCCAAGCGCAGCGAATTGTTTTCCGAGCTGCAGCTTTCGCCCTATTACGGGCATATCCCGATCCCCGGCATCGGCCGTTACGCGATGTACCAGTCGTGGGATGAGTTCGAAGAGACGATCGGTTTCTGACCGTCTCTTCGGTTCGGAAGCCGTGTTACTTCGGCAGAAGATCAGGGCTTATCAGCGCGCCGTGGTGGCAGATTACCGTCGAGGCGACGGCGGCGCCATGGGCTGCGGCTTCCGCCGGGCTTGCGCCCTCAACGAGACGTGACAGGAAACCGCCGTTGAAGCTGTCGCCGGCGCTGGTCGTATCGACGACCTTGTCGACCTTGACCGACGGGACGTGGACGACAGGCGTGTCGCCGAAAGCGAGCGTGACGCCGCCGGGGCCATCCTTGACCACGACGTTCTCGACACCGAGCGCCTTGTAGCGGGCGATCGTCGCGGCAACGTCCTTGTCGCCGAAATGGACGGCTTCGTCATCGAAGCTCGGCAGAACCAGGGTTGATGCGCGGGCGCCATCCTCGATCGTCTTCAGCATGTAGTTCTTATTTGGCCAGAGGCGCGGGCGGATGTTCGGGTCGAAGACGACCGTCTTGCCGGATGCCCTGGCGCGACGGGCTTCGGCCAATAGCGTATCCACTGCTTCCGGCGCCAGGATGCCGAGCGTGATGCCGGAAAAATAGATGATCTGAGCGCTATCGATCGCGGCGCGCAGGTGGTCGGCGTCGTCGGCCAGCTTCTTTGCCGCCGCCGTATCGCGCCAGTAGCTGAAGGTGCGTTCGCCATCCATCAGGGTGATGAGATAGAGGCCGGGTGTCTTGCCGGGAATGCGAAGAATCTGGCTGATGCCGATATTGGCGGCTTCCATCATCGCCAACATTTCAGTGGACATCGGATCGTCGCCGACGGCGGTGAAATAATCGATCGCCCAGTCGGAGGGAAAGCAGGCGCGGGCATACCAGGCCGTGTTCAATGTATCGCCGGCAAAGCCTTTGCGCAGCAGGCCTTCGCCCGCCTGCGACAGTTCCACCATGCATTCGCCAATCGAAAGAAGCCTGCCTGCCAAAATATCGTCCCTCCGCTAAAGTCCTGTCGTCGCATAAGCTTTCGAGCGGTGTCTGACAAGACCGTGCGGGGGGTGGTTTGCGCGTTGTCTTTTGTCGCAGGGGCTCTAGGTTGGCCGGTATATTGATGTTGGAACATTTGCATAAAGGAGCATGATCATATGGCGACGGACGTGCAGAAGAAGACCTCTAGCGCCGGTGCGGACTGGTGGCGCGGCGCGGTGATCTACCAGATCTATCCGCGTTCCTTCCAGGATACGACCGGCGACGGGCTGGGCGATATAAAGGGCATAACCCGGCGTCTTGCGCATGTCGCCTCGCTCGGCGTCGATGCGATCTGGCTGTCGCCCTTCTTCACTTCGCCAATGGCCGACATGGGCTATGATGTCTCCGATTACTGCAATGTCGACCCGATGTTCGGCACGCTTGCCGATTTCGACGAGATGATGGAAGAGGCGCATCGGCTGGGCCTGAAGGTCATTATCGACCAGGTGATTTCCCATACATCCGATCGGCATCCGTGGTTCGTCGAAAGCCGTACCAGCCGCACCAATCCGAAGGCGGACTGGTTCGTCTGGGCCGATCCCAAACCGGATGGCACTGCGCCGACCAACTGGCTGTCGATCTTCGGCGGACCGGGCTGGGAGTGGGACGGTGTGCGCAAGCAATATTACATGCACAACTTTCTCATCTCGCAGCCGGACCTGAATTTTCATAATCCCGACGTTCAGGATGCGATGCTGGATACGGTAAAATTCTGGCTCGATCGCGGCGTGGACGGGTTCCGTCTCGATACGGTCAACTACTATTTCCACGACAAGCAGCTCAGGAACAACCCGCCGATGGTCTATGACACCGACGGCGCGGGCATGGAGACGGATACCAATCCGTATTCGATGCAGAACCATCTCTATGACAAGACACAGCCGGAGAATATCGGCTTCCTGAAGCGGTTCCGGGCGCTGCTCGACAGTTATGACGACCGGGCTTCGGTCGGCGAGGTCGGCGACGGGCCGCGTTCGCTGAATACGCTGGCGCTTTATACGACCGGCAATGACAAGCTGCATATGTGCTACACGTTCGACCTGCTTGGGCCGGCGTTTTCCGCGAGCTATATCCGCAAGGTGATGCAGACGGTGCTGGATACGGTGGTCAATGGCTGGGTGTGCTGGGCATTTTCCAACCACGACGTGATCCGCCATGTCACCCGCTTCATCGAGGATCCGTCCGAGCAGGACCGGGTGGCGAAGCTGTCTGCCTCGCTGATATCGAGCTTGCGTGGCTCTATCTGCCTCTATCAGGGCGAGGAGCTTGGATTGACGGAGGCGGAACTTGCCTTCGAGGATCTGCGCGATCCTTACGGCATCCGTTTCTGGCCGGCCTTCAAGGGGCGCGATGGATGCCGCACGCCGATGGTGTGGGAGGCGTCGGCTGCGCATGCGGGCTTTACCGAAGGCTCGACGACATGGCTGCCGGTGCCCACCGAGCACGCTGCCCGTGCCGTCGACGCACAGGAGAGGCTGGCGGATTCGGTGCTGGCTCATTACCGGGCGACGCTTGCCTTCCGCAAATCGCATCCGGCGCTGGTCGATGGCGACATGACCTTCATCGACACCAACCAGGATGTACTCGCCTTCGTGCGTGAAAAGGGCGGGGAGAGGCTGCTATTCGTGTTCAACCTGACGCGGGAGCCCCAGAGGTTCACGATCCCGGCGCGGTTTGGTTCCGTGATGCCGGTGGATATGCCGGGGTTCGTGTCGCGGCTGGAGAATGGCGTGGCGGTGCTGGAGGCGGTCGACGTGTTTTGCGCGCGGGTGTGACGGGGGAGGGTACGATACGATACTACGCGCCGCTCGCCGCCCTTTTCCGAGAGGTTTGAGCTCAAGCATTGGGTTGATTTGTGGCGAGGCGAGGCCAAACACTCCCTCATTCCTGTGCTTGTCACAGGAATCCAGCCACGGCGCGTCCGCGCCGTGAATGAATCACGTCTCAAGGAGTCTTTCGCGCCATGGACATGGCGCTGCTGGATCCCTGTGACAAGCACAGGGATGAGGGGAGCACGCCACACGCGCATCGGACAAACGCCCCTTTTCTGTGGACGTTCCTAGCGCTCTCATTCAGGAAATCCAACGGCTTGCACGAAACTCCTTCCCTTTTCATCCCCGCCCTCTCACCCCATGCCTACAATCCCCCCGTTCCGTCACGGATACACCGGCAGGCGTGCCGGCGAGGCGGGACCGGTTCCGGTGGTGCAGGGACGACGTGAACCTTCACCATCGGGGTCTGCGGAAAATGGTCTCCCTCCGGCGACACGGGGGAAGCGGCGAGGTTTCGGACCGGCCTGCCGCTTCTGATGCCCGAACGGCGCGTCGGATGTGCCTGTGCGGCACACATGGTGGCCTCAAGGATGGTTTCGCCGGGCTGCGAAAAGTCCGCTCGCGAAAGCGGGAAGCCCGGCGGCGGTAAAGCGGAGTGTTGGCGGTAAGTCGTTCCGTCCGTGTTCCGTGGCATCACCCTCGGGTTTAACCCGAGGGGAACACCATCCGGCAAGGCCACGGCAGAGAGACCGGAGTCGCGGATAAGAACTGCCGAACGGGACGCTGAGAGGTGTCACCTACAAACTAACTTACGAGGCAGCTTTCAGCGCCCCG
>DLSX01000134.1:12839-13239 GCA_002500765.1 Neorhizobium sp. UBA7851
ATCTCGCCGCGCGCACCGCCGAGGCGATGGCCTTGCCGCTGATGGTCTGCCGCCACCGCGATTGTCGGCGCGGACAACGCTGCCGCTGGTATTTCAAAGCGACCAACGAACCCTGCTGCCTGCGCAATCTCGATCCCGGTCAACGGGCGATCTTCGACCGCCTCTACGAGGACGCGCGTTTCGCCCGGGATTCTCTCGGCTGGGAGGGCCCGTTTTTTAAAGACCTGAACGGACCACAGCGGATGCGCGACGATCTGGCGATCGCGATCGCCCGCAATGTGTCGAACCGCTACCTGGCGAAACGATGGGATGCCACAAGGCGCGCAAGGGAAAAGCGGATGGCTGCGGCCGACGGGCGTTCCGATGCGCAGGACCGCGGCGGTGCAGCCTGACATGCCGC
>DLSX01000244.1 GCA_002500765.1 Neorhizobium sp. UBA7851
CGTTCGAACTTTTCCTTGGCCATGGCCAAACTCCTGTGGCCCGGGTCCGGAACGGAGGGGCGCTGTGCTCAGTTCATAAAACCTGGAGCGGGTAGCGGGAATCGAACCCGCGTATTCAGCTTGGAAGGCTGCTGCTCTACCATTGAGCTATACCCGCGGTATGTTTGGTCCGATCCGGAAACAGAATGGTGGAGGGAGTTGGATTTGAACCAACGTAGGCTGAGCCAACGGATTTACAGTCCGTCCCCTTTAACCACTCGGGCATCCCTCCAGTATTCCGTCTGGATCGTGAGACCAAGTTCGTCAGACCCGGTAGCGTGTCGCCCCGTCGTCTGTGGCGGCTATATGACCGGCTCGTTTCCGTCTGTCAACACGACCTTATTGAAAAAATGACGAAAAAATTACGTTCTCCACCGGGGCCGTTGCGGAAGGGCTTTGCGACAAGGGGGCTCGCCTATATAAGGCGGCATGAGCACAAAAGATCCCAAAGACAAATCCGCCCGCGACACACATTATGCAACGCTGCGCCGTGCGGTGCGCGACCAGAAGCGCGAGCGCGGCGAGATTCCGACGCCCAAGGAGCAGAAGCGTCCGAAGTCCAACAAGGACTGGAAGCCGCCGCAGCTGCTGCCGGATCAGGTCCATCTTTATGGTCTTCACACCGTGCGCGCCGCGCTCGAAAATCCGGAGCGCAAGCTTATCAAGCTTACCGTCACCCAGAATGCCTTTGTTCGGCTCGATATCGGTGAATCGGTCTCGCTGCCCTTCCCCGTCGAATTCGTCTCGCCGCAGGATATCGACAAGGTGCTCGGCCCCGAGGCGATCCATCAGGGCGTCATGCTGGAAACCCGGCCGCTGCCTGTCCGCCGGCTGGATGCGCTGAAGGAGAGCCCTCTCCTTCTCGTGCTCGATCAGGTCACCGATCCGCACAATGTCGGCGCGATCATGCGTTCCGCCGTGGCCTTCGGCGCCGGCGCCATCATCACCACACAGAGACACAGCCCGACGGAATCCGGCGTGCTCGCCAAATCCGCATCCGGCGCATTGGAACTCATCCCCTATATCCAGATCACCAATCTCTCCGATGCCCTTGGCGAACTGCACAAGCTGGGTTTCAGGACGATCGGCCTTGATTCGGAAGGACCGGCTCCTCTCGAGAAAACGTTTGCCGGTGAAAAGATCGCGCTTGTGCTCGGGTCCGAAGGCAAGGGTATCCGACAGAAAACGCGGGAAACGGTATCCGCCCTCGCCCGGTTGGACATGCCCGGTGCGATCAAGTCGCTCAACGTATCCAATGCAGCAGCGATCGCGCTTTATGCGACCCGCCAGCATCTGACGAAAGCCTGATCGTCGCCCTGGAAGGACATTAGAGAGATCTGATAAATCCATCCTCGCGCAAGCCTTCCATGATCACATCCTAATATTGAGTTGGGGAGATGCGCATGGAAACCGGAGCGTGGAAAAGTCCCGTCGTTATCGAAATGTACGGCCGGCCGGGAACGGTGATCGTGACCGGCACCCTCGACGCAGCGCTGATGCTGATCGGCGCATGGCCGACCAAACGGACAGAATCACATTTCGCGGCAGTACTCAGCTGCCGCGACGTGCTGATCGGCCAGGCCGATGCAGGTCTTGCGCGTGTCAATTTCATCGAGGCGGCGCTCGAGGCGGGCTATCGCATCGAACCCGAAACCTTCCTCAGCGACCGCTGGGATCTCACGCCGCGGCCGACAGAAACAAGCCGGCCCGCATTGGGACTGGCGGAACTGATACGCAAACGCGCCGTTGCAACAGTCGACCGGTATGCGGAGCAGGAAACGGATACGCTGCGCCAGCTGGAGACTGAAGAGAACGCCGCAAGCAAGATTCCTGTACAAGCCCGCGAGAGCCCGCCTCCGCGCCTTCGGGACCTGCTTGGCCGGCTTTTCAGTCTGCTCGGCCTGATCGGGCGTGAAATCGGCCGGTCGCTTGTCGCACCCTTAAGCTTATCCCCATCCCGACGCACCGACCGGCAGATTCAATAGGACAGTTGTGCCCAGTCACTTCCGCTTCACCGGCTGAACCGGACCGCAAATCGTCCGCGCGGATGCGCCACCTTTAGACTCCCCTCTTTTGCCAAATCGTGGCATGGGAATGGATCATGACGATCACCCGGCCCAAATTCTCCTCGCAACAATCGATAGCCGCCATTTTCGAACGGGCCGCACTTGAAGCCGGGCGCCCTATTCTGGCAATCCACCGAGCCGGGCCGAATGCGCGCTACAAGGCTGACGCGTCGCCGGTCACCGAAGCGGACGAGCAGGCAGAGGCAGTCATTCTCAGCGAGCTGGAAAAGGCCTGCCCAGATATTCCGATCGTCGCGGAGGAACGTGCCGCAGCGGGCTGCATTCCCGATATAACGGACAAGGCCTTCATCCTTGTCGACCCGCTCGACGGGACGAAGGAATTCATCAACGGCCATGACGATTTTACTGTCAATATCGCACTGATCGAAGACGGCGCACCCGTTGCAGGCTTCGTCTACGCGCCGGCGCTCGGCATCGCCTATGTCGGCACTGTTGATGGCGCGCAAAAACTCTGGATCGACGAAAACTTCCGAGTCATGCGCCGCGAACCGATCCATGCCCGCACCGTTGCCATCCCGGACATTGCGGTGGCCAGCCGCTCGCATCGCTGCACCCAGACCGACGGCTTTCTGAGCGGATGCGGTGCGCGCGAAATCCGGACTGTCGGATCATCACTGAAATTCTGCCTGATTGCCGAAGGCACGGCCGACATCTATCCCCGCTTCGGGCGAACCATGGAATGGGATACGGCCGCAGGCGACGCCGTCCTGCGCGCCGCAGGCGGCATGACGGTCGATCTCGATGGAGCGCCATTGCGCTATGGAAAAACGGGACGATCGGATCGCGCGGATTTCGCCAACCCGGATTTCCTGGCGCGGTGTTCCCAAACGCCGAAGGGCTGACGAGAGATACATCCTGCGTATGACAATGCCGCACACGACCGGCTAGGCTGAGGATCTTTGTTCAACGCATGCCGATGCACTCATGCAAAAGCGCGGGAAAACAGATTGTCGTTGGAAATAATGGTGCCCCCGACAAGGTTCGAACTCGTGACCCCCTGATTACAAATCAGGTGCTCTACCAACTGAGCTACAAGGGCATCCATTGGGTGTGGGAGTTACCATATTTTATTCTGCTGTAAAGCAAAAACGTCGCAGTGCGTCGGATTTGTCCAGTATCTTCGGTCGGGAGTGGACGAAGATGATGGTCCGGGCGCTTGTCCACGCTCTGTCTTTTCCTGTACCACTGCTGCGCTTGCGGCTTATCGGCTTTCAGGCGATCGACAACTCAGAACGTCGTTGAAGGCGCCCCCGGCCTCAATCCCAGGGGGCATCTTTGACGGCGACATCGTCAAAGGCCTGCCTGTTCATGCCCAATCCCTGCGAGAAGCTGTGTTTTATCGCATCCCCGGCACCTGAAGCCCAAGCGGCGCTTGAAGAGCTTGTCCGGCTTTACGGCAACCGGCCGATCGGTGAAGCCGATGTCATCGTGGCGCTCGGCGGCGACGGGTTCATGCTGCAGACCCTGCACGAAACGATCACTTCGGGCCCAAGGGTCTATGGCATGAACCGCGGATCGGTCGGCTTTCTGATGAACGATTACCGCACGGATGCGCTGCCGGAACGGATCGCCATTGCAGTCGAGAACGACTTTCATCCGCTCAAGATGACGACGACCGGCACCGATGGTTCAACGTCGGTCGCGCTTGCGATCAACGAGGTCTACCTGTTTCGCCAGTCCTATCAGGCGGCAAAGTTGCGGGTGGAGATCGATGGCCGCGTGCGGCTCGACGAATTGATCTGCGATGGCGTGATGGTCGCGACCCCCGCCGGTTCGACGGCCTATAATCTCTCCGCCCACGGCCCTATCCTGCCTCTGGAATCACCGTTGCTGGCAATGACGCCGGTTTCGCCCTACCGGCCGCGGCGCTGGCGCGGCGCGCTTCTGCCAAACCAGGTCTGCGTCGACATCACCATTCTCGAGCCGGAGAAACGGCCGGTCAACGCGGTGGCGGACAATGCCGAGGTCAAATCGGTGCTGCATGTGCGGATCGCCCAGTCCACGGAACTGACGGCATGCATTCTTTCCGACCCGGATCATTCCTGGTCCGACCGAATTCTGGCCGAGCAGTTCATGAACTGAGGGGCCGGAGAGAGGCCTGAAACCTTTAACACGATCAGGAAACGAAAAAGGCCGGGTGCGAGACCCGGCCTTTTCCTTGACATGGCAATTTCGAGCGTCAATCGACGTCGGCAACATCGACATCCGGCTTGCCGCTGATGCGGTGCGCCAGTGCCGCTTCCATGAACTCGTTGAGTTCGCCGTCGAGAACGTCGTCCGGCGCCGTGCTGGATACGCCCGTGCGCAGGTCCTTGACCAGCTGATAGGGCTGCAGAACGTAGGAGCGGATCTGGTGGCCCCAACCGATATCGCTCTTGGAGGCAGCCTCGGCATTGGCAGCGGCTTCACGCTTCATCAGTTCGGCTTCGTACATGCGGGCACGCAACATTTCCCATGCCTTGGCGCGGTTCTTGTGCTGCGAGCGTTCCTGCTGGCAGGACACCACGATGCCGGTCGGGATATGGGTGATGCGCACGGCCGAATCGGTCGTGTTGACGTGCTGTCCGCCGGCACCCGATGCACGATAGGTGTCGATACGGCAGTCGCTTTCATTGACCTCGATGTTGATCGAGTCGTCGACGACCGGATAGACCCAGATAGACGAGAAGGACGTGTGACGGCGCGCATTCGAATCGTAGGGCGAAATACGCACGAGGCGATGCACGCCCGATTCAGTCTTCATCCAGCCGAAGGCGTTGTGTCCCTTGACGAGGATCGTCGCCGACTTGATGCCGGCTTCTTCGCCGTCATGCATTTCGAGCAATTCGACCTTGTAGCCCTGACGTTCGGCCCAGCGGGTATACATGCGCAGAAGCATGTTCGCCCAGTCCTGGCTCTCGGTACCACCGGCACCGGAATGGACTTCGACATAGGTGTCGTTGGCATCGGCTTCACCCGAAAGCATGGCTTCGACCTGGCGGCGGGAAGCTTCAGCCTTGAGTGCCTTCAATGCAGCTTCGGCATCCTTTACGATGTCGTCGTCGCCTTCTTCCTCACCAAGCTCGATGAGCTCGATATTGTCGGCGAGCTGCTGCTCCATCGCTTTGACGCCGTTCAGCCCATCATCGAGCTGCTGGCGTTCGCGCATCAGCTTCTGAGCTTCCTGCGCATCGTTCCAGAGGTTGGGGTCCTCTGCCTTGTTGTTCAACCAGTCCAGTCTTCTTACAGCCTGATCCCAGTCAAAGATGCCTCCTCAGCAGGCTTATGGCCTGCTTGATTTCGTCGACAACGTTCAGCATTTCCGCGCGCATGGCGTGTTCTTCTCTCTCTGTGATCTTCAGGGATTAAGATGCGGTGGGACATAATTGCGCCGGGGCAGGATGTAAAGGCCGCCCCGGTCGCCGAAAGGTCCGACCCGATCAGTACAGACCCGACGCGCCCGACGTGATCGCCTGCTGGGTTTGCGGCGACGAATCGAGAATCTGGTCCTGGGTCATGTATTCGCCCTCACCGATAACCTGGAAGACGTCGGCCGGTCCGGTGCCGGGCTTGAAGGCCTCGACAATCGTGTCGGGCTCGCCGTCAAACGCCATCATGCCGGTCTTGCGGTTGACGGCGATGAAGTTCATGCCGTCCGGCACCTGGAATTTTTCAGCCGGCATGCGCTTTGCCGCCTGTTCCAGGAACGCCCCGAAGATCGGGGCCGCGAGACCACCGCCGGTCGCGCGGTTTCCAAGCGGAGCAGGCGTGTCGAACCCCAGATAAAGGCCAGCCACGAGGTTCGGCGTAAAGCCGACGAACCACGTGTCCTTCGCATCATTGGTGGTGCCCGTCTTGCCGGCGACCGAACGATCCTTGACCGGGATCTTGCCGGCGGCACTGCCTCGCTGCACGACGCCTTCCATCATCGAGGTGATCTGATAGGCGGTCATCGGGTCGAGAACCTGCTCGCGATTATCGACGAGAACCGGCTCTTCCTGATTGGTCCATTCGCTGGCGTTGCAGCTATCGCAGCCGCGCTCCTCGTGACGGAAGATCGTCTTGCCGTAGCGATCCTGGATCCGGTCGATGACGGTCGGCTTGATCTGCTTTCCACCATTGGCGATGACCGCATAGGCAGAGACCATGCGCATGACGGTCGTCTCGCCTGAGCCGAGCGCCATCGGCAGATAGGGAGCCATCTTGTCGTAGATGCCGAAACGTTCGGCATATTCGGCCACGAGATCCATGCCCATGTCCTGGGCAAGGCGCACGGTCATCTGGTTACGGGATTTTTCGATACCGGTGCGCAGCGTCGCCGGACCCGTGCCGTCCTCTTCGCCGTAGTTGGACGGACGCCAGACCTGGTTGCCGGAGACGACCTCGATCGGCGCATCGAGAACGACAGATGCCGGCGTATAGCCGTTGTCGAGAGCTGCCGCATAAACGAAAGGCTTGAAGGAGGAGCCGGGCTGGCGCATGGCCTGCGTGGCGCGGTTGAACTCCGACTGCGAGTAGGAGAAACCGCCGACCATTGCCAGAACGCGGCCGGTATTCGGGTCCATGGCGACGAAACCGCCCTGGACCTTCGGCGGCTGCCGCAGGCGATAGGCGCTGCCATCCGCCTTGAGAGCCTCGACATAGATCACGTCGCCGGCCTTTAGCACACCGTCCGGCCCCTTGGCCGTCTTGCGCTCTCCGGCGGCATCACGATAAGCCCATTTCATGTCTTCGGCTGCAATCGTTCCGGTTTTGCGCTCCGGGTCGGTCTTGCTGCCGTTCTGGGATTCCAGACCGATTTCAACTTCACTTGCCGAGGCATTGAGCACGACGGCGATCGTCCATTCCGGCACGTCGCGCAGTTGCGGCACCTTGTTTTCGGACAGCAGCTTGCCGAGCGCCATCGCCCAGTCCGGAGACGTCTCGATCGTGGCGAGCGCACCATGGAAACCGCGAAGCTCATCGTAATCGAGAAGGCCCTTCTGCAACACGCGGCGAGCGATCACCTGCAGATCCGGGTCAAGCGAGGTGCGGACGGAAAGACCACCTTCGTAGAGCGCCTTGTCGCCATACCGTTCAATCAGCTGGCGGCGGACGGCTTCAGAGAAATATTCGGACGCCATCACAGTGCCCGAGCCGCGACGCGGCTTGACGCCCAGCGGCTGTGTCTTCGACTCGTCGGCATCGACCTGGGTGATGTAGCCGTTCTCGGCCATGCGATCGATCACCCAGTTGCGGCGTTCAAGCGCTGCCTGTTCGTAGCGGAACGGGTGATAGTTGTTGGGGCCTTTCGGCAGAGCGGCCAGATAGGCGGCCTCCGCCGTGGTCAGTTCGGTCACCGACTTGTCGAAATAGGTCAGTGCCGCACCGGCGATACCGTAGGAATTCAGGCCAAAGAAAATCTCGTTGAGGTAGAGTTCGAGAATCTTGTCCTTCGAATAGGCCTGCTCTATGCGGAACGAGAGGATTGCTTCCTTGATCTTGCGGTCCATCGTCTGGTCGGAAGACAGAAGGAAGTTCTTCGCCACCTGCTGGGTGATGGTCGAGGCGCCTTCGGGGCGGCGACCGGAACCGATATTCTGAATGTTGTTCACGACAGCACGGGCAAGACCAAACGGATCGACGCCGGGGTGATTGTAGAAATTCTTGTCTTCGGCGGAAAGGAATGCCGCCTTGACGCGATCGGGAATGGCCTGGATCGGCAGAAACAGGCGCCGCTCGCGGGCATATTCCGCCATCAACGCGCCATTTCCGGCATGAATACGGGTCGCAACCGGCGGCTCATAGGAGGCCAGCACTTCGTAGTCGGGCAAATCCTTGGTCATGCCGCTCAAATAAATGGCAGCGGCACCCGCAATACCCAGAAAGAGCACGCAGGCCATTCCAAAGAAATATCCAATCAGTCTGATCATATCCGAGCTACCGTTCAGCTTTCTATCGGCGCGAAAAGCACCATCGCACGCCCTCAGGCCTTTTGCACGACGTTCACATCAGTGCAAGGGAGGCCGGATCAACTCCGCGAAACCGCAAGCAGTACGAAATCCCTTAACGCGACCTGCTCTTTGAATGTGAGGAAAGTAGGGCTTTTCACAAGTAATTCCGTATCTTCGGAATGGTGTCGGGCAATCGGAAGGCCAATGTTGTATTGCGGCCACGCCCTGCCCTACCCGCCATTGGCGACGGAACGGCGGCGATATCGGTCGACGGCATCCGCCACGAGTGCGGCAACTTTTTTGCGCCATTCCTCGTCAAGCAGAAGCTTCTCATCCTCGGGATTGGACAGGAAGCCCATCTCCAGGAGAACCGAAGGAATGTCCGGCGCGCGAAGAACCTGAAAATTGGCTTGCCGGTGCGGATTATTGATCAGGCCCACCTGCCCCTCGAAGGATTTCACCACATTGTCGGCAAGAGCGACCGAAAACGCCTGCGTCTCACGGCGCGTGAGATCGAGGAGGATGTCCGCCACTTCCGGCGGACCGCTCTCGATGCTGAAGCCCGCCAGCTGGTCTGAGAGGTTTTCGCGGGCAGCGAGGTTTTCCGCCATGCGGTCGGAGGCCCTGTCGGACAAGGTATAGACGGTCGCCCCGCGGATATCCTTCTGTGCCAGCGTATCGGCATGAAGCGATATGAAAAGATCCGCGTGCTTCTGCCGCGCGATAGTTACGCGCTGCGACAAGGACAGGAACGTGTCATCCTCGCGCGTCAGGAAAGCCTTTACGCCATCAACCTTGTTCAAGCGCTCCGCAAGCAGGCGCGCGAACTCGAGCGTAACGGTCTTCTCCGGCGTTTTGCTCGCTGCTCCGCTTGCGCCCGCGTCGATACCGCCATGGCCGGCATCAACCGCGACAGTGAAGACACCATCCTCGACGACAGGGCTGATATCCTCGGGCGGCACTGCCGCGGACGTGGCCCAATTCTGCGCCTTCAGCATTGCCGAAAACTGTTCCTTGGTGGTCATTTCCGCATCGAGAACCAGCCGGAAGCCACGCTCCTCATTCTTCTGGACTTCAGCCACAACCAGCTTGACCGGTCGATTGACGGTGAAGACCATGCGGGCGCTGTCGCTGTCCATCGTGCCGTAGCGGATATCCTTGAACAGGCCGCGCGGCGCAAGGTCAGATGCCGGAAAGCCGAAGGCCGACGCTGACAGATCGACGATGATGCGCTCGGGGCCATCGACATAGTGAATGACGAAATCGGGCTTTTGCTCGAAATCGATGACGACACGGGTGCGGGCGTCATCGCCTGCCACCCTGGCGGCGAATGCGAGCACAGGCTGCTGCGATGCGAAAGACATCGTGGGTCCTACGAGAACGGCCAGCAATACCACCGGAATGATCGGGCGGGCGATTCGTTGAATTTTCGCGATCACATGCATGAGGCCCAGCTTGCCATTTGTTAGCTCTTTATCCGACCTCAAGCGTGTCCCGTCCCCAAATCTCTTGCGCGATATCCGCCTCGCCTGCAAAAGCCCCGCATTTCAGGCATTTCTGTTGCAACAAGCACGAATCGCGCTTTGTCACCCCACTTTCGATAAGGCCGCTAAATCCATCCACAATATGGCGGATACGGCTTTTCCCTTGCTATTGTGACAGATAAACCATACAACGCCAGTGAGGTTAGAGGGTTGACGGGATAGTCTGCCGATGGGCTGGCCAGCCGTAAGGGATCTGGCGCCAAGTACCGGCAAACATCCGCCGTCGCAACACTTGAATCTTGCGTAATCGATCACTGGCCACGGCCGGAAAAATACCGGGTGGCTAGCCACCCACCGCTCACACGGAGCACCCCATCGGATCCCTCAGGATCCAGTTATCGTCATTCTCGTTTGGTCCTTAATGTTGCGGCAGGTTTTTCAGATAACGGAAAGAAGGAAGAGGCCGCAGGCTTCGATACCTTTCCCGTTGCCGTCTCGCATCGACCCGGCGGGATCACCTTTATCCGGCGTCATGACCGTTGTGCATAACGAGCCTGTCCTCGCGGCAGGCTTTCGTGCATTTGTACGGCGTCGCCGAGGAGCAGAAACTCAATGGCAGACAAAATGCTTATCGACGCGTCTCACGAAGAGGAGACGCGCGTAGTTGTCGTTCGCGGCAACCGCATCGAAGAATTCGATTTCGAATCGCAACACAAGAAGCAGATCCGCGGCAATATCTACCTCGCCAAGGTAACCCGCGTAGAACCCTCGCTTCAGGCGGCTTTCGTCGATTACGGCGGCAACCGTCATGGTTTCCTTGCGTTCGCGGAAATCCATCCAGACTATTACCAGATCCCGCTCGCGGACCGTCAGGCCCTGATGCAGCAGGAAGCTGAAGACCAGCGCAAGATCGCCGAGGCGGATGCTGCCGATACGGTTGTCGACCTTGCCAACGAGGAACAGCCCGACATCGGCATCCCGGCAAGCGAAGCCGTTGTGGCTGAAGCGGCAGAAGCGAGCGAAGCACAAGCCGTCGAGGCTCCCGCCGAAGCAGAACCGGAAAAGAAAGCCAAGCCGAAGCGCACACGTTCGCGCAAGAAGGTCGTTGAACCTGTTGCGGAAGAAGCTGCTCCCGCGGAAAGCGCGCCTTCTGACGAAGCCGACGATTCAACGCCTGAAAGCATGGCCGCAATGATCGATACCGATTCGATCTCCGAGGACGTCGATGCGCGCCGCGGTCACGACAGCGACGATGATGACGACGATGACGACAACCACGAGAAGGAAGTCATCGAATCCGTTGGCGCCGAAGACGCCATGGAAGAAGTTCCGGATCGTGTCGTGCGCAAGCCGCGCAAGCAGTACCGCATCCAGGAAGTCATCAAGCGTCGCCAGATTCTGCTCGTCCAGGTCGCCAAGGAAGAACGCGGCAACAAGGGTGCAGCACTCACCACCTATCTGTCGCTGGCAGGCCGTTATTCGGTCCTGATGCCGAACACGGCGCGTGGCGGCGGCATTTCCCGCAAGATCACCCAGCCGCAGGACCGCAAGCGCCTGAAGGAAATCGCCAAGGAACTCGACGTGCCGCAGGGCATGGGCGTGATCCTGCGCACAGCCGGCGCCAACCGCACCCGCGTCGAAGTCAAGCGCGACTTCGAATACCTGATGCGCCTGTGGGAAAACGTCCGTACGCTGACACTGCAGTCGACGGCGCCTTGCCTCGTTTATGAAGAAGGTTCGCTGATCAAGCGCTCGATCCGTGACCTCTATAACAAGGATATCGGCGAGATCATCGTATCGGGCGAAGACGGTTATCGTGAAGCAAAAGACTTCATGAAGATGCTGATGCCGAGCCACGCGAAGGTTGTTCAGCCTTATCGCGACCTGCATCCGATCTTCTCGCGCTCCGGCATCGAGGCGCAGCTCGACCGCATGCTGCAGCCGCAGGTGACGCTGAAGTCGGGCGGTTACCTGATCATCAACCAGACGGAAGCGCTGGTTGCCGTCGACGTCAACTCCGGCCGCTCTACCCGTGAGCACTCCATTGAAGACACGGCGCTGCAGACCAACCTCGAGGCCGCTGAAGAAGTCGCCCGCCAGCTTCGCCTGCGCGACCTTGCCGGCCTGATCGTCATCGACTTCATCGACATGGAAGAAAAGCGCAACAATCGCGCCGTCGAGAAGAAGCTGAAGGACTGCCTGAAGAACGACCGTGCCCGTATCCAGGTCGGCCGCATCTCGCATTTCGGTCTGCTGGAAATGTCGCGCCAGCGCATCCGCGCTTCGGTTCTCGAATCGACGACGCAGATCTGCTCGCATTGCGGCGGCACGGGCCATGTCCGTTCGCAGTCTTCCATCGCCCTGCACGTCCTGCGTGGCATCGAAGAATACCTGCTGAAGAATACGACGCATGACATTACCGTGCGCACCACTCCGGACATCGCGCTCTTCCTGCTCAACCACAAGCGCGGCACCGTGGTGGACTACGAGAACCGCTTCGGCGTCTCGATCTTCATCGAATCCGACGTCAGCATCGGTTCCAGCCATTTTGCGGTTGATCGCGGCGAGGCCGTCGAAAACCCGGTCAAGATCGAAAGCCTGATGCAGTTTGCCGCCATCCCTGTCGAAGAGGACGACGATGTCGTCATCGAGATAGAGGAGGACGAAGAGGAAGACGAAGCAGCACCGGCAAAGGCTGCCAGCAAGCCGGAACGTGCCGAAGGCGACGATCAGAACGGCCGCAAGCGCAAGCGTCGGCGTCGCCGCCGCAACCGGAACGGTGAACGTAACGGCGATACCCAGGCGGAAGGCAGCAATGCCGAGCAGATCTCTGAAGACGCTGAGGATGGCGACGACGAGAGCGAGGACGATGCAGTCGAAACCGCAGCAGGCGCCGAAGTTTCCGCCGATGCCGATGCCGACACCGACGAAAACGGCCGCCGCAAGCGCCGCCGCCGCGGCAAGCGTGGCG
>DLSX01000247.1 GCA_002500765.1 Neorhizobium sp. UBA7851
TGCTGCTGGCCGCCGGATAGCGTGCCGGCGCGCTGCATTGCAGTCTGTTCGATGCCGAGCCGTTCGAGCGCGGCGATCGCGGCAACACGCTCGTCGTCGGAGAAGATGTTGAGCAGGCTAAGGACCGTGGAGCGATGGTTCAGCCGACCGAGCATGACATTGGTCAGAACATCGAGGCGCGGCACGAGGTTGAACTGCTGGAAGATCATCGCGCAGTCGCGCTGCCAGTTGCGCAGGGCCGCGCCCTTGAGCGAGGAGACTTCGACATTGCCGAAATGCATCGAGCCGGAGCTCGGCTCCTGCAGCCGGTTGATCATGCGCAGAAGCGTGGACTTGCCGGCACCGGAGCGACCGATGATGCCGACCATCTGGCCCTGGGGAATCTCCACGTTGACGGCATTGACCGCGATACGATCGCCGAAACGTCGAGTGATATTCCTCAGTTCAAACTTCATCTTGTAATATCCGTCCAATCCCCTGTTGGCGATCGGATTAGACTTGGTTGATGAATTCTGAATGTCGATTCTATGTCAGTTTGGTTACAAGCATGACGGCATTGTAACGCTTTCGTTACAACGCATAGCGCGCAAGAAAATCCTCTGCCGATAGCGCCCTGAAGTCTTCGAGTGCGCCGCGTAACTTCATGTGATCCCAATCCCACCAGGCGAGCCGGTTCATTTCTTCTCCGATTTGCTTGGTAAAGCGCTCGCGGATCAGCTTTGCCGGTACGCCGCCGACGATCGTGTAAGGCGCCACATCCTTGGAAACGACGGCACCGGCGCCGATCACCGCGCCATTGCCGATGCTTACGCCCGGCAGGAGAGTGGCGCCGTGACCGATCCAGACGTCATGGCCGATCGTGATCCGGTGTTCGCGACGCCAGTCGAAGAAATCCTGTTCCATGTCCGCGTCATCCCAATAATAGGCTGCGCGATAGGTGAAGTGATGCAGCGTGGCGCGCTGCATGGGATGGTTGGTGGCGTTGATGCGAACGGCGGCGGCGATGTTGACGAATTTTCCGATCGTGGCGCACCAGATCGAGCCGTCGCGCTCGATATAGGAATAGTCACCGAACTCAACCTCATCGAGGCGGCATCGCTCGGCCACTTCCGTGTAGCGTCCGAGCGTCGAATTTGTCACGCTTGCCGTTTCATGGATGTTCGGCGCTTCCGTCAGTTTCCGGCTCATGCGGCAATGGCCTTTCGCGGAGAAAATGCACTGACGTCGAGTATTCGGTCGGCCACTGCCTCGCGCACCTCCTCGTCGTGGAAAATGCCGAGCATGGCGACGCCTTCTTGCTTCTTCGCCGCGATCATCTCGACCACGACACGACGATTGGTGGCATCGAGCGAGGCGGTCGGCTCGTCGAGAAGCAGGACGCGATGGCTGGTAATGAAGCCGCGGGCAATGTTGACGCGCTGCTGCTCGCCGCCGGAGAAGGTGGAAGGTGGCAGCGGCCACAATTCACGCGGCAGGTTCAGCCGCGAAAGCAGCTCGGCGGCATTCTCCTTTGCAACCGATGCCTCGACGCCGCGCACGACAAGCGGTTCGGCAACGACATCGATTGCTGCGACGCGCGGCACGGTGCGCAGGAACTGGCTGACATAGCCCATCGTGTGCCGGCGCACGTCGATCACCGTGCGCGGATCGGCGCTGGCGATATCGACGATCCGGTCCTTATGGTCGACAAGGATCTGGCCGGCATCGACGGCATAGTTGCCGTAGAGCATTTTCAGGATCGAGCTTTTTCCGATACCCGACGGACCGCCAAGCACGACGCATTCGCCGGCAGCGACCGAAAAATTCACATCGTTGACGACCGGCAGCTTGATGCCGTCGCGCAGATGCATGGTGAAGCTCTTGAAGACTTCCGAGACGACGAGGGGAGTGGCCATTGATGTTACCTCACACCTGGAGAATGGAAGAGACGAGAAGCTGGGTATAGGGCTCGCGCGGATCGTCGAGCACCCGGTCGGTCAGGCCGTGTTCGATCACGTGACCGTCCTTCATCACCATCATCCGGTGCGAAAGCAGGCGGGCGACAGCGAGGTCATGGGTGACGACGATTGCGGCAAGCCCCAGATCGTTGACGAGACCGCGTACCAGATCGAGCAGGCGCGCCTGTACCGAAACGTCGAGACCGCCGGTCGGCTCGTCCATGAACACGAGGCGTGGGCCGGTGACGAGGTTGCGGGCGATCTGCAGGCGCTGGCGCATGCCGCCGGAAAATGCCCGAGGCTGGTCGTCGATACGGTCGGCGGAGATTTCCACCCGGCCGAGCCAATCGGTCGCCGTCTCGCGGATTTTTCCGTAGTGCCGATCGCCGACCGCCATCAGTCGTTCGCCGACATTGGCGCCGGCAGAGACCGTCATGCGCAACCCGTCAGCCGGGTTCTGGTGGACAAAGCCCCAGTCGGTGCGCATCAGGAAGCGGCGTTCCGCCTCGCTCATGTGGTAGAGATCGCGGAAATTGCCGTCGCGCATCCGGTATTCTACACTGCCGGCGGTCGGCAGGAGACGTGTGGAGATGCAGTTGAGCAGCGTCGTTTTGCCCGAACCGGACTCACCGACAATGGCGAGAACTTCGCCCGGCCACAGCTCGAAATTGACATCCTTGCAGCCAATGCGGCTGCCGTAGAATTTCGAGACGCCGCTGACTTTGAGAAGGGGATTGTCGCTCATTCTGCGGCCTCCTGGTTCGGTGCCAGCATGGCCCCGACATGCCCGTGCTCGCGACGATCCTCGCAATGGTCGGTATCGGAGCAGACGAACATTCGCCCGCCCTTGTCGTCGAGCACGACTTCGTCGAGATAGACGCCATGCCCACCGCAAAGGGCGCAGTCCTGCTCGAATGTCTGGATCTCGAACGGGTAATCCTCGAAATCGAGGCTGACGACTTCCGTATGGGGCGGCACCGCGTAGATGCGTTTTTCGCGGCCGGCGCCGAACAGCTGCAGCGCATCCGACATATGCATTTTCGGATTGTCGAATTTCGGCGTCGGTGACGGATCCATCACGTAACGGCCATCCACCTTCACCGGATAGGCATAGGTCTTGGAAATGCGGCCGTTGATGGCAATGTCTTCGTAAAGCTTCACATGCATCAGGCCGTATTCTTCCAGCGCGTGCATCTTGCGCGTTTCGGTCTCGCGCGGCTCAAGGAAGCGCAACGGCTCGGGGATCGGAACCTGATAGACGAGAACCTGATTTTCACCGAGCTTCTGTTCTGGAATGCGGTGGCGCGTCTGGACGATCGTTGCATCCTTCGTATGCGTCGTCACCGCCACGTTGGCGACCTTCTGGAAGAAGGCGCGGATGGACACCGCATTGGTCGTGTCGTCGGCACCCTGGTCGATCACCTTCAGCACGTCTTCCGGCCCGATGATCGAGGCGGTTACCTGCACGCCGCCGGTGCCCCAGCCATAGGGCATCGGCATTTCGCGCGATGCGAACGGCACTTGGTAGCCGGGTATCGATATTGCCTTCAGGATCGCGCGGCGGATCATCCGCTTCGTCTGTTCGTCCAGATAGGCGAAATTGTAGGTGGCGAGATCGGCACTCATTCGGCAGCATCCTTCATCTCGGTTTCACCGTTGCGCGCAGCTTCGATATCGGCGCGCATCTTGCGGACCATGGCGAGTTCCGCCTGGAAGTCGACATAATGCGGCAGTTTCAGGTGTTCGACGAAACCGGTTGCCTGTACGTTGTCGGAATGGGAAATGACGAATTCCTCGTCCTGCGCCGGCGCGGTAATGTCTTCGCCAAGCTCTTCCGCACGCAATGCACGATCGACCAGCGACATCGACATCGCCTTGCGTTCGCTCTGGCCGAAGACGAGACCATAACCGCGTGTAAATTGCGGCGGCGCCTTGGATGAACCCTTGAACTGATTGACCATCTGGCATTCGGTAACGCGGATTGTGCCGAGCGAAACGGCAAAGCCGAGCTCGGGTACTTCCATCTCCACTTCGACCTCGCCGATGCGGATTTCGCCGACGAACGGGTGGTTGCGGCCGTATCCGCGCTGCGTCGAATAACCGAGCGCCAGAAGAAAACCTTCATCACCGCGTGCAAGCGCCTGCAGGCGCAGATCGCGGGCCATCGGAAATTCCATCGGTTCGCGCGTCAGATCGCTGGCCTGGTGATCCTGTGGCAGTTCTCCATCCGCTTCGATCAGGCCTTCCTGCGCGAGAATGTCGGAAACGCGCATGATCTCCTCGTCGCTGGCATCCCTGCGTGCGGGTTCTTCAACCGCCTCGTCCGTCAGCAGCGAAGGGTCGAGCAGACGATGGGTATAATCGAAGGTCGGCCCGAGCAGCTGGCCGCCGGGCAGATCCTTGTAGGTGGCCGAGACGCGGCGTTCGACCAGCATGTCGGCAGTGTCGAGCGGCACAGAATTTCCGAAGCGGGGCAGGGTGGTGCGATAGGCGCGCAGCAGGAAGATTGCCTCGATCAGGTCGCCGCGCGACTGGCGCACGGCAAGCGCTGCAAGCGATCGGTCGTAAAGCGAGGCTTCGGCCATCACCCGATCGACGGCCAGTCCCAATTGTTCGGCGATCTGGTCGATGGTGACGGAGGGAAGCGAGCGATCACCCCGGCGGCGGTCGGCGAGAAGCCGGTGAGCGTTGCTGATGGCGGCTTCGCCACCCTTGACGGCAACATACATGGTCTACTCTCCTTGAGGCTCTAGGCCGCGATCTTTGTTGTGCGCGGCAGGCACAGGAAACTGCGTCCTGCCGTCAGGACCACATCGACGCCGCGCGGAAACAGCGGCCGGTTGTCCGCCCACAAACGCAGGAAGGTTTCCGGCAGACCGGCGATCTCGACGGTCTTCGATTGAAGAATGCCGGGTCCCGACAGCGTAAAGACCTGCCCGCGGCCAAGCTCCGTTACCTCGATCACCAATGTCGTCGAGCGGTCCGGGTATTCCTGCGTTCCGAGCGAGAAGAGGCCGAACGAAGAAAGCGTCCCTCCTGCCTCGACGAAGGCGAAACGGGCCTCGGCCTTTTCGCGGGTCATCGGCGCGCCGGAATGGAAACCGATCCATTCGCCGATGGCCGACTTGGAAAAACCGGCGCTGAGCCAGACCGGCGTATCGTGATCGCAAAGCGTCAGCGCAATCGCACCGGCTGCCGGCCCGAGCGGGTCGGGCTGCCCGGCGTCATGTTCGACCGTATGGATCGAGCCCGGTCGCGCCATGCCGTCCATCAGCATGCGGAATATGCTTTGCGACTGGAAGACGGGATCGGAAAAACCGCCGGTGAAAGCGTGTGTATTGGTAGACATCAGTCCTCTCCCCGAACCATGGTGAAGAAGTCGACCCGGGTCGCCGCGGTCTCTTCGGCTTTCGCCTTGTTCTCCGCCTCGACGCGACGTTCGACAGGTGCGAGCACCGCGTTCTCGACATGTTCCCGCGTGGCGTCTTCCTGCCAGAGCGCATCGAAGATCGCGGCAAGCTTGACCTTATGCTTGTTCGTGCCCAGCGCCTGCGCATGCCCGACCGTGCCGGATGCGAGCGCTACGGTTGCGCGTGTCACTGTCGCCTCACCGAGATTGAACGGGCTACCGCTGCCGCCGATCCGGCCGCGTACCATCACCAATCCGGTCTCCGGGCCGCGAACCGGCTTCGTTTCGGGCTTGTCTTTCAATGCGTCCCACGCGGCGCGAAGTTCTTCCGCCGTCGCGCCGGCGAGAAGAGAGGCGCACCGCCTGCGGCCTGCCTGTTCGGTCGGCAGGGTCTGCTTTGCAACATCCATGGCCAATCTCCAAAATGTCTATTGATATAGACAACTATACAAGATAACCTAGCCATAACTTTTGGATATAACAAGCGTGTGACATGGATATGCAGGAAGCGGCCGTTCGCCGGCAAAACGGGGTAGCGCTGTGGCGGCAGATCGCCGACAGGATACGCTCGGCCATCGCCAGCGGGGAGTATGACGAGACGGGCAAGGTACCGCCGGAAATCACGCTTGCGGCACAGTTCGGCGTCAATCGCCACACGGTGCGCAGCGCGCTTGCGGCGCTTGCACAGGAAGGCATAGTCCAGGCCGTGCAGGGGCGGGGGACGCTGATCCTGCGCAAGGAAAGGCTGAACTTTCCAATTTCGCGGCGCACGCGCTTCAATCAGGGCATCGGCGATCAGGCACGAGAGAAGGAAGGCCTGTTGCTCGCCTCTTCGGAAGAAGCCGCAACTGCCGATCTAGCTGCGCGATTGCAACTGCCCGTCGGCGCGCGGCTCATTCGCCTGGAGACACTGAGAAAGGCGGATCGCCGGCCGGTCTCCCGTGCAACGGCCTGGTTTCCTGCGGATCGGTTTGCCGGAATAGCCGACGCCTATCGCGACAGCGGGTCGATCACCGCCGCGTTCGCGGCCGTCGGCCTGCCGGACTATGTCCGCGTATCGACGGAAATCACTGCCATCCATGCGGATAACGACGATCTTTCGTCGCTGGAACTGTCGCCGGGCGCAATCGTGCTGGTGACGCGTGCCCTGAATGCCGATCCGGACGGCGTGCCGGTTCAGTATGCCGTCAGCCGCTTCTCCGCCGATGCGGTGCAGTTCACAATCGAGAACTGAGAACAGAAAACGCCAGCCGAAAATTTCTTTTGGCTGGCGTCAAAATCGTCAGGCTAAAGTGGCGCTTAATGCGCGCCGGACATGTCGCCGAGCACGTCCTTGGAAGCGACGGTCGAGTCGGCATTGAGCTTGTAGACCATCGGAACGCCGGTTGCGAGGTTGACGCCGAGGATCTGCTCCTTGGTGAGCTTGTCGAGCACCATGACCAGCGAGCGCAGCGAGTTGCCGTGAGCTGCAACCAGAACCTTCTCTCCGCGCAGCACGCGGGGCAGGATTTCCGTCAGGTAATAGGGCCAGACGCGGGCGCCGGTATCACGCAGGCTTTCGCCGCCCGGCGGCGGGACGTCGTAGGAACGGCGCCAGATATGAACCTGCTCCTCGCCCCACTTGGCGCGGGCATCGTCCTTGTTGAGACCGGAGAGATCGCCGTAATCGCGTTCGTTGAGTGCCTGGTCCCTGATCGTCTCAAGGTCCGGCTGACCGACCTTGTCGAGCACGATCTTCAGCGTTTTCTGTGCGCGCTGCAGATCCGAGGTAAACGCGATGTCGAACTTGATGCCGGTCTCGGCAAGCGCCTGACCGCCCGTCTCGGCTTCCTGGATGCCGAGCGGGGTGAGATCGGGGTCCTTCCAGCCGGTGAACAGGTTTTTGAGATTCCAGTCGCTCTGGCCGTGGCGAACGAGGACAAGGGTACCGCTCATGAGAAAGACCTCCGTATATTATTGATTTGAGAGCCCGAGCACGTCGAGCATCGAATATTGACCGGGCTTCTTATCGCGCGCCCAGAGTGCCGCTGCAACTGCCCCACGGGCGAAAATAGAGCGGTCACGGGCGCTGTGCGACAATGTAACCAGTTCGCCTTCGCCGGCCAGGATCACGGAATGGTCACCGACCACCGAACCGCCGCGCAACGTCGCAAAACCGATCGTACCGCCGGGCCGCGGGCCGGTATGGCCGTCGCGCACGCGCACGGACTGAGCGGCAAGGTCGATACCGCGCCCTTCGGCGGCGGCTTCACCGAGCAGCAAAGCTGTGCCCGACGGTGCATCGACCTTGTGCTTGTGATGCATTTCGACGATCTCGATATCCCAGCCGTCTGCGGGCAGTGCGCGGGCTGCCTGTTTCGTCAGAACACTCAAGAGATTGACGCCGAGGCTCATATTGCCGGATTTCACCACCCGCGCATGGCGGCCGGCTGCGGCAAACTTCTCCTCGTCGTCGAGGGAGCATCCGGTCGTGCCGATCACGTGCACGATGCGCGCCTGGGCAGCGAGCCCGGCGAAAGTGACGCTGGTGGCTGGAGTGGTGAAATCGATGACGCCTTCAGCATCGAGGAAGGCTTGCAGCGGATCGCTGGTCACCGGAACACCGAGCGGTCCGGTTCCCGCCAGGTCTCCGGCATCCTTGCCGATGAAAGCCGAGCCCTCGCGCGCTACAGCGGCATGGAGAGTGACGCCCGGCGTTTCATGGATGATGCGGATCAGCGCCTGGCCCATTCGGCCGCCAGCACCCACGACGACCAGCTTCATCTCATTCTCACTCATGTCCCGCTGTTCCTGCCTATTGCTGTTGTGGTGTCTGCAGATTGTTCAGGCGAGCGTAGAGACCCTGTTTGCGCTGTGCAAGTTCCTCATGCGTGCCTTCCTCGACCACGCGTCCGTCCTGCATCACCACGATCTTGTCGGCGTTGACCACGGTTGAAAGGCGGTGCGCGATGACGATCACGGTGCGGCCGCGCATGGCGGTATCGAGCGCCTTCTGCACCGCGGCTTCCGATTCGTTGTCGAGCGCGGAGGTTGCCTCGTCAAGGAGAAGGATCGGTGCATTGCGCACCAGCGCGCGGGCGATCGAAAGCCTTTGCCGCTGCCCGCCGGAAAGCGTCGCGCCGTTTTCGCCGACGGCCGTTTCATAACCTTCCGGCTGCGCCATGATGAACTCATGAGCGTGCGCGAGCTTAGCGGCCTCCTCGACCTCTTCGTCGGTCGCGTCCGGTCTGCCGTAGCGGATATTGTCGCGGATCGAACCCTCGAACATGTAGGGTTGCTGCGAGACATAGGCGAGCTGGTGGCGAAGCGAGGATTTGGTCACGTCGGCGATATTCTGCCCATCGACCAGGATTTCTCCTTCCGCCGGGTCGTAGAACCGTGGAATGAGGTTGATGATCGTCGATTTGCCGGCGCCCGAAGGTCCGACAAGCGCCGTTGTCCTGCCACCTTCGGCGACGAGGTTCACGCCACGCAGGATCGGAGCGCCATCGATATAGGAAAAGGCGACGTTCTTGAGCTCGACCTTTGCCTCGCTGATGGCGAGATCCGGAGCGCCCGGCTTTTCGCGTTGTGCCGGCTGGAGGTCGAGGAGGGCGTAGATCATCTGCGCGTTGACAACGGCGCGGTCCATCTGCACCTGCAGCTTGGCAAGCCGGCGCGCCGGATCATAAGCCATCAGAAGCGCGGTGACGAAAGCGAAAAAGGCGCCCGGCGGCACGTTGTCGTAGATCGAGCGGAAGGCGGCATAGGCCAGCACGCTCGCGATGGCGAAACCGGCAAAAGTCTCCGTCAGCGGCGAAGTGCGCTCGGAAAGCCGAGCGATGCGGTTGGAGCGCGCTTCAGCCGTCTGGATGATCTTGTTAACCTTTTTCTCGAGCTCCTGCTCCATGGTGAATGCCTTCACCACCGCGATACCCTGGACCGTTTCCTGCATGGCACCGAGAACGCGGCTGTTTGTCTCGACCGATTCCCGGGTCGCCAGCCGAAGCCGGCGCGACACATAACGCAGCGCATAAAGAAGCGGAGGTGCTACAGCGAAAACGATCAGTGACAGGACCCAGTCCTTGGACACCATTACGCCGATAAGCGAAACGAGTGTCAGCAGATCCCGTGCGGTGGAGGTAACCGTGAGGTTCATCACATCGCGGATGCCGGCGATGTTCTGGCTGATCTGGGCAGCCAGATGGGATGAGCGGGCCTCGGAGAAATAACCGACAGACAGCGTCATGAGGTGGCTGTAGAGCCGGCGCTGGTAACGCGCCACGATGTTGTTGCTGATTTTCTGCAACGCGACCGCCTGGCCGTAGGTGGCAAAGCCGCGCAGCACGAAGGCGGCGAGGATCGAACCGCAGATCAGCCAGACGATATCGGCGCGGCGATTGGCAAAAGCCTCGTTGACCACCTTCTCCATGATCCAGGCGGTAAATGCGGTCGATAGCGCCACGACGATCAGACAACTGATAGCGAATGCATATCCTCGGATATGGTCGCGGCCGTTTTCCGAAATGATACGCTTCAGCACGCTGACGACGGTGCTGGAATCAACGTGGCGTTTTTTTTCTTTTTCAGCCTTCAATGGAAAGTCCCAATTCGGCAGGGTCACTGCATGGTCTTAAAGAAGGGGCTTGTTAAACCCTCAAGCCTGGTTTTGCCAGCCGACCTTGCCGGATTCGTTAACGGTGTGACTTTCCGGCATTCATCGGCGCCAGCATCGGCCCTCTGTAGCAATACCGTAAGAAGCCGGGTGACGGGCATAGCTGGCGAGGCCGGCAAGGGCTGCCTGCGGATGCGTGACGACGAAGGTCGGGATCGTTTTCATCAATTCAGTATGCGGCGCCTTGTCCTCGAAGGCTGCGCGGAACAGCGGCTTTTTAAGCTGGGGCAGGATTTTCGGCGAAATGCCGCCGCCAAGGAAAACGCCGCCACGCGCCATGAAAATGAGGGCAAGATCGCCGGCCAGACGGCCGAGATAGGTCACGAACAGTTCGAGCGCTTCCGCAGCCTGGGCATTCTTTCCGCTCAGGCCTTCTTCCGTAACGTCAGCCGGGCGCTTCATGCTTGGTTCGACGCCACCAGCGATGCAAACGGCGTTATAGATGTGCAGAAGCCCGCGCCCTGAAATGATTTCCTCGGCAGAAACACGCCCTTCTATGGTGACGAGATGCGGGAAGATTTCCAGGTCGCGTGGCGTGCGGGGGCCGATATCGACATGCCCGCCTTCTCCAGGCACGGGGAACCATGTGTTCTGGGCATGAAGCAGGCCAGCGACGCCAAGCCCCGTGCCGGGGCCGAGCACGACGCGCGTCGCATCGGCGGCAGGCAGTGTCGGGCCGATCGTTTCTCGGTCACCATCGGTCAGGGTCGCGACGGCCAGTGCCTGAGCCTCGAAATCGTTCAGCATGAGAACTGCGTCGAAACCGAGTTCGCCGATCATTTTTTTCGGCCGCACAACCCAGTCGCAATTGGTCAGGTCGATTTCGTCGCCGTCGATCGGTCCGGCAATGGCAAGGATTGCCGAACGTGGCTTGGCAAGCTCAGCGTTATTGAAGACCTTGTCGACAATTGCGTCGTCGATCGTCTCGTAATCTGCCGTCTGGACATGGACGAAATCCGTCGCCTTGCTTTCGGCATCGACAAGAATGGAGAAACGGGCATTGGTGCCGCCGATATCTCCGATCAGGATAGGAAAGGGCAGCGCTTCGGACTGAACATTGGCCATGTGATCGGATCTCGCGGATTACTGGAAGTCGATGAGATGTTCTGCCGTGGCGCGGTTGAGCGCCATCGGGATGTCGTAGACGGTTGCAAGCCGCGTCAGCGCCTTGACGTCCACATCATGGGGAAGTGCGGAAAGAGGATCGATGAAGAAGACAAGCATGCTGACTTCGCCGGTCGCGATCATTGCACCGATCTGCTGGTCCCCGCCGAGCGGTCCGCTCTTCAGTCGCGTGACATCGAGATCGGGACACGCATCCTTGACGCGGCCGCCGGTCGTTCCCGTTGCGACGATACGGAATTTCGACAATGCCGTCTGACGCTGTCGGGCAAAATCCGCCATGTCGTCTTTTTTCAGATCATGCGCGATGAGCGCGATGCACGGCTTGACCGATTCCAAGGCATTCCTCCATTGGGCCTTTTTAAAGGCCACGTCTATTCGCCCTGGCGTTCTATCGCGCTGCCACCGAGAAGGGAAGGCTCGGCGTTGTCGCTGCATAAGCTGGGTGTCGAACGGGCTTAACGGAACGGGCGCTCGCGCGGCAACGGTATGTCTGCAGGGACATTGGCTGGATTGGAGATAATGGCATCCATCTGGCCGACTGCCGCAGGCGTGGACGGTTGGCTCGAATAAGCGACAGGCTCTCGACCATAGGTCGCGTCGGCTTCCGAGCGGGATGGAGCGGCAAGCACGGCCGTGCAGGCTTTCGGCAGATCCGACACCATCACCTGCCGCGGCTTGACCGGCTTCTTGTTGGGGTCGGCCGGTTTCGGCGGCGCCCAGGGCTCCTTGGTGAACCACCAGGCCAGTGCCTTGCTGTCGCAATCGTCCGTGGAAGGCGTTGCCGCCTGCCGCTCACAACCGGCAGCGCCGGGCGGGCAATTCATGCGGATATGAAAATGCTCGTCATGGCCATAGACGGGCCTCACCTTGCCAAGCAGGCTTCGATCGCCCGTCCAGGTCTGGCACAGCTTCTTCTTGATTGCCGGATTGACGAAGACGCGCTGCACTTGGGGATAGCTCGCCGCCTGCATCACGAGACGGGCGTGAGTACCGGTCCACTTGCGTGAATCGACCGTGAGAAACTTGCTCTTGTCCAGCATCGAGGTAAACGGCATGTCCTCGCGCTGCTGCGCGGTCATCGGCTGTGCCGGCTTCGGCGTGAACCAGATATCGGCATCAAGCCCGATCTGGTGCGAGGCGTGGCCGGTCAGCATCGGACCGCCGCGTGGCTGGGAAATGTCGCCGACGAGAATGCCGCTGCCCCAACCGAGATTGGTCGCATCGCGGGAAAACTGCTCGAGAAGGTCGATCATCGCCGGATTACCCCAGCGGCGATTGCGCGAAAGCCGCATGGCTTGCCATGTCGGCCCGTCTGTCGGCAGCGCCACGGCGCCCGACATGCAGCCCTTCGCATAAAAACCGAGTGGTTCGGGCGAGGCGGCATTCGGCAGTTTCACGGCGCCGAAAGCCTGTTTCGCCGTCCGCTCCTCCTGCGCCTGGGGGGCTTCCGTCAACGCACCGAAAAGCGTTGCCGCTGCCGCAAGACTGAGGACCGTCTTCGAGATCGATTTCATGTGTATCCGCCGCAAATCACTTTCACAGTCATTCTACCGTGAAACGCGATTTTGGTGAAATGGCGATGTCTCTTCGCTCAGGCCCGCGATAAATCGCTTGTGAGCGGACGCTCCTGTTTTTTGCCTCCTTTTGCCCTATGCTTCGCGGCAACAAATCGAATGAAAAGGGAAAAGCATGGATTTGGCCCGGCTCCGCAAAGGTTTCGCAATCGCCATGGCGGCGTCCGTCATGGCTTCGTGGGCGATGGCCGATGAGCTGAAATGGCGCCACGGCATGGCCGTGGTCGGTGAGCCGGAATTGCCGGCGGATTTCAAGGAGCTTCCCTATGTCGATGTGAATGCGCCCAAGGCCGGTGAACTCAAGCTGGCGGAGGATGGAACATTCGACAACCTGAACCCGGTTATCGACAGGGGCGCCATCGCGGCCAGCGTGACCATGATTTTCGATACGCTGATGAAGCGCTCCGAAAACGAGGTATTCGGCACCTATGGTCTGCTGGCTGAATCGGTTGCCTATCCGGATGACATGTCGTCGGTCACCTTTCGCCTGCGGCCGGAAGCCAAATGGGCGGATGGTGAGCCGGTTACTCCGGAAGATGTCGTGTTCAGCTTGGAAATGCTGAAGCAGCATAGTGCTTTCTATTCCGGCTATTATCGGCATGTCACCGGCGTGGAAAAAACCGGCGAGCGCGAAGTGACCTTCCGCTTCGACGAGAAGAACAACAAGGAACTGCCCTCCATTGTCGGCGATCTTACGATCCTGCCGAAACACTGGTGGGAAGGCACGGACGGCCAGGGCAAAAAGCGCGATATTTCCCGCACGTCGCTGGAAGTGCCGATGGGCTCCGGTCCTTATAAGGTTGCGTCCGTCCAGCCCGGCTCGGGCATCCGTTATGAATTGCGCGATGACTATTGGGGCAAGGACCTGCCGATCAACCGCGGCCAGCATAATTTTCGCACCATCAGCTACACCTATTTTTCCGATACCGACGTGGAGTTCGAGGCTTTCCGGGCCGGAAATGTCGATTATCGGCGGGAAAACAGCTCGAGCCGCTGGGCAACGCGCTACGATTTCGATGCGGTCAAGGACGGCCGCGTCACCAGGGAGGCGCTGACCAACCCGTTCCGGGCGCTTGGCGTGATGCAGGCCTTCGTGCCGAACATGCGCCGCGACATCTTCAAGGATGCGCGGGTACGCGAAGCGTTGAACTACGCCTATGATTTCGAAGACCTCAACAAGAACCTTGCATTCGGTGGCCTGAAGCGGGTCGACAGTTTCTTCTGGGGGACCGAACTTGCCTCTTCCGGCCTGCCTGAGGGCAAGGAACTCGAAATCCTCAATGAGCTGAAGGACAAGGTTCCGCCGGAAGTCTTCACCAAACCTTATGCCAATCCGGTGAATGGCGATCCGAACAAGGTGCGCGACAACCTGCGAACGGCGGTCGGCCTGTTGAAAGAGGCCGGCTATGAGCTGAAGGGCAATCGCATGGTCGATACCAAGACCGGCAAGCCCCTCGGCCTTGAGATCCTGCTGAGCAATGCCGGGCAGGAACGCACCGTGACGCCCTATATCAACAGTCTCAAAAGGATCGGTATCGACGCCCGCATCCGCACAGTCGACGCGTCTCAATATATCAACCGTGTCCGCAGCTTCGACTACGACATCATTTTCGGCGTCTGGGCGCAGACTATGAACCCCGGAAACGAACAGAACGAATATTGGGGTTCGGAATCCGTCAATCGCCAGGGATCGCGCAACTATGCGGGGATTGCTGATCCTGCCGTCGATATCCTGATCAAGAAGATTGTCTTTGCTCCGAGCCGCGAAGAGCAGGTTGCTGCCATCAAGGCCATGGACCGGGTACTGCTTGCCAACCACTATGTCGTGCCGATGTTCTATTCCGGCGAGGAGAAGATCGCCTATTGGAACCGGATCGGCCATCCTGAAAAACTGCCGGAATACGGGATCGGTTTCCCGGATACATGGTTTGCCAAGCAGCCGGGCAAGTAAGATGCTTGCACCTTGAAGGTCCAACTGGTCCAAATGGCCCGATGATTCGCTTGAAGACGAAGGAAGCCCGCTTGATCGTTGCAGGGAACCGCGGTGATATGCCCGAACCGTTCGGCAGGATGCTCTGATGGGCGCCTATATTCTACGCCGCCTTCTGCTGATGATCCCGACCATTGTCGGGATCATGGCGATTTCCTTCCTCATCGTGCAATTCGCGCCGGGTGGACCGGTCGAGCAGATCATCGCACAGGTCCAGGGCCAGGATTCCGGTGACCGCCTGTCGGGCGCCAGCAACGACCTGTCGGCTCAAGGCGTGAGCTCTGATTCGAGCTATCGTGGCGCTCAGGGCCTCGATCCGGAATTCATTAAGAAGCTCGAGCAGCAGTTCGGCTTCGACAAGCCGCCGCTCACCCGCTTCCTCGACATGATGTGGAACTATATCCGCTTCGATTTCGGTGAAAGCTTCTTCCGCAATACGGCGGTGATCGACCTCATCATCGACAAGCTGCCGGTGTCGATCTCACTCGGCTTCTGGATCCTGATCGTCTCCTATCTCATCTCCATTCCGCTCGGCATCCGCAAGGCGGTGAAGGACGGGTCGACATTCGACGTCTGGACCTCGGGCGTCATCATCGTCGGTTACGCGGTCCCGAGCTTCCTGTTCGGCATTCTGCTGATCGTCATGTTCGCCGGCGGCTCGTTCTTTGACTGGTTCCCGCTGCGCGGCCTCGTCTCCGACAATTTCGGCGATCTCACCTGGTATCAGAAGATCGGCGACTATTTCTGGCATCTCACCCTGCCGCTGATCGCCATGTCGCTCTCGGCCTTCGCCACGACGACATTGCTGACGAAAAACTCCTTCATCGACGAGATCAAGAAACAGTATGTCACGACGGCGCGTGCCAAGGGCCTGAACGAGCGGCAAGTCCTGTACGGCCACGTCTTCCGCAACGCCATGCTGATCGTCATCGCAGGTTTCCCGGGTGCCTTCATCTCGGCCTTTTTCACCGGCTCTCTCTTGATCGAGAACATCTTCTCGCTCGATGGGTTGGGAAGGCTCGGGTATCTCTCGATCGTCAACCGTGATTATCCGATCGTCTTCGGCACGCTCTTCATCTTCTCGCTGATGGGGCTCGTCGTGAACCTCATCTCCGACCTCATCTATACCTGGATCGATCCGCGCATCGATTTCGAGCGGAGGGATGTCTGATGAACACCTCTCCCACCACAATGCAGGCCGAGGCGACAGTACCGGCCAAGCGCCCGTTCCTGTCGCCGACCACGAAGCGCCGACTTGCCAATTTCCGCGCCAACAAGCGTGGATTCTGGTCTTTCTGGATTTTTCTGGTCCTGTTCACGCTCAGCTTGTTTGCGGAATTCATCGCCAACGACCGGCCGATCGTCGCCTCCTACAAGGGCGAAATCCTCTATCCGGTCCTGGTCGATTACCCTGAAGAAAAATTCGGCGGGTTCCTCGCGACAACCGATTACCGCTCCAACTTCATTCAGGAAGAGATCAACACCAATGGCTGGATGATCTGGCCCCCGATCCGCTATTCCTACCAGACGGTCAATTCGCAGATCCCCCATTCGGCCCCGACCGAGCCCTTCTGGCTGATGTCGAAGGCCGATCGCTGCAAGGCCTACCCCCAAGGCGATCAGGACCCGAACTGCATCCTCGGCAACATGAACTGGCTCGGCACCGATGACCAGGCGCGTGATGTCATGGCGCGGATGATCTATGGTTTCCGCATCTCCGTTCTGTTCGGCCTGGCGCTCACTATCTGCTCGGCCATCATCGGCGTCGGTGCCGGTGCCGTGCAGGGTTATTTCGGTGGCTGGACCGATCTTCTGATGCAGCGTTTCATCGAGATCTGGTCGGCCATGCCGGTCCTTTACATCCTGCTGATCATCGCCTCGATATTGCCGCCCGGTTTCTTCATCCTGCTCGGCATATTGCTGCTCTTTTCCTGGGTCAGCCTCGTCGGCGTGGTCAGGGCCGAATTCCTGCGCGCCCGCAATTTCGAATATGTCAGGGCCGCCCGTGCGCTCGGCGTCGGTAACTGGACGATCATGTATCGCCATCTTCTGCCGAACGCGATGGTCGCGACATTGACCTTCCTGCCCTTCATTCTGTCCGGTTCGATCGCGACCCTGACGTCGCTCGATTTTCTCGGTTTCGGCATGCCCGTGGGTTCGCCGTCGCTGGGTGAGATGATCGCCCAGGGCAAGAACAACCTGCAGGCGCCCTGGCTGGGGCTGACTGCCTTCTTCACCATGTCGATCATGCTGTCTCTGCTGATCTTCATCGGTGAGGCGGTGCGCGATGCCTTCGACCCGCGCAAGACGTTCCGGTGATATGATGACAGACACCCTCCTTTCCGTCCGGAACCTCTCCGTCGCCTTCCATCAGGGGGAAGCCGAAATCCTTGCCGTCGACCGTGTGTCCTTCGATATCAGGCCGGGCGAGGTCGTGGCGCTGGTCGGCGAATCGGGCTCCGGCAAATCGGTCTCGGCCAATTCCATCCTGAAACTTCTGCCCTATCCGGCCGCAAGCCACCCGTCGGGCGAAATCCTCTTCGAGGGCAGGGATCTTCTTAAGGCCTCGGAAGCGGAACTGCGCCATGTGCGCGGCAACGACATCACGATGATTTTCCAGGAGCCGATGACTTCGCTCAATCCGCTTCACACGATCGAGAAGCAGATCGGCGAAATCCTCGAGATGCACCAGGCGATGACGGGTGCCGCTGCCCGCGCCCGCATACTGGAACTGCTCAATCAGGTCGGCATCCGCGAGCCGGAAAAGCGCCTTGCCGCCTATCCGCACGAACTCTCCGGCGGCCAGCGGCAGCGCGTGATGATTGCTATGGCGCTCGCCAACCGGCCGAAACTGCTGATCGCCGACGAGCCGACCACCGCTCTGGACGTGACGGTACAGGCGCAGATCCTCGAACTCCTGCGCAAGTTGAAGGGCGAGCATGGCATGTCCATGCTGTTCATCACCCACGATCTCGGCATCGTCCGCAAATTCGCCGACCGCGTCTGTGTCATGACCAAGGGCCGGATCGTCGAGGAAGGTGCGGTCGCTGACGTCTTCGAACGCCCGCAGCACGCCTATACCCGGCATCTCCTCGCCTCCGAACCGCGCGGCGAACCGCCGACGGCAGATCCAGCGCGGCCGGTCGTGATGGAAGCGAAGGATCTGCGCGTCTGGTTCCCGATCAAGGCCGGTTTCATGCGCAAGGTTGTCGACCACGTAAAGGCGGTCGATGGCGTGGATCTGACGCTGAGAGCCGGCGAAACGCTCGGCATCGTAGGCGAATCCGGCTCGGGCAAAACCACGCTTGGCCTTGCCCTGGCCCGGCTGATTGCTTCCGAAGGCCGGATCGTTTTCATCGGTGATGCGATCAACGGCTGCTCCTTCAAGCAGATGCTGCCTTATCGCAGTCGGCTGCAGGTGGTGTTTCAGGATCCCTTCGGTTCGCTCAGCCCCCGCATGCCGGTCGGCGAGATCATTGCCGAAGGGCTCAAGGTCCACGAGCATTCGCTTTCGGCGGACGAGCGGGATCAGCGCGTTGCCTGGGCCTTGCAGGAGGTCGGTCTCGATCCCGAAACCCGCTGGCGTTACCCGCATGAATTCTCCGGTGGCCAGCGCCAGCGTATCGCCATTGCCCGCGCCATGGTGCTGAAACCCCGTTTCGTCATGCTGGATGAGCCGACCTCGGCGCTCGACATGACGGTACAGGCGCAGGTCGTCGATTTGCTGCGCGACCTGCAGGCCAAGCACGATCTCGCTTACCTCTTCATCAGCCATGACCTGAAGGTGGTAAAGGCGCTCGCCAACCACGTCATCGTCATGCGCATGGGCAAGGTCGTGGAAGAAGGGCCGTCCGAAGCCATCTTCAAGGCCCCCCGCGAGGACTACACCAAGGCGCTGATGGCGGCGGCCTTCAATATCGAGGCCGTGGAAAACGGCGCGGTCGGCCAATAAACAGGGAGGAACGGTTTTGTCAGATAAGGGTGCGGTCGTCATCGATCTGAAATTCGAGCGGCGGGAAGTCGATCAGGCTCTGACGAAAGCCTTCGCCGGCCGCAAGGTGCTTCACGCCTCGGACAAGTCTGCCGATCTTTCAGAAGCCCGTTATGCGGTTCTGTGGAAACCGGATCTCGATCTGTTCCGCCGTGCGCCGAAGCTGGAAGTGCTTTTCTCCGGCGGGGCAGGTGTCGATTCCATCCTCGCCGTACCCGGCCTTCCCGATCTGCCGATCGTCCGCTTCGTCGATGAAACGCTGACCACGCGCATGAGCGAATGGGTCGTACTGCAAGCCTTGAGCCATTTGCGTCAGGTCCCCGCCTATCTCGGCCAGCAACGCTCGCGCATCTGGCGGGAACTTTCGCAGCCGGAAGCGGGAGATGTGACGGTCGGCGTCATGGGTCTCGGAGTGCTGGGACAGGATTCCGTCCGCAAGCTGAAAATCATGGGCTTTGATGTCATCGGCTGGTCCCGGTCCCGCAAGGATATCGATGGGGTCGAAACCTTTGATGGATCCGAACTCGATGCTTTCCTTGCCCGCACTGATATTCTCGTCGGCCTGCTGCCGTTGACGGATGAAACCCGCGGCATCTTTAACGCCTCCCTGTTCGGCAAGCTCCGCCAGGGTGGAGCGCTCGGAAAACCGGTTTTCGTCAATGCCGGGCGAGGTGGCAGTCAGGTCGAGACGGACCTGCTGGCTGCATTGGAAAATGGCATCCTCGGTGGCGCTTCACTCGATGTCTTCGAGAACGAGCCGCTCGTATCCGACAGTCCTTTCTGGGCGATGGACAATGTCATCGTCACCCCGCATGCGGCTTCCGCCTCCGATGTGCGGGCGCTGTTTCGCAATGCGGAGGCGCAGATGGAGCGGTTCGAAAGGGGTGAGAAGCTGCAGCATTTGGTCGACAGGATGATCGGTTACTGACGTCGCCGCCTTGGTCGGAAGCGGGAACGAACCCGCCGGACGCTCGTTTGTTGTGATGAACCGGTATAACCGGCAGAACAGGGAGCGCAGCGATGAATACCCGTTTCGATCCGCAGGAAACAGGCGCCGGCCATCCTAACCCGATAGGTTCTCCCGTCGAAGAGACGGCAACCGACGCCCGCCAGGGCAGCAAGGGAACACCGGTGCTCAAGATGCTCGTCGCCGGCCTCGTGCTGGCGGGGTTGGCATGGGGTGCAGCCGAATGGTGGGGCCAGACTACGGCGCCGCCGCCTGAACAGACCGCAACGCCTCCTGCCGGCGAAAACACCCCGGGCAATTCCGGGGCGGCGCCCACCAACGATCCTGTAATGCAGCAAAATGCACCTGCCACTAATGACCGGCCGTCTGGAAATCCATGATGTCTTGAAAATGCGTCAGCTGCAGCATCGTCAAAGTTGAACTGCGTCTGGACTTAATCGATTTTTTTCCCGATAAAGCTGCCGGGAGGTAGGATCGTTAGCTTGCCTCCATAGCGAGTGAGGCCGACCGGTCACAGGCGACCGGGACAGGGGCAGGCATGACCAAGACCGATATCGCAACCAGGGTGTATAACCACAGCTGGAAGCTCGATCCGATCATCCGCAGTCTGATCGACACTGATTTTTACAAATTACTGATGTTGCAGATGATCTGGAAACTTTATCCGGATGTCGATGCGACTTTTTCCGTCATCAACCGGACCACCAGCGTGAAACTGGCGGACGAGATCGATGAAGGCGCCTTGCGCGAGCAGCTCGACCATGCCCGCACCGTAGGTCTCTCCAAGAAGGAGATGATCTGGCTGGCGGGTAACACGTTCTATGGCCGTAACCAGATTTTCGAACCCGAATTTCTCACCTGGCTTTCCACCTACAAGCTGCCGGAATACGAGCTTTACAAGCGTGACGGCCAATACGAGCTGAACTTCCACGGCAAGTGGATGGACACCACGATGTGGGAAATCCCGGCGCTTGCGATCATCAACGAGATGCGCTCGCGTTCCGCCATGCGCTCGCTCGGATATTTTACGCTGGATGTCATCTATGCGCGTGCCAAGGCCCGGATGTGGGAAAAGGTGCAGCGCCTTCGCATGCTGCCCGGCCTGAGGATTTCCGACTTCGGAACCCGTCGTCGTCATAGCTTCCTCTGGCAGCGCTGGTGCGTCGAGGCATTGAAGGAAGGCATTGGCAGCGGCTTTACGGGCACCAGCAACGTATTGCTGGCTATGGACAGCGATCTGGAAGCTGTCGGCACCAACGCACACGAACTTCCCATGGTAGCCGCCGCACTGGCGCAGACCGATGATGAGCTGCGCAATTCCCCCTATCAGGTCCTCAAGGACTGGAATCGACTGTACCACGGCAACCTGCTTATCGTGCTGCCCGATGCTTTCGGCACCGCGGCCTTTCTGCGCGATGCGCCTGATTGGGTAGCCGATTGGACGGGGTTCCGCCCCGACAGCGCGCCCCCGATCGAGGGAGGCGAGAAGATCATCGACTGGTGGAAGAAGGTCGGCCGGGATCCCAAGGAAAAGCTGCTGATCTTTTCGGACGGCCTCGATGTCGATGCGATCATCCACACCTACAAGCATTTCGAGGGCCGGGTGCGCATGAGCTTCGGGTGGGGCACCAACCTGACCAACGACTTCGCCGGTTGCGCGCCGACGGAGATCAACGGACTGAAGCCGATTTCGGTTGTCTGCAAGGTCAGCGAAGCCAACGGCCGTCCCGCCGTGAAACTGTCCGACAATCCGCAAAAAGCGACCGGTGATGCCGAGGAAGTTCAGCGTTATCTTCGTCTGTTCGGCGACGACGATCGGGTCAACCAGACGCTGGTGGTCTGAGCTTTTTCGAGCCCGACAAATGAAAAGCCCCGCCGTGAGGGCGGGGCTATTTCTCGATCTGGATATTATTCGATGATCTGCACCACCGTGTGGGTTTGCGGATCGACGATGACGCGTTGGTTGTTGACGACCGTATAGGAATATTTCGTGTTGCTCGGCACCGGTGTTAGGACCACGGTTTCGGGAACCGTCTTGCCGACGACGACCGGCTGTTCCACGGTCACGGCGGTGGTGGGGGCGGGCTGCTGCTCGACATAGGTAACCACTTCCTGCGGTGGAGGATCGATCGCAGTCCCGGCGATAGCGCCGACGACACCGCCGACAGCCGCACCGACCGGACCCCCGACAACCGCTCCAGTCACAGCACCGCCGGCAGCGCCGGTGACCGTGCTCTGTTGTGCATAAGCTTGACCTGCAAGCGTGGCTGCAAAGATTGCACAGGAAGCAAGAATGATCTTTTTCATGGTTCTTCTCCTCTTTTGACTTCCGGCGAAAGAACCGTCTTGCAGATAAAACTGTTCCGCAAGCGCACTCACCTTTGTGCCTGACCTGAAACATTTGGAGATCACGCAGCTGGCTACCGATTGATCTTCTCGTGTTCCCTGGTCACCGTCTCGAAGCGCAAAAGCCGCGAGGTTCAAACACTTAACCAAGCCCGGAAAAATGGCCGCGATCGACGCGATGCCTATTGCCAAGTGGTGAACGCCGACTATTTGCCGCTTGAGTAATGGGAGAAATGCCCGTGGAATATCGCTTTCTGATTGTCGAAGACAGCCTGCTTGTCGCCATGGACATAGAAGATGCCGTTCAGCGCAGCGGTCATGACGTGGTCGGCATCGCTCCCGACATGAAGGTGGCGCTCAACTATACCCGCGACACGGATATTGCTTTCGTTGATGTCCGGCTTGCAGATGGCGAGACCGGACCCGAGATTGCAAGGGTGCTGGCGGAATACGGTATCGTCGTCATCATGATCACCGGAAATCCCGGGGTCGTCTCCTCCGGCGTCGATGGCGTGGTCGGTGTCATGGCCAAGCCCCTCACAGATCAGGCTTCCATGGATCTCATCCAGTTCGCCGTGGATCGCAAGAACGGCAAGCCCGGCGTTCCGCCGGCACGTCTGAGGCTTTTCCATTAGCCGCTCGTTGCTTCAACTCGCTCGATTGGATAAGTGATCTCGATCAACGGCGGAAGCAGACATGCGTTTTTTCATTACCGGTACGGCAGGGTTCATCGGATTTCATCTGGCCCGCAAACTCCTGCAGGATGGTCATGATGTCGTCGGCTTTGATGGGATGACGCCTTACTACAGCCTTCGGCTGAAGGAGGCGCGCAATGCCGGGCTCGTCCAGTTCCCCACCTTCCGCCTCTTCCAGGGCATGCTGGAAGACAAGGCTCTGCTTGAAGACACGGTCAGGGCTTTCAAGCCGGACGTGATCGTTCATCTGGCGGCCCAGGCGGGCGTGCGCTACAGCCTTGAAAATCCAAAGGCCTATTTCGACTCCAATCTGATCGGCTCGTGGAATATCCTTGAGATCGCCCGGGAGATCGGTGTCGGGCACCTGATGCTGGCATCGACCTCGTCGGTTTACGGTGCCAATCCGGGCATTCCGTTCCGGGAGACCGACAAGGCGGACGAACCGCTGACGTTCTACGCGGCGAGCAAGAAGGCCATGGAAGTGATGGCGCATAGCTACGCCCATCTCTACAAGGTTCCGACGACGGCATTCCGTTTCTTTACGGTCTACGGCCCATGGGGTCGGCCGGACATGGCACTGTTCAAGTTCGTCAAGGCGATGCTCGACGATCAGCAAATCGAGATCTACGGCGAAGGCAAGATGAGCCGCGATTTCACCTATATCGACGATCTGGTGGATTCGATCATCGACCTTTCGAAAGTCCCGCCGTCCGAGGCAAATCGTGTGGCTGAGATCGATACGCTGTCGGCCGAAGGCCCGTTCCGCACGGTCAATCTTGGTGGCGGCCAGCCGGTCGGGCTGCTCGATTTTGTCGAGGTGATCGAAAAGACCATGGGCAAGCCGGCAAAGCGCAAGATGCTGCCGATGCAGAAAGGCGATGTGCCTCGCACTTTCGCCAGCCCGGAACTGCTTCTGGCGCTTACGGGCCGCAAACCCGAAACCGGTCTCGACGAAGGCGTCGGCGCTTTTGTTCGCTGGTATCTGGAGCATCGTTCCGAGATCGAGTAAGGGCGGGTGAGCGCTTAAGATACGGGTAACGGCGTTATCACGTCTCCAGGAAGTCGCTTGCGTGCCATGCTCCCGAACCCTAACTCGGGGGCGCACTATCGTCCAAGACAAGGTTGGCGGGATCGGCTTAGCTGCGATTTTGGCCGGCTTGGATTCGCTTTTGAAAGACTTTATGTTGCCGCGAAAGACAGATCAGATTTTACCGAAGGTAAAGGGCATGTCACAGGGTTTCAAAGATGCCCGCATCCTCATGTACAGCCACGACACTTTCGGGCTCGGCCATATCCGCCGCTGCATGACGATCGCCAATCACCTGGTGGAAACCTTCCAGGGCGCACATGTCCTGATCATCTCCGGTGCGACGATCGCAGGTGCCTTCGATTATCGTTCGCGCGTCGACTACGTGAAGATCCCGAGCGTGATCAAATTGCGCAACGGCGATTACACGTCGATGGATGCGCATATCAATCTGGAGGAGACGCTGGAAATGCGTCAGGCGATCATTCGCCAGACGGCGGAATCCTTCCAGCCGGATATCTTCATCGTCGACAAGGAGCCGTTGGGCCTGCGCCGCGAAGTGGAAGATACGCTCGTTTATCTGAAAAGCCGCGGCACGCTTTTGGTGCTTGGCCTGCGCGATGTCATGGATGCGCCGCATCTCCTGGATGCCGAGTGGCGCCGCAACGATGTCATGGCCAAGATCGATCAGCTTTACGATCACGTCTGGGTCTATGGCCCTCCTGATTTCCACGACCCGCTGACCGGGCTCGATGTACCGCCGTCGCTTCGTCGCAAGATGACCTTCGTCGGCTTCCTGCAGCGCAAGGCTTGGGCAAGCCGTACGACCTCTCTGCCCAAGCCACGCGGCGATTATATTCTGGTGACGACGGGCGGCGGTGGAGACGGGTTCGAACTCGTCCGCGATGTCATCAACGCCTACCAGTCCGATCCGAGCCTGACCGAAAAGGCATTGATCGTGCTCGGTCCCTATATGCCGGGCGAGCAGCGCGATGCGCTCCAGAAGGCCGCAGCACCGCATGACTGTCTTGAGGTCATCGAGTTCGACAACCGCATGGAAGACCTGATCGCCAATGCGCGGGCGATCGTCGCCATGGGCGGCTACAACACCTATTGCGAGATCCTGTCTTTCGACAAGCCAGCCTTGATCATTCCGCGGATGGTGCCGCGTCAGGAACAGTTGATCCGCGCGATCCGTGCGACTGAACTGGGGCTCGTCGCCATGCTGCATCCAGATCACTCGTCCGATGGCTTGACGCTTTCGGAGGCGATCAAGGAATTGCTGCTGCGCGATCCGCCATCGGTGACCGCACCGGATTACCGTCTCGAAGGCCTGCCCAATCTGTCCGCCATCGTTCAGGAATGGCTGGAAGGAAAACGCCCGGATTATCTTTCCGTCGTCGAAAGCTGATCTCAGTCGGCCTGGCTGAGATGCTCGCGCAGCAGCCGCGCCGTTTCCCGGGCACCATCCATGTTCAGGTCAGGCTGGGCCTTGCCCCGCTGTGCAAGCGCGGTTTCGATGCCGGCCGCAACCGTTTCGGGGGTGATTGCGGCTTCCTCGATATACTGCGCCAGGCCTAGTTCCTTGAGCTTCACGGCACGAGCGGTCTGTTCCGTCTCGCCCCCCGCCGCAAATGGCACGAGGAGCGAGCCGCAGCCGGCCCTCAGCACATCGCAGACCGTATTGTAGCCGGCTTGCGAGATCGACAGCTCGGCACTGCCGAGCAACTGGCGGAAATCGCTTCTGAAGCGGAACACGTCCATGTCACTGCCGCCTTGCGCTGCGAGCGTGTCGAAACTCGTAGGATCGAGGTTAGGGCCGGTGATCACGCACCACCGGCCGGGGGCGCCCATCAGGCTGCGGGCCGAAACGGCGGCATTCAGCAGTTTCTGCCCCACGGCACCGCCGCCGGCGGACACGACCACCCGGTATTTTTCCGGCGAGGGAACAGGCGCTGCCGGTGCGACGAGGCCGGTATAGAGGATCTTGTCGGCGATCTCGCTTGCCAGCGGAAACGTGTCCTCGATCCGTGTCAGGTTTCGGTCGCCATGCACGAGCACGCTATGGAAGTGTTCCCTGACCAATGCCACGGTCTCTTCGTCACGCCCCGGCTTCTTGTTCACCTGCAGGATGTCGCGGATCGAGGCGAAAAGCAGTGGCTTCGGCCGCATCGACCTGATTGCCTCCAGGAACGGTAGAAGCTCGAAACGCATCTGCCGGCGGCCGAACGGGAAAGCCTCGGTGATGACGATATCCGGCCGGGTTTCGCCGAGCACCGCCAGCAACTGTTCCATGCGCTGACGCTCGCTATTCTCGTCAAGCACGGTTCCGTTGATATCCTGCAGCCCCGAAAAGCCCTCGCGGGATGTAACTTCGGGCATCAATCGGACATGCCGGATCCCGGGGCCCGGAAAACCGGGCACTGGCAGGCCGCCCGTCACCATGGTGACATCAAAACCGTCTTCCGCCAGGGCGGAGGCAACAAGGCTTGCCCGGGCGATATGACCGATCCCCAGCAGATGCTGGACATAGAAGAGAACGCGCGGTGACGTCATGGCTCTGAACGCTTCCTGATGTCCGAATAGGCGGATGAGAACAATCTCTCGAGATCCGATATGCTGGTCCTGTGGTCGAAATGACCGCGCACCTTTTGCTCCGCATGTCTGGCCATCCGGTCGCGCTCCGACGGATTGCGGATGGCGTTTTCGATTGCCATAGCCAGTGCCTGAGGATCTTCCGGCTCGACCAGAAGACCGTTCTCGCCATCGACGAACAGTTCCGGAATGCCCGATATCGTTGTCGAGATGCAGAGAATGCGCTGGCTGGCGGCCTCCACGAGAACGTTCGGCAGCCCATCACGGTCGCCATCCTTGCCGATACGACAGGGCAGGGCGAAGATGTCGGCCTCGCCATAGCGCTGCAGCACTTCCTGCTGCGACATGGCTCCATGCCAGCTGACGCGACTGGCCAGCCCGAGTTCTTCCGCAAGCGGCTTCAGGATCTCGAGTTCGTCACCGCCGCCGACATGATCGAGCCGCCAATGAAGATCGGCGGGAAGCAGTGCCAGTGCCCTGAGCAGGATATCAAAACCCTTTTTTGGCACGGCGCGACCGACGGCAAGGATTGCGATCGGGTCATCTGGATTGGAGCCGTCGCGCGTGGCAGGTGCTCTTTCCGGAGAGGGAAAACGGCTGAGATTGAGACCGTGATAGCTCAGATGCACCTTGTCAGGGCCACTGGAAAGCGTGCGAAGATGCTCCGCTCCTCCACGCGTACAGGTCACCGTCCAGCGGGCGTCGTCCAGCTTGTCGGAAAGCTCCCAGCCCGGGCTTGTCCATATGTCCTTGGCATGGGCGGAAACGGTAAAGGGCACACCCAGCAGCTGTGACGCGTAGCGTCCGACCGAAGCCGGCGTATGGATGAAATGTACATGCAGCCAGTCGGCATCCTTCGGCCACTCGCGGGCAAGCACCAGCGCCTGTCCGAAACGGCGAAAACGGTTGCGGCTGATATCGCGCGGCAAATCCTTGAAAAATGCCTTGGCGGTCGCGCCGAAAGATGGCTTGCCGATCCAGTGCAAGATCGCCTTGGTGACCCTGATCGGCTCCTCGTGCAGATATTCCGGCAGGTAGTGGACGGGCGCCTCGATCTCGTCATGCACCGGATGCCGTTTCTTGTCGGTCGGCCGGCGCATCGACATCAGTTCGAGTTTGAAGCCGGCGAGTTCCAGCCCCCGCAATTCCTGCGCAATGAAGGTCTCTGAAAGGCGCGGATAACCCTTCAGCAGCACGACCATCTTTTTCGGTATGTTCAAAGTCGATCCTATGCGGTCCTGGCCGGCCGATACCTCGTGTAAGGCCAGCCGGCAAAACCAGTATCTACGTGTTCCTGCACGCGCAAGTCAGTGATAGGGATCCGCCGCGTCGCGCAACCCATCTCCCAGGAAGTTGAAGGCGAGGATGACGAGGATCACCGGAATGACCGGGATCAGCAGCCAGGGATAGAGCGCCACCACGTTGACCGTTCGCGCCTCGGTCAAAAGCACGCCCCAGCTCGTCACCGGCGGCCTGAGGCCCAGTCCGAGAAAGCTCAGCGTCGTCTCGCCAAGGATCATGCCGGGAATGGTCAGCGTCGCGCTGGCGATCAGATGCGACATGAAGCCGGGAATGAGATGTCGGCCGATGACACGCCAGTGATTGGCCCCCATCAACTGCGCGGCCATCACATAGTCCTCCTCGCGCAACGCAAGCAATTTGGATCGCACGGCGCGGGCGAGCCCCGTCCAGTCCAGCAGGCCCAGAATGAAGGTAATGCCGAGATAGATGACGAACGGACTCCAGTCGACCGGCATGATGGCGGCAAGCGCCAGCCAGAGCGGAATGCTCGGGATCGATTGCAGCACCTCGATTATACGCTGCACGACCAGGTCGAACTTTCCACCCCAATAGCCCGCAAGACCGCCGATCAGGATGCCGAGGACAAAGCTGGTGGTGATGCCGAGAAGACCGATCGTCAGCGAAATCCGCGCGCCGTAAATCACCCGGGACAGGACGTCACGTCCAAGCCTGTCGGTTCCGAACAGGAACATCTGCCCACCTTCCGCCGGGCAGACGAGATGACGCTCAGCCGAGATGAAGCCCCACAACTGGTAGGGATCGCCCTTGCAGAAGAAGCGGAGCTTCTGCACCTGGTTGGGATCGTCGCTATAGTCCCGCCGCAGGTTTTCCATATCGAGCGTCATCGTCTGACCGTAGACGAACGGCCCGACGAACTTGCCCTCATGAAACAGATGCACCGATTGCGGCGGCGCATAGATATTATCCATGTTGCGCGTATGGAGATTATACGGCGCCAGAAACTCGGCGATGATGATCGACAGGTAGGAAAGCAGCAGGAATATGCCGGAATAGAGCGCCAGCTTGTGGCGCTTGAAACGCCACCACATCAGGCGAAGCTGGGATGCCCGTTTGGCAAGCGGCACACCCTGGCCGGTCTTGTCGAAAGCGTAGGGATCGAAAGGTGCCTCGGAGACGTAATGCGGCAACGGCTGGCCGTCGGGGGGCAGTTGCATGCTCATCGCGTCCGGCCTCCATAAAGGCGAATGCGGGGATCGAAGAGCGCGAGCGCGATGTCCGATATCAGAACGCCGACCACGGTCAGTATGGCGAGGAACATCAGGAACGAGCCTGCGAGATACATGTCCTGGGTTTGCAGCGCCTTGATCAGCATCGGCCCGGTCGTCTCCAGCGACAGCACGACGGCGGTGATTTCCGCGCCGGAAATGATCTGCGGCAGGATGGAGCCGATATCCGAGATGAAGAAGTTGAGTGACATGCGCAGCGGATATTTCGTCAGCACCTTGAACGGATGAAGCCCCTTCGCCCGCGCTGTCATCACATATTGCTTGCGCAATTCGTCGAGCAGGTTCGCGCGCAGCCGCCGCACCATGCCGGCAGTGCCCGCCGTGCCGATGATGATGACCGGAATCCAGAGATGTTCGAGGATCGACATTGCCTTGTCCCAACTCATCGGCTGGTTCAGGTATTTCTGGTCCATAAGGTGGCCGATCGATGTGCCGAACCAGACATTGGCGAAATACATGAGGATGAGCGCCAGCACGAAATTCGGCACGGCCAGGCCGATAAGGCCGAGAAGCGTCAATCCGTAGTCGCCCCAGCTGTACTGGTGGGTGGCGGAATAGATACCGATCGGGAAGGCGAGCAGCCAGGTGAGGATGATCGTCACGACCGAGACGAGAATGGTCAGCCACAACCGGTCGCCAACCACATCCGAGACCGGCAGGCGGTATTCGAAGGAATATCCGAAATCGCCGACCAGCATGCCGCCGACCCAATGCAGGTAACGGATCGGCAGCGGTTTGTCGAAGCCGTAGCGGGCTCTGAGTTCCTCGATCTCCTGCAGGTCGGCAGGTTCACCGATCGCCCGCATTTCGGCAACATAGCTTTCGAAATAATCGCCCGGCGGAAGCTCGATAATGGTGAAGACGAGCATCGAAATCAGGATGAGCGTCGGGATCATGACGAGGATCCGCCAGAGAATGTAGCGGATCATGCGCGATCCTCCTCATACCAGAATGTGTCGGGCATATAGACTCCGAGGTAGGAGGTGGGATCGTAGCCGAACAACCCTTTTTCGGGAATGTTGCGCAATTTCGATGAATATACGAGCGGCTGGAGCGCCTGATTGATGATGCCGATGGTGAACACGCTCTGTGTAAAGATGGTCAGCATCGAATGCCAGATAGCTTCCCGCTCCTCGTGGGTTCCGGCAGTCTTCCAGTCCTTCATCAGCCCGAGAAGCTGTATGGCCTCCGGCAGATCCGGCGGGTGGCCGTCGCGTCCGCCGGAAAGATAATGAAGGCCCCAGACCGGCCACTGCATCTGGTCGTCGAAAGTCGGTGCCAATTCGTTGGGTGACATCTCGGCCGTCGGCACACCGTTGTCGAGACCCATCCACACGCACATCAGGGTCTCGCCGCCGATCACCCGTTTGCGGAAGATTTCGCGCTGCGACACACGGGTGAAAATCGCGATACCGATCTTCGCCCAGTGATCGGTGATCAGCTCCAGAACATCGCTTTCGAACGTGCTTTCCCCGGCACTTTCGACGATGATCTTTGCCGGGCGTCCGTCAGGCAGAAGCCGCAGGCCGTTTTCATTGCGGTTCGTAAGGCCCGCCTCGTCCAGAAGCCTGTTGGCCATCTCGACATCGTGGTTCGCCCAGGCCTGCTCATATTCGGATTTGAACAGCGGGCTGTCGGGCAGGATCGAGTTTCCGGCTTCATGCGCCAGACCGAAAAAGACCGCCTTGTTGATCTCCTCACGGTCGATTGCCAGCGACAGCGCTCGCCTTACCCGGACGTCCTGGAATAGCTTCCGCCAGATATCGTCCTTGCAATTGAGATTGGGGACCAGCGCCACGCGTGACCCTTGGGTTCGCTTCCACAGATCCACCTTCATCGGCAGCCGTTTTTCGGCGGCCTTCAGGAAGGTGTAGTCGGAGAAATCAACATTGGCGAACTGCAGATCGCTGTCGCCCGAACCCGCCTTGGCGGCAATCAGATCCGGCGAGCTGATATTCAGCACCATCTTGTCAATATAGGGAAGCTGCAGCCCGTTTTCGTCGACGCGGTGGAAATAGGGGTTGCGCAGGAACACGAACTGCCCGGCCGGTGGCTTGGTACTGTTGTACCAGGGATCGAGCGTCGGCAATGCCGGGTTTTCCGGCCGAACGGTGCGCGACATCCGCTGATGCAGATCGGTCCAGTCCTGCGCCTTGTATGTCTTCAGAAGCTCGGCAATCTTGTCCGCGCTTTGGTAGCTTGGATGAAACTGCTTCAGATAGGCCGACGGCATGTAGATCACCAGCGGCGAAGGTTTCGCCAGCTGTGCCAGGAAATCCGGATTGGGCTCATCCCAGCTGTATCTTACCGCGCGCTCGTCCAGGATCTCGAAAGTCGGTCCCTTGCCGTTCACCCTGAGATCCACCGGAATACCGCCGCGATGAAGCTCCTTGTTGTTCATCACGTCTTCCCAGCTGTAACGGAAATCCTCCGTTGTCAGCGGCGAACCATCCGACCACTTGTGCCCTTCCCGCAGCGTGAAGGTGAAGACACGGTCGTCTTCTGATGTGAAGCTTTCCAGAATATCGGCCTGGAGGTTCAGTTGCTCGTCGTAACCGACCAGCCGTGAATAGCTGTTGATCGGCATGAGACGGATGTCGCGCTGACCGCCGATCAGCATGCGCACGACACCACCGTGACGTCCGGGCTTCAGGTTTTTTGCGCCGATATTGACGACACGCGGATTGCGCGGCAAGCGTTCCGCGACGTCTGGCAATTTACCGGCCTTGATGTCGTCGGAGAGATAGTCCGATCCGGTAAACGCAGCCTTCGCGTTGAAGGGAACAAGCGCGGTCGCCATCAGGCCGAGAACGGTTCGGCGCTTCATCATGGCTGCAACTCCTTGATGCTCGTCTGCGGCTTGGCCAGGACGAAATGACCACCGCCGAGATCGATCTGTGTCAGCCGCTCGCCCTCGTCCGGAACGAAGGCCGGATGCCAGTCCTGTGTCGGCTTTTTCGGGATGTCGAGTTGGTCGAGATTCAGCGGACGATCGAGATCCGGGATCGGCACGGCCGCGATCAGCCGCCGGGTGTAGGGATGCGCCGGGTTGCGCATGATGATTTCGCAGGGGCCGATCTCGACGATCCGCCCCGCATACATGACGGCAACACGGTCTGCCATGTAGTTCACCACCGCAAGATTGTGCGAGATGAACAGATAGGTCAGCCCCAGATCTCGCTTGAGATCCTTCAGGAGATTGAGGATCTGCGCCTGAATGGACACATCGAGCGCCGATACCGGTTCGTCGCAGATCAACAGCTCGGGACCGAGCGCTAGGGCTCGGGCAATGCCGATCCGCTGCCGCTGGCCGCCCGAAAAGCTGTGCGGATAACGGCTGAGCGCATTGTCGTCGAGACCGATCGTGCGCAACAGGCGCCGCACTGCCTCCAGCCGCGTGGCACGCGAGCCGCGGCCATGGATCTCAAGTCCCTCGCCGATGATCTCCCTGACTGTCATGCGCGGCGAAAGCGACGAGATGGGGTCCTGGAAAACCATCTGTATGCGCTGGCGCAGCATGTCTAGTTCGTCGCCCTCGGCGGAAAGGACATCGATCGGCCCTTTTTCGCTTTCGAAGACGACCGAGCCCGTATCTGCGGTCAGCCCCCGCATCAGGATCTTGCTCAGCGTGGTCTTGCCGCAGCCGCTTTCGCCGACAAGGCCTAGGCTTTCGCCGCGCCGGATGTCGAAACTGACGTCGTCGACGGCGAGCGTCAGATTGCTGTCATGGCTGCCGAGCTTGCGTTTCTTGGTCTTGAAGGTCTTGCTGATATGGTTGACGGAGAGGATCGTCCGCGAACCTCCGGAATTGAGGTATCCGGTTTCCATCAGGCTGGCGGTATCGATGGTGATTTCGCGCAGCGGCTTCAGACGCTGGCCGCGTTCCATCTCGAAAGTCGGGATCGCCGAGATCAGGCCTTTCGGATAGGGGTGCACGGGCCGGCGGAAGATATCGTCCACGGTGCCGGCTTCCATGACCTCACCGCGATAGGCGACAACCACCTCATCGGCGAGATTGGTGACGATACCGAGATCATGGGTGATCAGCAGCATCGCCATGTTGAAGCGGGATTGCAGGTCCCTGAGAAGTTTGAGGATCTGCGCCTGGATAGTCACGTC
>DLSX01000058.1:0-4972 GCA_002500765.1 Neorhizobium sp. UBA7851
CGTGCCGGCGCCCGAGCGCACCAGGCCGATGCCGGCCCACAGGTTCGGCGAGACTTCCAGCTTGTCGCGCCGCCCGTTGTGAAGTGCCGCCATCCGCCGCTGACCGACACTGTCGCTGTCTCTGGCGAAATGCGTCTGCGCCTTGGCAATCGTCTCGTCGGAGAGTTTGGAGATCAGCCTGTCGGCCGCCTCCCAGGCTTCCTCGTCGGTCTCGCGGACGATGAAATGTAGCCGGATACCGAACGAGACTTCCCTGTCCTTCTTTTCGGCGGCTGCGCGCACGGCTTTGATCTTCTCCCTCACCTGTTCCGGCGGCTCGCCCCAGGTCAGATATTTGTCGCCACGGCCGGCGAAGAACTCGATGCCCGCATCGGACGATCCGCCGAAATAGAGCGGTGGTCGCGGCTGCTGGATGGTCGGGAACCCAAGTTTTGCCCCTTTCGCCTTGATATGCTTGCCGTCAAGATCGGCCTCTCCCTTGGTGACGAGATCCTCGAAGACCTGAAAAAATTCCTCCGCATGCGTGTAGCGCTCGTCGTGTTCCAGAAAGATGCCGTCGCCCGCGAGTTCCGACGGATTGCCGCCGACGACGATATTGAGCAGCAGCCTGCCGTTCGACACTCGGTCGAGCGCTGCTGCAAGCCGTGCATAGTAAGCCGGTGCCGCCGTGCCGGGTCGGATAGCCACCAGAAATTTCAGTTTTTCGGTGAAGGGTGCCAGCGATGCCGCAGTGACGAAGGATTCTTCGCAGGAGACGCCGGTCGGCAACAGCACGCCGGAATAGCCCAGCCTGTCCACCGTCTGCGCCAGTTCGCGCAGGTAGCGGTTCTCCGGTGGGCGATTGAGCTCTGTGCCACCAAGATAGGCGCCGTCACCTCCTGTCGGGATGAACCAGAGAAAATCGATGGGATTCTTTGTATCGGTCATTGTGAAAAATCCTTGATCTCGGTTGGCCTGTGAGGGGCGGCAGCTCAGCTTGCCTTCGGGCGCCAGACGATGTCGGAAATGTCCAGTTTTCGCGGGATGATCTTCAGGTCATAGAATTCATCCGCCAGCGCCTGCTGATATTTGACCGCCACATCCGGCACGGTCGAAACGGCACCGAGATCCGCGCCGCGACGCGACAGCACGACCTTGGTCACGTTTTCCGGCACGCCTGTGATCGAGGCGATCGCCCTCACCGTCTCGTCGAAATTCGCCTGGGCCGCACCGCCGACCTTTTTCAGTTCATCGATGACCTCGACGATCAGCTCACCATTCTCGGCAGCGAAATCGCCATTGCCGAGGAAATAACTCCAGCTGTCGACAATGCCCTCGGCCGTCGTCAGAATCCGCGTTTGTGGATCGGCTTCTGCTATCGCCGTATACGGATCCCAGATCGACCAAGCGTCGATCGAGCCGTTCTTGAAAGCTGCGGCAGCATCCGGCGGGGCCAGATCGAGCTGCGTCACGTCCGTGGGCGCCAAGCCGCCCTTTCGCAGAAGCTTCACCGCGACATTGTGGGCGCTGGAGCCGCGCTTGAAGGCAAGCTTCTTGCCCTTCAGATCCTCTATCGACCGGATCGGGCTATCCTTGTGGACGAGGATGGCCGATCCCTGCGAACTGCCGCGATAGGTGCCGACATAAAGAAGGTTTCCACGCGCCGACTGGGCAAAGAGCGGCGGCACATCGCCGGTCGGGCCGAAATCCAGTGCGCCGGCACCAAGCGCTTCGAGAAGCGGCGGACCGGATGTGAACTCCGACCAGCTGACCTTGACGCCGCGATCGGCAAACCGCTTCTCCAGCGCACCCTGGCTTTTCGCCAGTGCAAGAACACCGTTCTTCTGCCAACCAATGCGCAGCTCCTTCGCCGCCGCCTTTGCTTTGCCCGCGATCGGCAGGACCGTGATGGCCGCTGCCGCGCCGATCAACCCGAGTGTCTGTCGACGGTTCAAATTGCCTGTCACCATGGAATGGAGCCCTTCCTCACCGGTTTGCGATGACGAAAAGGCTCCCATACTCTATCGACTTGGTCGACATTCCGTCATTTCAAAAAACACCGGCAATCGGAGATTTCATTTCTCCATTTCAAGCGGATCGGAATGCAAAACTGCTAAACTGCAAATTTGCGCTGCACCGCGGAAAATCATTTTCGTCTCGTTTATCCTTCCCGTCGGCCATGCTTTGTTCTAATCATTTGGAACAAACACAGTTCGGAGGTTCGGCATGGCGAAAGTGGCATTCATCGGTCTCGGGGTCATGGGGTTCCCGATGGCGGGACATCTCAAGCAGAAGGGTGGCCACGAGGTCTGCGTCTATAACCGCACCGCCGCCAAGGCCGCCGACTGGGCTTCGAAATTCGGTGGCACGACCGGAGCAACGCCCGCAGAAGCTGCGAAGGATGCCGATTTCGTTTTCACCTGCGTTGGCAATGATGATGATCTCCGCTCGGTGACAACGGTCGAAAACGGAGTGCTCTCGGCCATGAAGCCCGGTGCGATCCTGATCGACAACACCACGGCCAGCGCCGAAGTCGCGCGCGAACTGGAGGCTGCAGCAAAGGAGAAGGGCACTCACTTCATCGACGCACCGGTCTCCGGTGGTCAGGCGGGCGCTGAAAACGGTGTGCTGACCGTCATGTGCGGCGGCGATCAGGCTGTCTTCGACAAGGCAAAACCCGTTATCGATGCCTATGCCCGTATGGTCGGGCTGATGGGACCGGTCGGCAGCGGCCAGCTGACCAAGATGATGAACCAGATCTGCATCGCCGGGATCGTCCAGGGCCTGTCGGAAGCCATCCATTTCGGCAAGCAGGCGGGGCTCGACATCGAGACCGTGATCGACGTCATCTCCAAGGGCGCTGCAGGTTCCTGGCAGATGGAAAACCGCCACAGGACGATGGATCAGGGCAAATACGATTTCGGCTTCGCCGTCGATTGGATGCGCAAGGATCTCGACATCGTTCTGACGGAAGCACGCCGCAACGGCGCGAAACTTCCGCTGACGGCTCTGGTCGATCAGTTCTACGGCGACGTACAGGCCATGGGCGGAAATCGCTGGGATACGTCCTCGCTGCTTGCCCGTCTCGAACGGAAATAAAGGCACAAGGCGATGCTCAGCCCCTCCTCCGACGCAGCCGGGATCATCGATCATCTCGGCACTTTACGGTCGGAGGAGAATATTGCCGGCATGGGCCGCTTCGGCATCGCCACTGAAACCGCGATCGGGATCTCCAATTCCGATCTGCAGAAGATCGCCCGCGTTGTGAAGCGCGATCATCGTCGCGCACTCGAACTCTGGAAAACCGGCATCAGAGAGGCGCGGATGGTGGCGATCTATACCGCCGACCCGAAGATCCTCACATCTGCAGAGGCACATGGCTGGGCGGATGATTTCGCCTCATGGGAAATCGTCGATACCGCAGCCGATCTCTTTACCGAAGTCCCGTTCTGGCAGGACCTCATCACAGAATTTGCCGCCGGCGAGCGAGAATTCGTCCGCCGCACCACGTTTGCCATGATCGCCGGTGCATCCGTCCATCTGAAAAAGGAACCGGATGCGACATTGATCGGCTATCTTAGCCTGATCGAAAGGCATTCCAGCGACCCGCGCAACTTCGTCAAGAAAGCCGTCAACTGGGCACTGCGCAATATCGGCAAGCGCAGCGCCACCTGCCATGGCCCGGCCCTCGCGCTTGCGGAGAGACTTGCAACATCCAACGACAGGACCGCCCGCTGGATCGGCAAGGATGCGGTCAAGGAACTGTCGAGCGAAAAGATACTGAAACGGCTAAAAGGCTGAAAGCGCCGACAAAAAGGGCTGCAGTCCCATCGGGAATGCAGCGCTGTGAGGCAACAATAATACAAGCAGGATCGATCAGTCGTCACCGGACTTCTGGTTGTCGATCATCATGTAATCGAGCGGCAGTTCAGTCGTGTATTTGATCTGCTCCATGGCGAAGACGGAAGAGACGTCGCGGATCTCGATCTTGGCGATCAGGCGCTTGTAGAAAGCGTCATAGGCGGCGATATCCGGCACGACGACGCGCAGGAGATAATCCACGTCACCGCTCATGCGGTAGAATTCCACGACTTCGGGAAAATCGACCACGACCTCGGAAAAACGCTTCAGCCATTCGATCGAGTGGCTGGCGGTGCGGATCGAGACGAAAACGGTGACCTTGGTGTTGACCTTGCCCGGATCGAGCAGCGCCACGCGACGGCGAATGACGCCATCCTCTTCCATCTTCTGGATGCGGCGCCAGCAAGGCGTTGTGGACAGGCCGACCTTCTTGGCGAGATCCGCCACTGCGAGTGTGGAATCTTCCTGCAGAATGCGCAGGATCTTGCGGTCAAGACGGTCCATCATTGTCCCCTTCGAAATGATTTTTCGTTATACACCCGAATTTCGCACAGTTAAGCGAATTTTGTTCTGCGGATCAAGCTATCCACATGCTGCCTCAACACCGGCAGGACCTCTTCATCAAACCAGGGATTCCTTTTCAGCCATCCTGTATTTCGCCAGCTCGGATGCGGCAGCGGCAGAATGCGCGGTCCATCATTGACGAAGAAGTAATCCCGCCAGTTTTTCACCGTTTCGGTCGTGTTTTTTTGGCGGCGTGTCCCCAGATGCCATGCCGCGGCATACTGACCGATCACCAATATCGTATCGATCTGCGGCATCGCCGCCATCACATCGCTGCGCCAGGCGGGCGCGCATTCCTTACGTGGCGGCAGATCACTGCCCTTCGCATCATAGCCGGGAAAACAGAAGCCCATGGACACGATCGCCAGACGGCTCGCGTCATAGAACTCCTCGCGCGTCACGCCCATCCAGTCACGCAGCCGGTTGCCGGAAGCGTCGTTGAACGGCAGGCCGCTCTCATGAACCCTGAGGCCCGGTGCCTGGCCGGCGATCAGCAGCTTTGCCGTCGATGACAGTGTCGCGACGGGACGCGGTTCGTGCGGAAGCGGATTGCCCTGTTTCGCCGGAT
>DLSX01000058.1:4992-5165 GCA_002500765.1 Neorhizobium sp. UBA7851
CACGACAGATGCGACAGGCGGCAATGGACGCGCTCAGGGTCGTAATCCGGTCGCGATCGGGCATCACCATGGCAGCAGTCCCTTCAGCCGGTCGTAGAGCGCTGCAAGTCCGGTCCAAGCGCCGGCTCCGGCTTCAGGCACCCCATCATCCTCCGGCGCCGCGCCCTTGCCAG
>DLSX01000022.1:0-24770 GCA_002500765.1 Neorhizobium sp. UBA7851
GCGACGCGCTGGCGCTGGCCGCCGGAGAGCGCACGCGGCTTGCGGTCGAGATACTGGGTGATTTCCAGCATGCGGGCAGCCTCGGCCACGCGCGCATCGATCTCGGCCTTCATGGTCTTGCGGTTCTTCAATCCGTATTCGAGGTTCTGGCGCACCGTCATATGCGGGTAGAGCGCATAGTTCTGGAACACCATGGCGATGTCGCGATCGGCCGGCTCCACCTCGTTGACCACGCGGTCGCCGATCTTGACCGTGCCTTCGGAAATCGCCTCCAGGCCTGCGACCATGCGCAGAAGCGTGGACTTGCCACAGCCGGAGGGGCCGACGAGGACGATGAACTCGCCGTCCTTTATGTCGAGATTGATGTCGGAGACGGCACGGACGCCACCGTTATAGATCTTGCCAACGCTGCTGATGTCGATCGCGGCCATTGTCTTGTTCCCTTACTTGTCGCTTTCGGTCAGGCCCTTGATGAACCAGCTCTGGAAGATCACCACGATTGCCACGGGCGGCAGCATGGCGAGAACCGCCAGGGCAAAAGCCTCGTTGTAATCGGGAATGTTCGAGCCGACCCAGACCTGAAGGATGGATTTGATGCCGCGCATCAGCGTGAAGAAGCTCTCGTCGGTCGTCATCATCATCGGCCAGAGATACTGGTTCCAACCATAGACGAACATGATGATGAAGATGGCGGCGATCATGGTGCGCGAGATCGGCACCAGGATGTCGATGAAGAACTTGAAGGGACCTGCACCATCGATGCGAGCCGCCTCCAGCAGTTCCTCGGGCACTGACTTGAAGAACTGGCGGAAATAGAAAGTGCCGGTGGCGGACGCCAGAAGCGGTACGATCAGGCCCGTATAGCTGTTCAAAAGCCCGAGATCCGACATGACCTGATAGGAGGGCATGATGCGCACTTCAAGCGGCAGAAGCAGGGTGGTGAAGATCACCCAGAAGGAGAGCGTCGCCATGGGGAAGCGGAAATAGACGATGGCATAGGCGGCCATCATCGACAGGACGATCTTGCCGACGGCGAAACCGATGCCGAGGATCAAGGAATTCATCACCATGCGGGCGCCGGTGATATCGCCGGTAAAACCGCCCTTCTGGGTCAGCACCTTTTCATAGGTGGCAATGAAGTTGTCGCCCCAGGCAAGCGACAGGCCATTCATGTGAATGTCGGCTGCCGTGTGGGTGGACGTCATGAAGGCGACCACGACCGGCATGCAGAGAAACAGCGCGCCGAGGATGAGGATGAGGTGATCGGTAAACCGTATGCGATACATGTCCTTATCCTCTCAATTGTAGTGGACGCGCCGTTCCATGAAGCGGAACTGGAAGATGGTGAGGACGAAGACGACGATCATCAGGATGACAGACTGGGCCGAAGAGCCCCCGATGTCATTGCCGCGGAAGCCATCGGCATAGACCTTGTAGACCAGCGTTACCGGATTGTTGGCGGGCTTGTCCTTGACCATGACGTCGATGATGCCGAACGTGTCGAACAGCGCGTAGGTGACATTGATGGTCAGCAGGAAGAAGGCTGTCGGCGCCAGAAGTGGAAGAATGACGGTCCGGAAACGGCGCAAGCCCGAGCGGCAGTCGATCATTGCCGCCTCGCGGACAGAGACCGGAACATTCTGCAGGCCCGACAGGAAGAAGATGAAATTATAGGGGATCTGCTTCCAGACGGCGACCACGGTCATGGCGAAAGCGGTGTCGTAATAATTCAGGCCGACCTGCATGTTCCAGCCGAGGAAAGACATCATTTTGACGAACGGGCCGACATGCTGGTCGAAAATCATCATGCCGATCAGGCCCGAAACGGGCGCGGCAATGGCGTAGACGGCGATCAGCAGCGTCTTGTAGGTCGATGCGCCACGGATGACCCGGTCGGCTTTGACGGCGAGCAGCAACCCGATCGACAGCGAAAGGAAGGTGACGATCACCGTGAAGACGGCCGTGAACAGCGCAATCGACTGGTATTCGGCGCTGAAAAGCACGTCCGTGTAGTTGCTCAAGCCGACGAAGGTGGAGCCGAAGCCGAACGGGTCCTCGAGATAAAAGGACGAGCTCAGCGCCTGGACCGAAGGCCAGTAGAAGAAGATGAAAATCACCGCGAGCTGCGGGAAAAGAAACAGGTAGGGAAGAACGGGCGAGGTAAACTGCACGCGCTTCATTTCCTCCGCTGCGGCAGCGGGTTTCTTACGCGCTCCGGCACCAAATCCGAGGCGGGACAGGAAACCGCCGGGCTGCGGCTGTGACGTCGTATAGGCCACGAGTTCTCCCCTTTCTTCAGGAGCATTCCCGCCTTTCTTCGAAACGCGAAACTGCTCCATCTTCCTGATTTTACGCAATTCCGGACGCAAAACCGGTTCCCGCTTTTGCTGGAATTGCTTAGTTACAAAAGAGCCCGCCCGCTCCCCGATCAAGGAGCGGACGGACCATGATGGGAGATCGTTATCAGCCGGCGGTCTTGGCGAAACGTGCGAGGAGGTCGTTGCCTTCCTTCTCGATTGTTTCGAAGCCCTTCTGCACGGTCGTTTCACCCGAGAACATCTTGTTGTATTCGCGCTCCATGATGGAGCGGATCTGCGGGTAGAAGCCGAGGCGGTAGCCCTTGGACCATTCGCCCGACGGCAGCATCAGCTGCTTGATGCCGACTTCGGCGACCGGGGTCTTCTCGTAGTAGCCTTCCTTCTTGGCCAGCTCGTAAGCAGCCTTGGTGATGGCAACGTAACCGGTGGCCTGGTGATAGAACTTCTGGATTTCCGGCGAGGTCAGGAACTGGAAGAAGTCAGCCGTGCACTTGTTTTCGGCTTCCGGCTTGCCAGCCATTGCAAAGAGTGCTGCGCCACCGATGAAGGTGTTGGTGCCGGCACCCTGGATGCCCTTCCAGTAGGGCAGGAAGTCAGCCGAGAAGGGCATGGAAGCGGTCTTCTGCAGGCCGCCGAAGGAACCGGAAGAACCGATCCACATGGCTACCTTGCCTTCTTCGAAGGGCTTCTGGTTGTCGTTCCAGCTTGCGCCGTAGAACTTGTAGAGACCGGCATCAGACCAGGCCTTGAGCTTTTCGAACATCATGACAAGGTTCTTGTCGGTGAGGTTCATCTTGGTGTCGACAACGCTGTCGTAACCGTTGTTGTTGTTGGCGAATGCGATGTTCTGGCGCGAGAAGAAGTTCTCGGTGAACTGCCAGGTCAGCTGCGAAGCGGTCATCGGGATGAAGCCGGCTTCCTTGAGCTTCGGAGCAACCTGTTCGAATTCTTCCCAGGTCTTCGGCACGGCAACGCCGGCCTTTTCGAAGGCCTGCGGATTGACGTACATGATCGGAGCCGAAGAGTTGAACGGCATGCCGATGAACTTGCCCTGGCTGTCGGCGTAGAAATAACGAACGCCTTCGATGAAGGCTTCGCGGTCGAACTTGTAACCTGCATTGTTGATCAGGTCTTCAGCAGGAACCGTCGCGCCCTTGGCATTGATGATGGTGGCAGCGCCAGCATCAAAGACCTGAAGGATGTTCGGCTGTTCGCCCGAACGGAAAGCGGCGATACCGGTTGCCAGGGCTTCCTCGTAGGTGCCCTTGGAGATCGGCGTCAGAGCGCAAGCGGTTTGCGAAGCGTTGAACTTCTGCGACACTTCGTTGATGACTTCACCGTTACGGCCGCCCATGCCGTGCCACCAGGTAATGTTGGTTGCTGCAAGCGAGGACGTTGCAGACATTGCAACTGCCATCGCGGCCATCGAAAACTTCTTGATCATGGTTTTACGTCCTCTCCGCCTTGGTTGGATCGAGGATCGCAATAGGGCTTGCCCGTGACAGGCTCTTAACAATTCTGTTTCAGATTTGTGACGATTGCACAGCTTTGCAAAAACTTCACAAGCCCGTCAAAAAGCATCGGGAAAATGCCGGGGCAGATGCCAGGGCAGGACGGCGATAATGTCGTATCGGCAGGATAGAAGATGGGCATCGCGACGGCGCGACAGCCAGAGATCGCTTGCCGCTCTTATCCGCCTTTGCGCGTCGTAACCGACCGCATCGATCGCGTCGCCTTCGCGGGCTCGCGCCTTGACTTCGACAAACAGGATGAGGGTCTTTTTGCGGGCGACGATATCGATTTCGCCGAGCCGTGTCCGGTATCGGAACCTCAGTATCCGATACCCTTTTAAAAGAAGATAGAGAGCCGCGAGATATTCGGAGACGTGGCCGCGCCGTTCGGCGCGCCGGCGTCTATGTCGCCCATCTTCGGCTCCCCGCCCCATCAGCCGCCATCCTTATCCTTCATGGCGGCATCTTTCATGGTGACCAGCCGCTGATAGAGGTCTCGCTTCGAGAGCCCCGTCAGACGCGCCGCTTCCGCCGCAGCCTTTGCCGCAGGCATGGAAGACGACAGTTCCTCCAGCAAAACATCGACATCGACGGCCGCTGGAACATCGTCATAGGCAGGAGGACCGACGAGGAAGACGATTTCACCCTTAACGTTGCGGCCATCGAAGGCTTCGGCCAGCTCTCCGAGCGAAGCACGGCTGATCTCCTCGAAGGCCTTGGTCAGTTCACGCCCGACACAGGCCGCACGGCCCGGCCCCAGAACATCGGCGGCGGAGGCCAGCGTCGCGGTAATGCGATGCGGAGATTCAAAGAATATCAGCGTTGCGGGAATTTTCGACAGTTCCGCCAGTCGGTCGCGGCGTCCTTTTTCCTTTACCGGCAGAAAACCGGCAAACAGGAAGGCGTCATTCGGAAGACCGGAAGCAACCAGCGCGGCGAGAGGTGCCGAGGCCCCGGGGATCGGCACGACCCGATGGCCCGCCTCGATCGCCAGCTGGCCGAGACGGTAGCCCGGATCGGAAACCAGCGGCGTGCCGGCATCGGAAACCAACGCCACGGACTTGCCCTCATCGAGCGCAGCCAGCAGCCTTGGCCCCATCTCGTCGGCATTGTGCTCGTGATAGGCGTAAGGCTTATTGGCGATACCATAGCGATCGAGGAGCACGCGGGTAACACGCGTGTCCTCGCAGGCCAGCACATCTGCACCGGCGAGCGTTTCCAGCGCACGCAGCGTAATGTCACCGAGATTGCCGATCGGTGTTGCAACGAGATAAAGCGCCGGCTCCAGCGGGCGCGAGGGCACGAAAGTATTGGCGACGCGGTAGCCGCGGGTCGCTTCAGCAGGTCCAGCCACGAGCTTTTCAATTCAGTTGGATGATCATAAGCCCTTTATGGTCAAGGCGATGGCGACCCGCAAGCGGCACGGGCCCAAGTTTTCTGTGTGCAGGTCTGTTGCAAGTGCCGAAATGAAGCAGACACCCCGCATCTGCTCTTGCGTTCAAAGGCTGATCTCTGCCATTTTGCCCCTCCACATCGTCCGGCTTGCGAAAGCCGAAGAATATCCGGTGCCCCGCCTCCCGGGACGCCCAGGTCGAAAGCGGTTGAGTCCATGCGTATTACTCTCGAGCGGTCCAATCTTCTTAAGTCGCTGAGCCACGTTCACCGCGTGGTCGAGCGCCGCAACACAATTCCGATCCTTTCCAACGTTCTGATGCGCGCTTCCGACGCCAGCGTCGAACTGAAGGCGACGGACCTGGATCTGGAGATCACAGAATCCGTTCCGGCGATGGTCGAGCAGGCGGGCGCCACCACTGTTCCCGCACATCTTCTCTACGAAATCGTCCGCAAGCTGCCTGACGGTTCGGAAGTTCTGCTTGCCACCAATCCGGATGGCGGCTCCATGACGGTCCAGTCCGGCCGTTCGAAATTCTCGCTGCAGTGCCTGCCGGAAACCGACTTCCCGGATCTGACAGCCGGCTCGTTCAGCCATACGTTCAAGCTGAAGGCGACCGATCTCAAGATGCTGATCGACCGGACGCAGTTCGCGATTTCCACGGAAGAGACCCGTTATTACCTGAACGGTATCTTCTTCCACACGATCGAAGCCGGCGGCGACCTGAAGCTGCGCGCCGTTGCCACCGACGGTCACCGTCTCGCCCGCGCCGACGTGCAGGCTCCTTCCGGTTCGGAAGGCATGCCGGGCATCATCATTCCGCGCAAGACGGTCGGTGAGCTGCAGAAGCTGGTAGACGATCCGGAAGCGCAGGTAACCGTCGAGGTTTCCGACGCAAAGATCCGCCTGACAATCGCCGACATCATCATGACGTCGAAGCTGATCGACGGGACCTTCCCGGATTACCAGCGCGTCATCCCGACCGGCAACGACAAGGAAATGCGCGTCGATTGCCAGACCTTCACCAAGGCCGTCGACCGCGTCTCGACCATTTCGTCGGAACGCGGCCGCGCAGTAAAGCTTGCGCTGACGGACGGCCAGCTGATGCTGACGGTCAACAACCCGGATTCGGGCAGCGCCACGGAGGAAGTCGCGGTCGGATATGAGAACGATCCGATGGAAATCGGCTTCAACGCAAAGTATCTTCTCGACATCACGGCCCAGCTTTCGGGCGACGACGCCATCTTCATGCTGGCCGATGCGGGGTCTCCGACACTGGTCAGGGATACCGCGGGAGACGATGCTCTCTACGTGTTGATGCCAATGCGCGTATAAAACAATCGAGGCGGCCGGAAAATTCCGAGCCGCCTTTTTTGTGCCGCTTTCTGATTGCGACATTCCTGCCTGTCTTTGCGTCATTGATCTTGACCACTGCCGCCAAGTGACCACATAGGCTTGAAAACCGGGAGAGATAACTAGATGGAACTACGCTTGAAGGAACGGCTCGGCCGGAAGTTCGACGAGGAAATCCGTTTCTTCAAAGGCTGGATGGATGGCCCCAAAAGCGTAGGCGCAATCTGCCCCACCTCTTCCGTGACAGCCAAGCGCATGGCAAGCGTCATCAACCCCTCCTCCGGTCTGCCCGTGCTTGAACTCGGTCCGGGCACGGGTGTCATCACCAAGGCGATCCTTGAACGGGGCATCGCGCCGGAAAACCTCGTCTCGATCGAATATTCGACAGATTTTTACCAGAACCTGATCAAGGCCTATCAAGGCGTTCATTTCATCAATGGCGACGCCTTTGCACTCGACAAGACACTCGGGGAGATGAAGTCGGTCATTTTCGACAGCGTGATTTCCGCCATTCCGTTGCTGAGCTTTCCAATGGAAAGCCGTATCGCGCTTCTGGAAGACCTGCTCGACCGCATGCCGGCTGGCCGTCCGGTGATGCAGATCACCTATGGCCCGGTCTCGCCGATCATCGCCAACCCGGACCGTTACAAGATCAAGCATTATGACTTCGTGGTGCGGAACATCCCGCCGGCCCAGCTATGGACCTATACCCGGGGCTAATTCACATCATCGTCAACCGCCCGATGTAAGCGGGATCGATTTCGACCCGCTTTGGAGCTGTGACGGCATGACCTTCGGTCTTTATATCACCCATCCGCAGGTGCGCATCGACCCCAATGTGCCGGTGCCGCAGTGGGGTCTTTCCGATATCGGCTGGCAGCGTGCCGAGAAAGCTGCGACATTGCCTTGGGCGCAAAAGCTCGGCCGCATCATTTCGAGCGACGAAACAAAGGCGATCGAGACGGCCGAGATTTTGGCCGCATCCAGCGACGTGTCGATCATGCTTGCCCCGGACACGCATGAAAACGACCGGTCAGCGACCGGCTTCCTGGCGCCGCCTGAATTCGAGGCGGCGGCGGACTGGTTCTTCGCCAATCCGACCGAAAGCTTCAAGGGCTGGGAAACGGCTGCGAATGCGCAGGCCCGCATCGTTGCCGCATTCGACCGCATCCTTTCCGACCACAACCCCGATATGCCGATCGCCTTTGTCGGCCATGGTGGCGTTGGCACGCTGTTGATGTGCCATCTACGGCAAATCCCGATCTCCAGAAGCAAGGACCAGCCGGGCGGCGGCGGAAATCTGTTCTGCTTCTCCCTTGCGGATCGGGTCATCTCGTGCGACTGGACCCCGATGGAAACATGGCAAGGGGAATGAACAACATGCAAGCGCGTGACCGATTGATCGTGGGCCTCGACATCCCAACCGTCTCCGAGGCCGAAAAAATGGTTGCCACGCTGGGCGGCAGCGTCTCCTTCTACAAGATCGGCTACCAGCTGGTATTTGCCGGCGGACTGGAGTTTGCCCGTGACCTCGCCAAGGACGGCAAGAAGATCTTTCTCGACATGAAGCTGCTCGATATCGACAACACGGTGGCGAAAGGCGTCGAGAACATCGCCAGGATGGGTATGACCATGCTGACGCTGCATGCCTATCCGAAGGCGATGCGGGCCGCAGTCGAAGCGGCCAGGGGTTCGGATCTCTGCCTGCTCGGCGTCACCGTTCTGACCTCGATGGATGCCGCCGATGTCACCGAAGCCGGCTACGCCCAATCACCTGAACAACTTGTTCGCACCCGTGCCGCGCAGGCACGCGATGCCGGCATGGGCGGTATCGTCTGCTCTGCGGAAGAATCCGCTGCCGTGCGCGAAATCGTCGGTCCGAACATGGCGATCGTCACTCCGGGCATCCGTCCGAAGGGCGCCGAGGCCGGCGACCAGAAGCGCGTGGTGACACCGTTCGATGCCCTGAAGGCAGGTTCGACCCATCTCGTCGTCGCCCGCCCGATCGTCAAGGCACCGGAACCGAAGGCCGCCGCGGAAGCAATCCTCAAAGAGATGCAGGAAGCGCTGTAAGCTTGCCCCCTATCGATTGTTGGACACCCGGTTGCGGGAGCCTTCATCGACGATGAGGTTCGGCGAGCCACCGACGAGGCGATTATCGGTGACGGTGTTGTTGTTGGCGCCGTCATCATGGTCCAGCCCGCCGAGCAGCATTTTCGGCTGCACGAGGCAATAGCTGTTGAAGACGCTGACACCTTCGCGACTGCCGATCCAGACCGCCGGGCGGGCAACCGGGATCTGATACTGGAACGTATTACCGCGGATGATATTGCCCTGCGGCGACTGATGGCGGAACGTGCCGCCCTCGCCGCAATTGCGGTAAAGGTAGATCCCGCCACTGAGCGGGTTCAAGAACGTATTGTTCTCGATGCGATTGTTCGCCGAACCGTCCACGGCAAGTACCTCCCGCCATTCGGGACGCGCCGAAAACGTATTGCCGGTTATGACATTTCCAGCCGATTCCGCGTCGAGATAAACGACGGTCGAGCTTGCCTTGCCGGTGAAACGGGAATTCTGCAGCGTGACCCTGGTCACGCCCGGTGCGAGATAGAGCGGCACACCGACACTGCCGGAAAATGTGAGATTGTCGAGCAGGATGCCGGTCGGTGCCGCGGCCTGTGCCCGCTGCGTGTGTCCATCCCGGTTCGAGGATGCCTTCACTTCCTTTGCCTGGCCGTTATTGCCGAGCCCCTGGATGCGCAGATCACCCCTGATCTGGCAGTTGCGGATGGTGATGTCGGTCGGCACATCCCATTTGCCGTCGCTTGTTTTGCGGGACTGGATCAGCACCGTCCTCGCCTTGGTTCCGCTGCCGTCGATCATCGCGCCGTTGCAATCGAAAACCACGCCTGACGCACGGCTGCCGGAAAACGCGATACGCTGGGTAATCTTCTCTCCCTTGTTCAGGGTGACGTCACAGCGAATATCGACCGGTTTTGCGTCCTTCCTGGCCGGCGCCCGCAGCGCGTCCATGATGTTTGCCGGGCAGGCAGCTGCCTGCGCATCGGATGAGATGGTGAATAGCGGCGAGCCGATTGCCAGAAATACACCCGCTGCCAAAGGGAATGCGTATCGCACCATATTGACTTGCCTCCTGATTCGCCCGATCTCGAATATACCTAAACGGGAGAGGAGGATATTTGATGACCAAGGGATACTGGATCGCACGAATGGATGTGCATGATCCCGAGCGCTACAAGGATTATGTGGCGGCCGCAAAACCGGCATTCGAGAAATATGGCGCCCATTTTCTGGCGCGCGGCGGCGCGGCGGAAGAACTCGAAGGCTCATCACGCCATCGCAATGTCGTGATCGAATTTCCGTCGATGCAGGCCGCCATTGATTGCTACAACTCGCCGGAATATCAGGTGGCCGCGAAAATCCGGCAGGAAGTTGCCGATGGCGAAATGGTCGTCGTTCAGGGTATCTGACATCGCTTCAGAGACTTGCGACATCTACGGCGCGCAAGTCTCTTCCACCACGCAGACTATTCAGCTAAAGACCAATGAGTAAGAGACAGCTTTCGGGGCAGACCATGACCGTGAACAATCTTCCGCCGCTTGTTACCGTTTTCGGAGGATCAGGTTTCGTCGGTCGCCATGTGGTTCAGATGCTTGCCAAACGGGGCTACCGCGTGCGCGTTGCAGTACGCCGCCCGGATCTCGCCGGCTTCCTTCTGCCGTCCGGTTATGTCGGCCAGATTTCGCTGGTCCAGGCCAATCTCCGCTACCGTCAGTCCGTCGATCGCGCCGTGGACGGTGCCGCACATGTGATCAACTGCGTCGGCATTCTGTTCGAAAGCGGCCGCAACACGTTTGATGCCATTCAGGATACGGGCGCGCGCTCGGTTGCCGAAGCGGCAGCTAAGGCGGGTGCGAAACTCACCCATATCTCGGCGATCGGCGCCGACGTCAATTCCGACTCGTCCTATGCCCGCAGCAAGGGCCGTGCAGAAGCAAGCATCCTGTCGCTCATTCCCGATGCCGTCATTCTGCGGCCGTCCATCGTTTTCGGACCGGAAGACGGTTTCTTCAACAAATTCGCCGCCATGGCCCGCCAGCTTCCTGCCCTGCCGCTGATCGGCGGCGGCAAGACCAGGCTGCAGCCCGTTTATGTCGAGGACGTTGTCGAAGTGGTCGGCCGTTCGGTCGACGGCAAGCTCAAGCCCGGCACGATCTACGAACTGGGCGGCGCCGAAGTCATGACTTTCCGCGACTGTCTCGAGACCGTGTTGCGGGTAACCCGTCGCGAGCGCGCCCTGATTTCGCTGCCTTTCGGCATCGCGTCGATGATCGGCAGCATCGCGTCGATGATCCCGTTCGTGAAACCGCCGATCACGGCCGATCAGGTCGAGCTTCTGAAAAGCGATAATGTCGTCTCGGACAGCGCCGTCAAGGAAGGCCGCACGCTCTGCGGTCTTGGTATCCGTCCAGTTGTTCCGGGTTCGATCCTTGCGTCCTACCTTGTCCACTTCCGCCCGCATGGCCAATTTACCGGCAGCGGCAAAGCGGCCTGAGATTATCTTTTATCATTTTTTCCGCTTCCAGCTTCATGCCTGCCCGCTGGGCAGGCATGGCTAAAGCCTTGGATTTGTGCAGTTTGACAGCCGTTGATGTGACATAAAGTCCTCACACGTCAACGAGTGTGCATTAACCGCAGGTTTAGCAAAAACCTTTATTGAATTCAGAAGCGGTGGCCAATAAATCGGTCGCACGAAAAAGTTCACAGCAATACCATTTGTTTGAAAGGCGTCTTTCATGGGCAAGCCTATCGCCCTTTTCTTTGCATGCGCGGCACTTGTCATTCTCGCGGGCTCCTTCATGGCGCCCCAGACCGCCGCAAGCGGCAAAGAGGGTTGCGCTCCGGCGTACGGCGTCGATCCATGCGCCACAGCATCCATTCCCCGCTAATCCGGGACTGAAAAGGGCGGCCCTCAAGCCGCCCTTTTTGTTATAGGGATTTCCGCAGACTTTCATGCGGCAACAGGAAGCGCACAGGCGATCGATTGGCCCGCCAATCTTAATCCTTTGCTGAGGAAATGAAGGCAGTTTGCAGCAGAACATCGAACCGATGGCAGCTTGCTTGTGTTGGCCCTACCAAATCCATATAGCTGACTTATGTCAGGCGAGCGCGACAAGCAGCCGGTCCACACCCCTTACACAAAGTCGAAGCCGAACTCCCTATGCCCACCCTTTACCATCACCCCATGTCGTCTGCCTCGCGATTTGTCCGCCTGATTCTGGCGGAGTATGGCTTTCAGGCCGATCTGGTCGAGGAGCAGCCCTGGGAGAAACGCCGCGAGTTCTTGAGCCTCAATCCGGCGGCAACGCTTCCCGTCTATGTCGATGACAGCATGCGGGTGCTCTGCGGACCTTCGGTGCTGATGGAATTTCTCGACGAGACCCATGGCGTGTTGAAACGCGAGCGCCGGCTTCTGGCGGAAGACCCTTGGCACCGCGCGGAAATCCGTCGCCTGACGGAATGGTTCCTGCAGAAGATGGAGCAGGACGTCACCCGTCCCCTCACCCGTGAGCGTGTCTACAAGCTGCAGATGACGGCAGCGCAAGGCGGCGGCGCGCCGGACAGCAAGGCGTTGCGCACCTCCCGCGCCAATATCCGCCAGCATATGAAATATCTCTCCTGGCTTGCCGGTTCGCGTCAGTGGCTTGCCGGCGAGCGGCTGAGCTATGCGGATCTTGCCGCCGCGGCCTCGATCTCCGTCCTCGATTATCTCGGCGAAATCGAATGGTCGGAATTCCCCATCGCCAAGGACTGGTACCAGCGGCTCAAGTCGCGCCCCTCCTTCCGCCCGATGCTTGCCGAGCGCATTCGCGGCCTGACCCCGGTCTCCCACTATGCGGACCTCGATTTCTAGCGCCGGAAAGAGCGAAGATGACAAGGCGCTTCGCCGGCGGGAGAAGCTGACCGCCTTCATTCGCGAGGAGGCCGCAGCCCAGGGCTTCGATCTCTGTCGCATCACGCTGCCGACAAGCATTCCGCGTGCGCCGGAAAGGCTGGCAAACTTTCTCGACGACAGCCATCACGGCACGATGGAGTGGATGGCGGAGACGAAGGAACGGCGCGCCGATCCGAAGACGCTGTGGAGCGAAGTGCGCTCGATCGTGATGTTCGGACTGAATTACGGCCCGGACGAGGATCCCCGTTATCTCCAGTCGATGACGGACAAGGCGGCGATTTCGGTCTATGCGCGCAATCGCGACTATCACGACGTCATCAAGGGACGGCTGAAGGAGATCGCCACCCGCTTTGCCGCCCGCGCCGGCGAAGACGTGAAGGTTTTCGTCGATACGGCACCGGTAATGGAAAAACCGCTGGCGGAAGCTGCCGGTCTCGGCTGGCAGGGCAAGCACACCAACCTCGTCAGCCGCAGCCATGGCTCGTGGCTGTTTCTCGGTAGCCTGTTCACTACGGCGGAACTGACGATCGACGAGCGTGACAAGGATCATTGCGGCTCGTGCCGCGCCTGTCTCGACGCCTGTCCGACGGCTGCCTTTCCAGCACCTTACAGGTTGGATGCGCGGCGCTGCATTTCCTATCTGACGATCGAGCACAAGGGGCCGATCGATCCGGAATTCCGGCCGCTGATCGGAAACCGCATCTATGGCTGCGACGACTGTCTCGCCGCCTGTCCGTGGAACAAGTTCGCGGCCAGTTCCTCCGAAATGAAGCTGAAGGCTCGCGAGGACCTGAAGGAACCGTCAATCGCCTTCCTGCTGACGCTGGACGATCCGACGTTCCGCACCTTCTTTTCCGGTTCGCCGGTGAAACGTATCGGGCGCGACCGTTTTATCCGTAACGTGCTGATCGCGGCGGGCAATTCGGGTGATCCGCAATTCATCGCGCAATGCCGGTTGCTGGCCGACGATGCCTCGCCCACCGTGCGCGGCATGGCCGTCTGGGCGCTGAAACGATTGATGGCGGATGACGCCTTTGCCGCATTCGCAGCGGCACGCGATCCAGATAGTGATCCAGAGGTTCGCCAGGAATGGCAGATGGCAGGAGCAAACTGATGACGGTGATGATTTTCGGCTGCGGTTATTCGGGCAAGGCAATCGCCAGGGCCTTTGCGGAAAACGGCTTTTCCGTCGCCGGTACGGTCCGCTCCGCCGAAAGCGCCGCAGCTCTTGGCACGCATAAGATCACACCGTTCATCTTTGATGGCACCGGCTTCAACGACCAACTCAAGACGGCGTTGCGCGACGTCACCCATCTCGTCCAGTCCATTCCTCCGGGCAAGGAACACGATCCGCTGCTGCAGCTCGTTTCCGGCCGGCTCCGTGCGCTGTGCCCGAAGCTTGAATGGATCGGTTATCTGTCCACCGTCGGGGTTTATGGAGATCATGGCGGCGACTGGGTGACGGAGGAGACGCCCGGCAGCCCGATCCTCGGCAGATCGATAGAACGCGTCGACACCGAAGAAGCCTGGGTCGAACAGGGCCGGATGGCTGGCGTGCCGGTCGCCGCATTGCGGCTTTCCGGCATTTACGGGCCGGGACGCAATGCCTTCGTCAATCTGGATCGCGGCAGCGCGCGACGCATTATAAAGAAGGATCAGGTGTTCAATCGCATCCGCGTCGAGGACATCGGAAGCGCCACCCTGTTTCTCGCCGAGCGGAAACTTTCCGGCCTATATAATGTGACGGACAACGAGCCCTGCCCGCCGCAGGATGTGATCACCGAAGCCGCCCGGCTGATGGGTGTCAAGCCTCCGCCGGAAGTCGACTTCGACACCGCCGACATGACCCCGATGGCTCGCTCCTTCTACGGCGCCAACAAGCGTGTCTCGAACGAAAAAATGCGTTCACTTGGCTTCGAGTTCGCCTTCCCGAATTACCGGATTTCACTCGCTCAAATGTGGTCAAAGAATACCTGGCGGGGCTGAATTTCTCGTTTTGAAACGGTTGAAATTTTCATCCCAAGGCCGTCTTCGGGTTAATATTTCTTAATTCTTACGGCAGATCGCCACATAATTTGTCCAATTTGGGCAGAAATCCCCCTGCGACAACAAATTTTTTTCGCGTCATTTCGTGAACAGAGTCTGTCACGGATTTTTGCAGGAACGTGATTTCGTTTAACGACTGATTCGTAAGGTTTTATTCCAACATCAATTAGCCGGCTCGTTAAAAAGATCGATAGCAATGTAATCACAAATGTTACGCTCGTTAACATTCCGTGATTTGAAATCCCACGTTTTCGCCATTTTTCGGCTCGCCTTAGCCCAATTGCACGCAACGTGCAGGGACTTAACGACGGGGACGACCGACTTGAAAACAGTTCGACGCCTAACTGCCGCCACGGCCGCCATTGCTGCTTTTGCACTACTCGGCCAGGCGCAGGCCAATGCTGCGCCCGGATGCGGACACGCATCCTGGTATGCTCTCACCTCCAAGACCGCATCCGGTGAACGGATGAATGCGGCCAAGCTCACCGCCGCGCATCGCTCGCTGCCTTTCGGCACCAAGGTGTTGGTGACCAACAAGCGCAACGGCAAAAGCGTGATCGTGCGCATCAACGATCGCGGACCTTTCATCCGCGGCCGGGTCATCGATGTATCCAAGGCTGCTGCCCAGAACATCGGCATGGTGTCTTCCGGCACCGCACAGGTCTGTTATCAGATCGTTGCCGACAGCAAGAAGGTTGCAGGCAAGGGCATGAAGGACGTCGACGGCTAAGCCGCGTCATCTTCCTGCACAAAGGGACAGGCCTTGCTGCGGCAGGCCTCCCCCTTGCCCTTCTGCCTGATCGCGGTTACGACCGGCTCCATACGGGTCCAACCGAAACGGAGTTAAGACATGCGACTGGGCGGGCGAGTAGCCGGAGCGATCGAAGTTCTGGCAGATATTGAAGCACGCAAACGCCCGGTGGCGGATGCATTGAAAGACTGGGGCCTTGCCCATCGTTTCGCCGGTTCCGGTGATCGGGCAGCCATCGGCAACATCGTCTACGACGCGCTGCGCATGCGGCTTTCCCACGCCTGGCTGATGGATGACGAAAGTCCCGTTGCGCTCGCTTATGCCGTTCTACTGCGCCAGTGGGGATTTCCCACCGAGACGCTTGCTGCCGAGTTTGCCGACGACAAGTTCGCACCGCCGGCCCTGACGGAAGCCCATATTTCCGCTTTTTCCAGCCGAAACCTCAATGATGCGCCGCTGCATGTGCAAGGCGATATTCCCGATTGGGTTCAGCCTTCATTCGAAACCAATTTCGGCGACAGCTGGCTGGCCGAGGCCAGAGCACTTGCCGATCGCCCGACGCTCGATCTTCGCGCCAATACGCTGAAGGCCGGTCGCGACAAGGTGGTGAAGGCGCTTGATCGCTCAGGCGCGAAAACGGCCACCATCGCCCGCAACGGTATTCGCATCGCAGCCGGCGAAGGCGCATCGCGCCTGCCTAACGTCACGGCCGAGCTTTCCTTCCAGAAGGGATGGTTCGAGGTTCAGGACGAGGGCTCGCAGATTGTCGCCGATCTGGTTCAGCCCGGCGAACACGACCAGGTGCTGGATTATTGCGCCGGCGGTGGCGGCAAGACGCTCGCCATGTCGGCTGCCATGCACAACAAGGGCCAGGTCCATGCCTATGATGCCGACCGCAAGCGGCTGGCGCCGATCATCGAGCGCCTGCGCCGGGCCGGCACCCGCAACGTGCAGGTTCACGACGATCCACGCCAACTCGAAGCCCTGAGAGACAAGCTCGATGCCGTTCTCGTCGATGCGCCCTGCACCGGTACCGGCACATGGCGCCGCCGCCCGGACACCAAATGGCGGCTGACGCAGAAAAACCTCGACGAGCGTATTGCCCAACAGCAGGACGCGCTTGGCGAAGCGGCGAAGTTCGTGAAGCCTGGCGGAGCGCTACTTTACGTCACCTGTTCAGTGCTGCCGGAAGAAAACGATCGTCAGGTCGAGCGTTTCTGCGCCGAAAACCCGACCTTCTCCATCACGTCCGTAGCCGATGATTGGACAAAAATTTTCGGCGCCCAGGCGCCGCGTCCTCGCGTTGCGGATGCAGGTACGATCACACTGTCTCCCGCAAGTACCGATACGGACGGATTCTTTTTCTGCCGCATGCAACGCAAGGTGTAAATTTCACCTAAGCGGATCAACCATAACTTCAAACCGTTCTAAACTAGAACGTTTGACACCACTTTTAATTCGCGCCAAGAACTCTCATTGGCGGCGTCGTGGGATCGATGCCGTGAAGGAGAGGGACATGACCCGCAAAACCTTGCTCGGCGCCGCTTTGGCGCTTTTTGCCGCCTCGACGGTGTTTTCGTCGGTACCGGCTCGCGCAGAAACTACACCGGCCGCCGTATTGAAGCACTATGCCGAATTGGCGCAGGCGAAATACGAGGACTCGCTGACGACAGCGCAGGCGCTCGACAAGGCGATCGATGCCCTGATCGCCAAGCCCGGCGAAGACACGCTGAAGGCTGCCAAGGCAGCCTGGATTGCGGCCCGCGTGCCTTACCAGCAATCAGAAGTCTATCGTTTCGGCAATCCGATCGTCGACGAATGGGAAGGCAAGGTGAATGCCTGGCCGCTTGACGAAGGCCTGATCGATTATGTCGACGCGTCCTACGGCACCGAGAGCGATGAGAACGCGCTTTATACGGCCAATGTGATCGCCAACCCGAAGCTCAAGATCAACGGCGAAGAGATCGACCTTACCGAGATCACGCCGGAAACGATCCGTGGCCTGCATGAGGCCGGCGAGATCGAGGCGAATGTGGCGACCGGTTATCACGCGATCGAGTTCCTGCTCTGNNCTCGCCACCGGCTACCACGCCATCGAATTCCTGCTCTGGGGCCAGGACCTGAACGGGACCGAAGCCGGAGCGGGCAAGCGCCCCTATACCGATTACGACAAGGCCAACTGCACCGGCGGCAATTGCGACCGCCGCGCCGCCTATCTGAAGGCCGCATCGACACTTCTGGTGGCTGATCTGGAAGACATGGTGAAGTCATGGGCCCCGGACGGCGAAGCGACGAAGAATGTCGAAGCCGATAGCAATGCGGGTCTCACTGCAATCCTAACCGGCATGGGTTCGCTTTCCTATGGCGAACTTGCCGGCGAGCGCATGAAGCTCGGCCTTCTCCTGCACGATCCGGAAGAAGAGCATGATTGCTTCTCCGACAATACCTACGCCTCGCATCTCAACGACGCAATCGGCATCAAGTCCGCCTATACGGGTGAATATACCCGTGTCGACGGTACCAGGATGAAGGGGCCTTCGCTCTCCGATCTGGTTGCCGCCAAGGACAAGGCGCTCGATACCGAGATCAAGGGCAAGCTCGACACGACGCTCGCGGCGATGAACGTCATGAAGGACCGCGCCCAGAAGGTCGAGGCCTATGACCAGATGATCGGCGAGAACAATACCAAGGGCAATGAAGTCGTCCAGAAGGCGATCGACGGCCTGATCGACCAGACCAAGAGCATCGAACGTGTCATTGCGTCGCTGGATCTCGGCAAGATCGAACTTGAAGGCTCCGACAGCCTCGATAATCCTGACGCTGTCTTTAAATGATCGAAGAAAAGGCGGGTCTCACCGCAAGGTGAGGCCCGATCACTCATGGGCGCTTTCAGAGCCTTTCCCTACCTGCTGCCTTTTCTTTCCGGCGCACTCGTGCTGGTGCCGTTGATCGCGACCGGCAGCGACAGTCTGCTGCCGAAGACACGCACCGACCTCAATCCGAAGGACCTGAAACGCGTTGAACGCGTGACGAAACCGACGACGGATTTCTCCAAGGCCGAGCAGTTCGAAACCATGTCCGGCGGCGCTGCGACGACCAAGGCGATCGTCAACGGCGATGCGTTCTCGCATTTTTCGCCCAATATCACCTTCGAGGAAGAGCAAAACTTCAAGCTCGGCAATGCGCTGTTCACCAAGCTGTGGGTTTCCTCCCCCTCCTCCACCCAGGCCTCCGATGGTCTCGGGCCGCTGTTCAATGCGCGCGCCTGCCAGAGCTGCCATCTGAAGGATGGACGTGGCCATCCGCCGGAAGGTGCTGCCGACGCAACCTCGATGTTTCTCCGTCTTGCGCGCCCCGCCCGCACCGACGAGGAACGCGAGGCGATCTCCGATTACCGCAAGCTGAACTTTCCCGATGCCGTCTATGGCGAGCAGTTTCAGGATCTCGCCGTTCCCGGCCTTGCCTCGGAAGGGAAGATGGAGATTTCCTATGAGGAAGTTCCGGTCAAGCTTGGCGATGGCGAAGTCATCAGCCTGCGCAAGCCGACCTATTCGGTCTCCAATCTTGGTTACGGGCCACTTGAAGGCGACGTGACGCTTTCGCCCCGTATCGCCCCGCCGATGATCGGCATGGGGCTGATCCAGGCAATCCACGAGGCCGATATCCTGGCCAATGCCGATCCGGACGACAAGGATGGCGACGGGATATCCGGCAAGGCGGCGCTGGTGCGCGATCACATGACCGGGGAGCTGAAGCTCGGGCGGTTCGGCTTCAAGGCGCAGAATGCCTCGATCCGTGACCAGTCGTCCGGTGCCTTCACCGGCGATATCGGCATTTCGACACCCGACACACCCTTTTCGCATGGCGACTGTACCAAGGCGCAAGCCGCCTGTCTTGCCATGCCGACCGGGGTGCAGGAGAGGCTGGGGCCGGTCGAGGCGCCCGATCCGGTGCTTTCGCTCGTCACCTTCTATTCGGAAAACCTTGCTGTGCCCGCCCGCCGCAACATCGATGACCCGGTGGTGCTGAAGGGCAAGGAAATGTTCTATTCGGCCGGCTGCACCACCTGCCATACGCCGAAATTCGTCACCCGCCGCGATGCCGACAACAAGGCGCAGGCCTTCCAGCTGATCTGGCCCTATTCGGATTTCCTGCTGCATGACATGGGCGAGGGTCTGGCGGATGGCCAGCAGGTGGGCGTGGCAAACGGGCAGGAATGGCGCACCCAGCCGCTCTGGGGCATCGGCCTGACCAAGACCGTCAACAACCACACCTTCTTCCTGCATGACGGGCGCGCCCGCAATCTCACCGAAGCGATCCTCTGGCATGGTGGCGAGGCGGAAGCCGCGCGCAGCGCATTTGCCGCCATGGACAAACAGGATCGCACCGCCCTTCTCACCTTCCTGGAGTCGCTCTGATGCGCAAGACTTTTGCCGCCGGCCTGATTGCCTTGCTGCCCGCAGCATTCGCTTCGATTACTCTTGCTCAGGAGGCCGATACCGCGCCGGCCGTGGAATTGCCGGCGGCAACGGTGACCAAGGTGATGACGGCAGCGGTGGATGGCTTCATTCGCCCCGGTTACGATGCGTTCCAAAAAAGCGCGGAAGAGATGACCACGACGACGAAGGCGCTTTGCGCGGCGCCATCGCCAGCCAATTACGAGGCGGTGAAAGCCGGCTTCGGAAAACTGGCCGCCAGCTGGGCGCATATCGAGATCGTCCGCACCGGCCCGGTGATCGAGCAGAACCGTTTCGAGCGCATCCTGTTTTACCCCGACCGCAAGAGCACCGGCCTGAAACAGGTCCAGGCAGTTCTTTCCAAATCCGACGAGACCGCGACCGATCCGAAGACGCTCGCAACCAAGAGCGTAGCGACACAGGGATTGGGCGCGCTGGAATATCTCCTCTTCGGAACGGGTTCGGATACGCTCAGCTCCGGAAATGACTTCCGTTGCCGTTACAGCGCGGCGGTCGCGGAGAATGTCGGCAATGTCGCGGCGGAAATTGCCGGCATCTGGGATGCCCCTGATGGCATCCGGAAGGCCTGGAAACAGCCGGGAACCGACAATCCGGTCTATCGCACCGGCGGCGAGGCGATTACCGGCCTGCTCGGTATTCTCGTGCATGGCGCCGAGGCAGTGCGCGACCAGCGGATCGAGACCTTCTACAAGGGCGCGGACAAGGCAAAGTTTCCAAAGCAGGCGCTGTTCTGGCGTTCGGAAAATACCTGGCAGATGGTCATGGCCAATCTCGATGGCCTTTCCGAACTGCTGACGATATCCGGCATGGTGGAACTTCTGCCGGAGAAGGACAGATCGATCGTGGCAGCGACCGAAGAGAAGCTGAAGTCGATGTCTGCCCTGGCGGGTAAGGTAACGCCTGATCTCGAAAAGGCGGTGGAAGACACAAGCGAGCGCCAAAAACTCGACACGCTGCTTGCCGACGGCAAGGATGTGATCTCCAAGCTCAACGACGGATATGGCGGCGCGATCGGCCTTTCGTCCGGCTTCTCTTTCGCCGACGGGGACTGACATGCCCTGGTATGGCGAGACGATCGACCGTCGCGCATTTCTCAAAGCCGCCGGGATAGGGTTTGCAGCGGCGCTCTCGCCTCGCTCGCTCCATGCGCTTGAGCGGGCCGACGCGGTCTTTGCCTCCGGTTTCCGGGCGCCGGATGGCTCGTTCGGCATCGCCACCGTTTCCGAGCGGGGCGAAATCATCGACCAGGTCGCCCTGCCCGCCCGCGCGCATGGCATGGCTTTCAGCTCCGCCACCGGCCGCACTGTTGCCTTTGCCCGCAGGCCGGGCACGTTTGCGATGGTATTCGATCCGTCACGACAGACCGAGCCGATCGTGATCACCGCGCCGGAAGGCCGACATTTCTACGGCCACGGGCATTTTTCGCCGGATGGCGCGATGCTTTATGCCAGCGAAAACGATTTCGACGGCAATCGCGGCATGATCGGGCTTTACGACGGACGGGATGCATTCCGCCGGATCGGCGAATTCGACGCCCACGGCATCGGCACGCATGACATGACCGTTTCGGATGACGGCACCGTCCTCATCATTGCCAATGGCGGTATCGAAACCCACCCGGATTTCGGCCGCACCAAGCTCAACGTCGATCGCATGGAGCCGTCGCTGGTGATGCTCGACGCCAAAAGCGGCGCGCTGATCCAGAAACACGCGATGCCGTCTTCGCTCAGTCAGCTTTCGACCCGGCATCTGGATATTGCAGAAAACGGGCGCATCTGGTTCGCCTGCCAGTGGGAAGGCGCGCGCAACGAGACGCCGCCGCTTGCCGGCTGGTTCTCGAAAGGCGAGGATATCGCGCTTCTCTCGCTGCCGGACGAGACGACGGCACGGCTTGCCAATTATGTCGGGGCGATTGCCATCAACCGCCGTGAAAACATCGTCGGACTTACCTCACCGATCGGCGGCGCATCGGTGACGCTCGATGCGACAACCGGCCTCGTGCTGACTGAGGAAAGCGTCCGCGAGGCAGCCGGAGTTGCTCCCGCCGCGCATGGCATTGCCGTTTCATCCTATGACGGGCAATTCACACAGACCCGCAGCAACATCGCTTGGGACCAGCACATTATCCGGATAAAATGATCTTTACTCAGGTTGCACAGACCCTAGATCACCCGTCATGGGTAAAATACTGACCTTTGCTTTCTTCATTTTCACCTGCGTTGCCATTGGTGCGCTCAGCAGCTACGCGAACACGCCGGGTGCGTGGTATCAGTCGCTGCAAAAACCGTTTTTCAACCCGCCTGACTGGGTCTTTGCGCCCGTCTGGGCCGGACTTTACGTGATGATCGGCGTGGCGCTTTCAACGACCTGGTTCGATGAGAACAACAAGGCCCGGCTGATCGTTTTCGCCATACAGGGTTTTCTCAACATTTTCTGGTCGCCGGCCTTTTTCGGGCTCCAGAGTCCGATCCTCGGCCTTGTCATCATCGTGCCGATGCTGGCCTTCATCCTGCTGTTCATCGTCATGAGCTGGCAGACCAACCGCCAGGCGGCGTGGCTTTTCGTGCCTTATGCACTGTGGGTTGCATTTGCCACAGCCCTGAACCTCTCGATCGTCCTGCTGAATTGACAAAAGTCACTTTGTCGCGCTTGCCGATCCGCCGACAGCATGCCAGTTTTGCCGCGACACAAGGGCAGACCATGAAGATTACCGATCCAGGCGACTTTCACGAACGCATCCGACGCAGTTTCGCCAAGCAGAATGCCATGGAGATGCTCGGTGCCGAACTGACGCGCATCCAGCAGGGCATGGTGGAGATCGAACTGCCGTTCGATCCGAAGCTGACCCAGCAGCATGGTTTCCTGCATGGCGGCGTCATTTCCGCCCCGCTCGAAACAGCCTGTACCTATGCCGCCTATACCGCGATCGCGCCGGAAGTTTCGCTTCTGACCATCGAGTTCAAGGTCAACCTGCTCTCGCCCGGTCGTGGCGAGCGGTTCCTGTTCCGCGGCGAGGTGACCAAACCAGGCTCGACGATCATCGTGGCCGATGGCCGCGCCTATGCGATCGGCGACGGGCCGGCAAAACTGATCGCCTCGATGACCACGTCGATGATGGTCATCCGCGATCGCCAGGACGTGGTGGAATGAGTTTCGAACTGAAGCAGATCGGCCGGCACGCAGTGCTGTTCGTCATGGCCGTCGATGCCGAATATGGCCCGCATCTGAAATCTCGCATCAAGCCGCTGATGACCGGCGTCGGCCCGGTGGAGGCGGCGATCGTGCTTTCCCATGCGCTGACGAAGCTGCAGGCCAGCGGCACAATGCCGGATCTCATCGTTTCGCTCGGTTCTGCCGGATCGCGCACGCTGGAGCAGACCGAGGTCTATCAGGTCTCGTCCGTCGCCTATCGCGACATGGATGCTTCACCGCTCGGTTTTGAGAAAGGGCGCACGCCGTTTCTCGATCATCCGGCAATCATGCCGCTGCCGCTTCGCATTCCAGGCGTTGCGGAGGCGGCACTTTCCACCGGCGGCAATATCGTTTCGGGCGCGACCTACGATCTGATCGCAGCCGACATGGTCGACATGGAGACCTTCGCGGTGATGCGCTGCTGCCAGTTGTTCGGCATCCCGCTGATCGGGCTTCGCGGCATTTCCGACGGCAAGGCAGAGCTGAAGCATGTCGATAACTGGACGGAATATCTGCACGTCATCGACGAGAAGCTGGCCAGTGTTATCGACAAGTTGGCAAACGCCCTTGAATCCGGCGATTTGCGCATCTGAGCAGTTGCAAAAATCGGGGTTCTTCATTAAAGGCTCGCCATGACCCAGATAGCTCATCCCGACAGCATCCTCATCATCGATTTCGGCAGCCAGGTGACGCAGCTGATTGCGCGCCGCGTGCGCGAAGCAGGCGTCTACTGCGAAATCCATCCGTTCCAGAGTGCCGCCGAGGCCTTTGACAGGCTCGCGCCAAAAGGCGTGATCTTCTCCGGCGGCCCGGCTTCGGTGACCACCGAAGGCAGCCCGCGGGCTCCGCAGGCCGTGTTCGACAGCGGCGTGCCGATCCTCGGCATCTGCTACGGCCAGCAGACGCTCTGCACCCAGCTCGGCGGTGTCGTTGAAGGTGGCCATGCTGCCGAATTCGGCCGCGCCGACGTGGAAGTGAAAAAGGCAAGCCCACTTTTCGACGGTTTCTGGGAAAAGGGCGGCCGTTATCCGGTCTGGATGAGTCACGGCGATCGCGTGACAAAACTGCCGGAAGGTTTTGAAGTTATCGCGACCTCGGAGAACGCTCCGTTCGCCATCGCTGCCGACGAGAGCCGCCATTACTACACGACGATGTTCCACCCGGAAGTGGTGCATACGCCGGATGGCGCCAAACTTCTCTCCAACTTCGTTCACAAGATCGTCGGCCTGAAGTCCGACTGGACCATGGCCGCCTACCGCGCCGAAATGATCCGCAAGATCAAGGATCAGGTCGGCAATGAGCGCGTCATCTGCGGCCTTTCCGGCGGCGTGGACTCTTCCGTTGCGGCGATCCTCATCCATGAAGCGATCGGCGACCAGCTGACCTGCATCTATGTCGATCACGGCCTGATGCGTCAGGGCGAGACCGAACAGGTCGTCGGCATGTTCCGCGACCATTACAACATCCCGCTCGTCGCCGTCGACGCATCCGACATGTTCTTGACCCAGCTTGCCGGCGAGACCGACCCGGAAGTGAAGCGCAAGACGATCGGCCGCCTGTTCATCGAAGTGTTCGAGGCGGAAGCCGCCAAGATCGCAGCCGACGGCAAGGGCGAACCGCGTTTCCTCGCACAGGGCACGCTCTACCCGGATGTCATCGAAAGCGTTTCCTTCTCCGGCGGCCCTTCGGTGACGATCAAGAGCCACCACAATGTCGGCGGCCTGCCCGAGCGCATGAACATGCAGCTCGTC
>DLSX01000022.1:24786-31563 GCA_002500765.1 Neorhizobium sp. UBA7851
CACCCCTTCCCGGGTCCGGGCCTCGCCATCCGCTGCCCGGGCGGCGTGACACGCGAAAAGCTCGACATCCTGCGCAAGGCGGATGCGATCTATCTCGACGAAATCCGCAAGGCCGGTCTCTACGACACGATCTGGCAGGCTTTTGCCGTGCTGCTGCCGGTGCAGACCGTCGGCGTCATGGGCGATTACCGCACCTATGATTTCGTCTGCGCGCTTCGTGCCGTCACCTCGGTCGACGGCATGACGGCGGATTTCTATCCCTACGATATGAACTTCCTTGGCCGTGCGGCCACCCGCATCATCAACGAAGTCCGCGGCATCAACCGCGTCGTTTACGATGTGACCTCGAAGCCGCCGGGCACGATCGAGTGGGAATGATTCAGGCCCATCCAAACGCCGCCGAATTTACGCTGCGATACGACCTAACGAACTGAAAACAAAAATAAATTCCTCCTATGCCTATCGACAACTATCGGTGGGCATAGATCGCGTTCGGCGGCCTCGCTGACGGGCCTCGCCCCCATTGATCAACCGTAAAAACGAAAGTACCGTCAGGAGCAATGAGGCTCTTGACGGTACTTTTTTTGATATAAGACGCTGAACTAAAAGCGTTTTCGACGCCACAAGCCTCTAAAAGCCGCGTGACGGTACTTTTCCGCGAGGAGGCCCGAAATGTTGACCGATGCAGCACTTAAGTGTCTGAAACCAAAAGCCAAAATGTACAAGGTTTCCGATCGTGACGGCATGTATGTGCGCGTCGCGCCGTCGGGCGCCATCTCGTTCAGGCTCGACTATCGGCTGAACGGTAGACGGGAGACCGTCTATCTCGGCAGATATGCCCGTGACGGAATATCGCTCGCCAGGGCTCGCGAGCTATGCATCGACGCGCGGCGCGCGATCACCGAGGGGCGGTCCCCTGCCATCGAGAAGCAGCGCGAGAAGCGCCGGATCAAGGAAGCAAAGAGCTTCGGCCAGTTCGGCGAGAAATGGCTGACCAACGCGACCATGGCTGATAGCACCCGCGCGATGCGCCGCTCTATCTTCGAGCGCGAACTCATGCCCGTCTGGCGGAATCGTCTCCTGACAGAGATCACTCCCGATGATCTGCGCGCTCACTGCGGCAAGATCGTCGAACGGGGAGCGCCAGCGACTGCCATTCACGTAAGGGATATCCTGAAGCAGATCTACGGCTTCGCCATTCTGCACGGCGAGAAGGTCGCCAACCCGGCCGATGACGTCGGTCCAGCCTCAATCGCCACCTTTACGCCGAAGGACCGCGCGCTTTCGCCCGCCGAGATCCGCATCATGTTCAAGCAACTCGAGCATGTCGCGACGTTGCCGACGATCCGCCTCGGTATGAAGCTCTACCTCCTCACCATGGTCCGGAAGAGCGAGTTGCAGGATGCTGTGTGGGACGAGATTGATTTCGATAACGCCGTCTGGACAATCCCGAAGGAGCGCATGAAGCGGTCGAAGCCGCACAACGTCTATCTGTGCCGGCAGACGTTGGACATCATGATTGCGCTCAAGACCTGCTCCGGCAACTCCCGATATCTGTTGCCATCCCGGTACGACGCGGACGCCCCAATGTCGCGCGCGACTTTCAATCGGGTCACCTATGCCGTCGTCGAACAGGCCAAGAAGGAGGGGCTGCCGCTGGAGCCTTTCACGGTCCACGATCTGCGGCGGACGGGCTCGACGCTGCTAAATGAGCTGGGCTTCAACAGCGACTGGATCGAAAAGTGCCTGGCGCACGAAGACGGGCGTTCTTCGCGCGGCGTCTATAACAAGGCCGAGTATGAGGTGCAGCGCCGGCACATGATGCAGCAGTGGGCGGATACCGTGGATGCCTGGATCGACGGCCGGAAATATGCCCCCACGCTTTTGCCGCAAGCTATGCCCCTGATGGAGCTTGATCCCGCCCTTTGACAGGACGGGTTTTGCGCTTGGTGACGTCAGGGTGCTGGGCTCGTCGAATCGGGGCAGCCCGCCTTGCCATCAGCCAAGCCTCGACCTCTGCCAGGTCCCACACAATACAACGTGGCGAGAGCGCGAACCGGCGGGGAAACTCGCCACGCTGCTCCATCTCATAAATAGTGCTGTCAGCCATCGGCACCATCTCCCGCAACTGCTGCCGCCGGATTGTTCTCCGAATTTGCGTAGTTTCGGTCTTCGGCATTCTCAATCTCCTTCGTTACTGAGGCGATTGAGAACAATAGGTGCCGGTAATGGAAGGCCCCCGGAACTGCCGTGCGGCATTTTCGTGCTGTAGCGTACACATCGGCGGGTGTCCGTTGGCCGCTAGGTGCAGCATAGAGGCGCGTAGGCGCTGATGAACGAGCCCGGAAGGTGCGATACTCGCGACAAGGCGGAGGCCTGCACAAGACACGACTCCCTCAAAAAGTGGTTTGTCTACCAATCCACAGAAAAACACGACGAGTTGAAAACGGCGTGTTTTGAACGGGTTACGGGTGAAAGAGAATTGGCTGTCGAAATTCGGTTTTCGCTCTAGGTGCAGTATAGGTGCAGAGAGCGTTAGCTAGAATCGGCGGCAAATGTGCGGGTGTGGTGAAACTGGTAGACGCGCCGGATTCAAAATCCGGTTCCGAAAGGAGTGTCGGTTCGATTCCGACCACCCGCACCATCTCCTTCAGAAATAAATCGCGATCTAGGCAAAAGCCTTAGATCGCCGCTTTAGTGTTACGGCATCGCATCGCCTGCTTCAGGATGTTGCCTGGCAGATCTCGGCGAGCTTCTGTCGGAACCAACGATGGGCCGGGTCCGCATCGAGGCGTGGATGCCACATCAGGCTGATCGCCAGTTCCGACGTGGATACGGGAAGGTCGAACCCTTTTAGAGTTTCCGCCGCCACTTCCCTGTTGCGCAGGCAGGAACGCGGCACGAGCGCGATGAGGTCAGACTGGCGGGCGATCGTCAACGCATCGAGAAAACCGGGCACGACCGCGACAATCCTGCGCTTCAGGCCCAATTCCTGAAGCGCTTCGTCCACTGGACCCGTCAACGCCCCCCGGCGCGATGCTACGACATGGCCACACGCCGCGTAACGCTGTGGCGTCATTGTTCCGTCGAGCAAGGGGTGTCCAAGGCGGGCCACGCCGATGAAGCGATCGCGAAAGACCAGTAGGCTGCGCACCTCGGGCGCGGACACGCCTGTAGTGCCAACTTCGATGTCGATCGTTCCCTCCCGCAACGGCGTCGCATCCTTGTCGGGTTTGGGCGCGAAGCGAAGGCGGACAAGCGGCGCCTCGCGCGTGACAGCCATGACCAGTGCTGCGGCGAACAATGCCACGAAGCCTTCATTGGCGCGGATCGTGAAGGTCCGATCAAGTGACGCCAGGTCCAGAGGCTCAATGGCCGGCGTCAGCACCGCACGCGTCTCGCGGACAAGGACGTGAACGCGTTCTACCAGTCGCTCGGCATAGGGGGTGGGCACGAGTGAGCGCCCGGCCTGCACCAACAGCGGGTCGCCCGTCGCGGAACGCAGCCGCGCAAGTGTCCGACTCATGGCGGAAGGGCTGAGGCCGAGACGTCTGGCAGCGGATGTCACGCTGCGCTCCGTCAGCAATACGTCCAGCGCTGGAAGTAGGTTCAGGTCGATAGCGGTCATAGGAGGATCATACCGCAGCCCCGCGCGATGTATAGCGTCTAGCGCAATGTTAGTTTGTGTCGGATGCGTCTGGCGCATCTTATGGTCACGCGCATACTGAGGTGGCAACAATGAAAGGGAAGCTACATGAAGAGCTTTTCGGGTGAGCAGCCCAGGACGATCCTGCTGGTCGGCGCATCGCGCGGCCTCGGGCACGCGATGGCGATCGAGTTCGTGAAGAAGGGATGGCACGTTGTCGGCACGGTCCGCGAAAGCGGCCGGACCGATCTGCACGCCCTCGCTGATGCGCATCGCGATCAAGTAACGATAGAGCAGCTCGACATCACCGAGCCGGAACAAATCTCGGACCTGCAACGACGACTGTCAGCCCGCATGTTCGATATTCTGTTCGTCAATGCCGGCACGGCCAATCGTGACGCAACCGCTCCGATCGGTCATACTTCGACCGACGAGTTCGTGCGGGTGATGCTGACCAATGCTCTCGGTGTGATGCGCGCCGTCGAAGGATTTCAGGATCTAATAGTCGCCGATGGCTTGATCGGGGTTATGACGTCCGGTCAGGGCAGCGTCACCAACAACACCAATGGCGGCTTCGAGGTCTACCGCGGCAGCAAGGCCGCGCTCAATCAATTCATGCGAAGCTACGCCGCCCGCCGTGGCAACGATCCACGCGCGATGGTGCTGATGGCGCCGGGCTGGATCCGCACCGCACTGGGCGGACCGAACGCACCGTTCAGCATCGAGGAAACCATCCCGATACTGGTCGAGACCCTGCTCGCGCAGCGGGGCACCCCGGGGCTGCGCTTCATCGATCGATTTGGCGAGACCGTGCCGTGGTGATCGCGAGCAAGACGGGAAGAGACACATGAAGCTGGTCGACATCGAGGAACACTATCTGGCGGCGGAGGTGCGCAACGCCTGGGACGCGAGGCGCGTGGAAGCCCCCCGCTTTTTTAGTCCCACGACATAGCTCTCGATGTTCGCGTGGTCGACTTCGCCACGAACATGGAGGATTGTGATGTGAATTGCCCCGGGCGAACGATTCCTCACTTGTTTGCTGATTGGACACGGGGCAAGGCTTGCTAGCACTCGGTTTCAGACACTCGACAAGCCTCCGCTGCCTCGCATTCGCTGGTCGGCGTCGAGCTTGCCTTTGGCTTGCTAGTGCGGATGCTGTCGAGATAGGCGCGCGACATGAGCTTTAGTTGCGCGCGAAAAGCAGGCAGGCGCTCGGCCGTCCCATCCTCTTCGAACAGGACGCGCGTACCCCCGGTCACGACTGCGACCCAGCTGAACACGATGCTGTCGAGCGATTCGAAACGCTCGCCTTGCACATGTTCCAGCAACCCGCGCACTGCCTGATGCAGCCGGGCGATCATTGCAGCACCCAGATCCTGCATGTCGAGCTCGGTCGAGGCATGATACAAGGCCCGTGACACTGCGACATCGCCAGCCTTCGCGTCGATGTACGCATCAACGAAGGTGTCGGCGCAATCCGCTAGGGATGAACCACTATGTGCTTCGCAGGCTCGTTCGACGGCTAGGCTGGCCTTGTCCAGGTGCCGACTGACCAGAGCATAGAGCAGCGCCTCCTTCCCGGGAAAATACTGATAGAGCGTTCCGACTGAGACGCCGGCCTTTTCGGCGATCCGGTTCGTCGTCAATGCCCTCGCGCCGCCATGCAACAAAACCTGAATAGTCGCCTCGAAGATGGCCTCGATCGTCGCCTGCGACCGTGCTTGAACCGGTCGTTTGCGAGGCTTTAGCTTGGCCGGCGGTCGCGCCGTCATATGCGAGTACAAATTCTGAGCATTTGCTCATATATTTGGAGGAGGCTAACAAATTTCAAGGAAGGGTGCACATGACAGATAATAATTTCCGCGGAGCGCTTGCAGTCGCGCAAGATTATGTCCGATTCATCGAAACCGAAGATCGTGAGGGTATTGCACAGTGCCTCGCTGACAATGTTGAGCAGATTTTCCCAATCGCAGCCGACGCGACTGGGGATCCCATGGGCATTTTCTCCGGCAAGGAGGAAGTCCTCGATTATACTAATGGGTTGTTCGGCAAGTTCAGAGGGCTGCAATGGCCGGATCCTGACTGGAGCGAATCGGTCGATCGCAAGCGGGCGTTTTTGGAAGCGCGTGGAAGCGCGACGGTCACCCACTCAGGTGTCCCATACAGCAACGTCTACATCACCCGCTTCGATGTGGAGAATGGGCTAATCACCCGCATAAAGGAGTACGCCAATGCAACTTTGTATGTGTCGCTTGGGATTGAACCCACGACGATCGAGATGAAGGCTGTGGAACGGGTCCAGGCACGTCGTTAGGCTAACTGGCGGTCTTCGCAGGAATGGCAGCTTTCCGGTCCTCGATGCCAGAACCTGCCCATGGCCTTATCGCAGGCCGAGGAGAGCGCCAACATATCCGGAGTTCTGCTCACAGACCGGGCACAAGGAGTGCCTCAGTTGTGGCACGTCGCTTCATCGGCCTTGGGTCGCAGTGACGGCAACCCGGCGTCAGGAAGACATTAGGCTGACCATCAGCGCAATGTTCTCCTCGATGGTCGGTAGCCCCTTTTCCCGCGAGAGCAGTCCATTGGCCTCCATGGTGACGAGGCCATGCATGGTGGCCAGGAATAGGCTGGCCAAGCTCTTAGTGGGCGCGTCGGGGAACACGTCGGCTTTCTTGCAGTCCTCGACCATGGCCATGATCTCGCTCAGGCAGGCGGTACTTTGTGTCTGCAGATCAGAATGCATCCGTGCGAGCGCGGGCGCGCTGAACACCAACCGATACCTCGCCGGCCGCTCGCGGCTGAAGCTCACGAGGGTAGATAGTGCGGCCAGCAGCTTGTCTCTGGGCGCTTGAGCCGAGACACGTATGTCCGCAAAGGTCGTCGTCAGACATTTAAGGTCTGCCGTTGCGACAGCGGCCAGCAGGGCGTCCCGGTTGCGATAATGCTTATATGGGGCGTTGTGCGAGACGCCGGCGGCGTGGCCGACCGCGCGCAGGGTCATGGCCTGTTCGCCTCCGGCGTCCAGCAACGACGCTGCCGCCCTGACCAGCTTGTCGTGCGTGCTCATTTCAGCCTTTCCGGTTCCTCTTCGGACCTCAGCTGCACGAGCGTCCTGGAATCCCGCCATAGAG
>DLSX01000022.1:31586-31934 GCA_002500765.1 Neorhizobium sp. UBA7851
GCTCCCGATCGTAGGATATAGCGGCCGAGCGCCTTTCGCGGAGGGCGCCGTCCTTCCACTGATAGTAGCGCCCCGACAGGACATCGCCCGAGACCGCGAGATCAGCAAGGGCGCGGCCGGATAGGACCAGGTCGCCTAGGGTTAGGCCCACCCGCTTCATCAGCCAGCGAACCAGCCGCGAGCCGATCAGCGCCCGCGCCGGCCCTGGCACGTCCCTGAGCAAGCCGGTTGCTGCGATCGCCCCCGGATCATATGCGATAGAGGAAATGCCGATGCCGGCTGCCTTGAGCCGCCGGCCGAGCTCGTAAGCGTGCAGCACCACGCAGAGTTTCGAAGTGGTGTAGCGCT
>DLSX01000022.1:32082-34648 GCA_002500765.1 Neorhizobium sp. UBA7851
CCGCCAAGCAGAAGCTGCACCAGTAAGAAGTGGCCAAGATAGTTGGTAGCGAAGGTCAGCTCATAGCCGTCGTTGGTATAGGTAGGCGCGCCGCGGAACGTCGCGCCCGCGTTGCACAGGATCGCCTGAAGCCGGCTGATCTGCCGGCTGTCGATCATCTGACGGCACTGGGCGGCCGCCTCGCGCACCGATCTCAGCGACGACACATCCATGGTGAGCAGGGTCACTTGCACGCCGGCGCTCGAGCGCAAGGCAGATGCCGCCTCTTCGAGGCGCGAAGGGTCGCGGCCGGCGAGGACGATGTCGAGACCTTTCGCCGCGAGATGCTTGACGCATTCGAAACCGATGCCGCTATGGCCGCCAGTAATGAGAATGGTGGGCATCAGTATACTCTTCGTTGACGACGTCAACTTGATACCGACATAGGTTGACGTTGTCAACCTATGGGTTCACTGCCCGATGCGGGCACACGAAGAGAATGACACGATGCCCAGCATCCCGCCAAAGGCTAGCCGGCACCGAACAGATACTTCTCACCGGTCCTCTACCGCGAAAAAATGCGATCGAGCGCATGTCCGCCGCGTCGCCACGCGATACGAGCGCTACCGTCAGCTATTGTTTATGTTTCCGGATCCTGGACTTGACCTGGAGCGCGCCGTTCGACACCGATCATCGGCAATCCGGACGCAAAGCTCGATAGCCCGCTTAAGTGCGGGGTTCTCATTGCTTGAACTCCAGATGCCGGACATTATAACGGTGTCCGATACCTCGACGAGTGGCCGGAAGGTCACACCGGTGTAGATCGCTCCAAGGCTGGATTCGGTTGTCAATGAAAGCCCAGATCGCTTGGCAACCAGGCCCATCAGGGTTTCTCGCCCCACTCCATGCACAACGATGCTCGGCCGGAAACCGATCGCCCAAAGCTGCTTGATGAGAAAGTCCTGGATTTCAGGGCCAGGGCCGCCGGCGCTGACAATGAAATCCTCGTGGCGGATGTCATCCCAGCAAACCGTTGGCTGATCGGCCAAGGGATGATCGGAGGACATCACGACGTAAATCCTCTCCTGCCAGAACGTTTTGGAGTTGCAGTTCGGCGCCCGGGGATCTCCCGAGACGAAAGCCAGATCAAGCCGACCGGAAATGGCTCCAGCAATATTGGCCTCGGCAGTGTCTTCGTCCAAAATAAGCTTGATGGCGGGATATTTGACCCGGAACTCAGCAAGCAACTCGCTGAGGAACCCGCTGGATATCGACGTAAATAATCCTATCTTCAAACTTCCCGCCTCTCCTTTGCGGGCCGCCGCCATTTCATCCGCTGCTCGCTGAACGCCACGGGCCATCGCCGCCGCTTCCTTGAGGAAGTGCTCGCCGCCGGCGGTGAGGCGTACTCCACCGTGGTGCCGTTCGAAAAGGCGCGCTCCAAGGCGGTGCTCAAGTAGCTGCACGCGACGGCTGACAGTGGATTGTGGGACGCCTAACACCAGAGCGGCGCGTCGGAAGCTGCCGTATTCCGCAGTAACGATCGCATAGCGCAGGAAGCGTAAATCGAGGGTGAGGTCAGGCATGCGTCGCCCATCCAGCAGAACTCCTTCTGCCCCGCCTCACGGCGCTACTGGATTGATATTGGGTGTATCGCGCCTTCGTCATCTCACTCGACGGGTAAATGCTGCCGCGACGAAAAGCGGACAAAGTGGAAAGGGATGGGATGCCTGCGCCTGATTCTGTAGACCGCCGCAGGAGGGAGGTTGGCGAGCGTGCCGCCGATCCGCTCCGCCTCGAGGCCAAGGTGGTCCAACAGTCTGAGCGAGACCGGACAACGCGGCCCGTAGGTGAACTGGTAGAGCGCGCCGTCCGGCTCCATCTTGCGGAACGCGCCGGTCAGGATGGCGATCACCTTGCGCCGCGGCATCGACAGCAGCGGTAGCCCGCTGACGACGGCGCCGGCTGCCCTTCCGTCGAAGAGGTCGACCGCCCGCAGGTGGGCGGCGTCCATCCAGAGCGTACGCGCGCGCGGATAATGGAAATGAAGCGCGGCGGCGAACTCGGACCCGAATTCAATCAGCGCAAGGTCTTCCTGTCTGACACCCCGGGCGATCAGGGCGCGCGTGAACGCGCCGGTTCCCGGGCCCAGTTCGATCACTGGCCCGGTGTTGTGGGAGATTTCGGAGGTGATAAGGTTGGCAAGCGATCTCGACGATGGCGCGATTGCGGCGACGCGCAGCGGGTTCTTGAGCCACGCCTGGAAGAAGCCGAGCGTTTCCGCCATACGTTGGCGTTGGGGTGACGACGCGGCTGATCGCGCGCATCTACGAGGTGTCAGATCTTGCATAGCACGGTCCCCGCTTTGCGGTGGGCACCAACCCGTCGCACGATCCAGAACACGGATACCTCCGCAATGAGCAGGCAGCCGAGAGCAGTCAGGGCGAGGACCGTCGAGTTCGCCGACTCGATCGAGTGCGAAGCGTAAAATCCAATGCCGATGAAAAGGCCATTCCAGACCGCAATGCCGGCCGCCGCAGCCGCCAGAACACTGCGGGAGTCGCCGCGCGAAAGGGCGGCGACGGCC
>DLSX01000192.1:0-2585 GCA_002500765.1 Neorhizobium sp. UBA7851
CGCGACGTGATGTTCTGGCTGCTCGGCAGTTTCGGCGGCGTACGCTGGCCGGAATTTATGCTGGTCTCGGTCGTCGTCGGCGTCTGTCTGATCGTCTGCCTCGCTTACGCGCGGGTGCTCGACGCCTTTGCCTTCGGCGATGAGGCGGCAGCCTCGCTCGGCGTCAATGTCGCCTGGGCGCGGATCGTTCTCTTTGCGCTCACCGCCATGATGACGGCGACGATCGTTTCGATGGTCGGCACGATCGGTTTCGTCGGGCTCGTGGTGCCGCATGCGGCGCGTTTCGTCGTCGGGCCTTTGCATATCCGACTTTTGCCGGCCTGCGCCGTCGTCGGCGCGATCTTCATGGTGCTGGCGGATATTGCCTCCAGGGCGCTGATCCCGCAGCAGGTCCTGCCGATCGGCGTTGTCACCGCGCTTGTCGGCGTGCCGTTCTTCGCGGTCATCCTCTATCGTTTCCAGAGGGTGTCATGAGCATCAGGACAGACAATCTCACCTGGAAGATCGGCGCCAAGACCATTCTCGACGGTGTGTCCTTCGAAGCGCAGCCCGGCCAGATGCTCGGGCTTCTGGGGCCGAACGGTTCCGGCAAGACTTCGCTTTTGCGGCTGCTCGCGGGGCTGAAGAAGCCGCATTCGGGCAGCGTGACACTCGAGGGACAGGATATCAGGCGTATCGGCCGCCGCGCGATGGCGCAGCGCGTCGCCTTCGTCGAACAGCATGCGACGACCAATTCCAATCTCAAGGTCATCGATGTGGTGAAGCTCGGGCGGTTTCCGCACCGCTCGATGTTTTCCGGCTGGTCGAAGGCGGATGATGACGCCGTTTCCGAAGCGCTGGAGCGCGCCGGCATGGTGGAAAAGCGCAACGACCGCTGGCAGAGCCTCTCCGGCGGTGAAAAGCAGCGGGCGCATATCGCCCGTGCGCTGGCGCAATCGCCGAAGGAGCTCATCCTCGACGAACCGACCAACCATCTCGANNCACCAGCATCATCGCGCTGCATGATCTCAATCACGCGGCGATGTTCTGCGACCGGCTGATTATCATGCAGAAGGGCAGGATCGTCGCCTTCGGTGTGCCGGAAGAGATCCTGACGCAGGATCTGCTGCGCGATGTGTTTTGCGTCGATGCACGGGTTGAAACCTCGCCGCATCATGCGCGGCCGCATATCCACTATCTGAGATAATTCGAGAGGCCGGCGAGAAATTTCGCCGGCCTTGTCGGTTTCCCGATCTGTCCTTCGTCCTAGGTTCACCATCCGATGCGATGCTGGTCACACAAGGGAGACAGGACATGACCGACGCCACCTACAAGCTGCAGATCATCCGCGAATTCGACGTGCCGGCCGAAAAGCTGTTCAAGGTGTGGACGACGCCGGAACGGTTCGGCGAGTGGTTCTGCCCGCTGCCGTGGAAGGTGACGGAGGCACGTTCCGATCTGCGCCCGGGTGGTGAAAGTTTTGTGCTGATGGAAGGTCCGAACGGCGAAAAGATGCCCAATCCCGGCGTCTATCTGGAAGTCGTGCCGGGCCGCAGGCTGGTCTTTACCGATGCCTATACCGCCGGCTGGGTGCCGTCGGAAAAGCCGTTCATGACCGGCATTCTGGAATTCGAGGATCTCGGTGGCGGTCGCTCGCGCTATACGGCGACTGCCGTCCACTGGACCGAAGAGGACATGAAGGCGCATCGGGAGATGGGCTTCGAAGAAGGCTGGGGGATCGTTGCCGATCAGATGGCCGAAGTGGCGCGGACGTTCTGATTTTTACGAGTCTTGGCAATGGTTTGAGGCTGCGGATTGATGATATGATTCAATGCGCAGCCTGCCGCTTTCAGGCGATCAGATTTCCTCGATGCGTCGCTCCTCTTCCGGCAGGACGGACAGTTCGCGCCAGTCGATCTCCTCCAGAAACAGATTGTATTCGTCGCAGGTAAGGCGGTTGTCCTCGCGCAGTTCCTCCAACGCCTGGCGCTGGGCCCTGATTGCTTCCAGTGCCAGCTGGCGATAGGTGGCAAGCGCAATCGCGCCTTCCTCGTGAAGGACACCGTGTTTCTCCAGCTTGAAATTGCTGCGCAGGAGTTCCGCTTCCGGTCCGCTCTCATGTTGCAGCTTCATGAACCCGGCCTTGGCGATATGGGCGCGCAGTCTGGTAACTTCGATGATGCCCTCGGCCGTGCGGTCAAGGCCGAGCCAGCGGATCAGGTGAACGAGCGTCAGGCCCTGCGCCACGAGCGTCGCCAGCACGACGGCAAAGGCTGCGAGGACCACCATGTCGCGCTGGGGGAAATCGGCCGGCAGGGCAAATGCTGTGGCGAGCGTCAGCAGTCCGCGCATGCCGCACCAGCCGGCAAGCGTTGCCTGCCTGATCGTTGCAGGTTCCGGCCTTCCGGCGCGATGGGCGTAATAGGCATGGATGCGGTTGAAGCCGATGCAGACAACGAGCCGGGCGACGATGACCGTGATGACGACGAGCACCGCAAAGGTGATCGCTTCCCCCAGATGACCGGGCTCCATGTCCGACAGGATGGCGCGGGCCTGCATGCCCATCAGCAGGAAGGCCATGACATTGAGCACGAAAACGACGGCGT
>DLSX01000192.1:2624-3012 GCA_002500765.1 Neorhizobium sp. UBA7851
CGGACGAGCTTGCGTCCTTCATCTGCGCCAGCGTCATGCCGCAGCAGACGACGGCGAGCACGGCTGACAGATGCAGGCGCGTGGCGATGATCCAGAGAAGGAAGGTCTGGGCGAACTGCATGATATTGCCGCCAAGCGTGCCGCTGACGGAGCGGGTCAGGCGACGGGTGGCATAGGCCGCCAAAATGCCGAAGGCGATGCCGCCGGGAACGGCGAGCGCCAGATGCAGGCCGACTTCCGCATTGAGGTGGCCGGCCTGCTGGATGGAGAGCGCGGCATCGAAGATAAGAAGGGCAGCCGCGTCGTTGAACAGGCTTTCGCCGCGCAGGATCGCATCGGTCTCGCGTGGAATGGACATGCCGGACAGGATGGCGGTGGCCGCCGCCGC
>DLSX01000090.1 GCA_002500765.1 Neorhizobium sp. UBA7851
ACGCTGGGGCCGGGGCCGCAGGAGCTGCCGGCTGGGTCGTCGAGGATGTCGTCGTCGCATCGGTGGGCGCACTACCCATCTGCGACCAGACGAATGCGCCCACGACGATCACGGCGAGGACAGCAACCCAGCCCATCCAGGACGAGCTACTGCGGGGCGCCGGCGTCGGCGTGCGCAGATCAGGACGGTTGTCATTCGGATTGGGATCATAAGCCATTTCGTTTCCTCCTTTTCCAGCCAATAAAATGCGCGTTACCGGAATTTGTTCCCCAGCGAGGCATTTCCATCGATGGAGACGGTCGATGCGCTTCGGTTCAAGCGACAAATTTCTCGCTCCTTGTGCCCGCCCAACCAAGAGGCGCTATAGTGGCTGCTTCGATCCATCGGGAAGACGGGACGTTATGCATGACCAAACCTCGTATCGGCATTATCGGGCTCGGGCGAATGGGACGCGCCATGGCGACACGGCTTGCCTCAAGCGGTTTTCCGGTCATCGGCTGGAGCCGCAGCGGCGTTGCGGAGGATCTTCGCGAAACCGTCCTTGCCGCCGCAGATGTCCCGAGCCTTACCGAGACCTCCGACATCATCATCCTCGCACTTCTGGATGACGCCGCCGTGCATGCCGTTGCCGCAACCCTTGAGGCGCTCGATCTTTCCGGCAAGCTGATCATCGACACGAGCACGGTCAGTCCCCTCACCTTTGCCCGCCATCAATCCAAGATCGAGCAAAAGAATGGCAGGTTGCTGGACGCCCCCATATCGGGCGGTCCCGAAACACTGCTTGCCGGAAAGGCGGGCTTCTATATCGGAGGAAGCGAGGAGGGTTACCGCCGCTTCCTGCCGGTCGCCGAAGTACTTTCCGATCGTATCCACCATGTCGGGTCGCTCGGTCACGGGGCGGCCTCGAAGCTGATCAACAACATGATGCTGACCGGACTTTGGGAAAGCCTGAAGGAAGCGCTGCAACTGGGCGCAAGGGCCGGCCTGTCGCGCGAGAAGATGATCGAGGTCCTGTCCGGCAGTCCGGCGGCCAGCCCCGCCATGAAGGGCCGCCTGCCTGTCGTATTGGGCGAGACGGATCATGTCGGCTTCCCCGTTTCCGGCGTGATCAAGGATGTCAGCGTGGTGCGTGACTACGCCACGCATCTCGGTGTGGCCATCCCGGCGATGGATGCCGCGCTGGCAAGCTTCAAGGCTGCCGCCGGTGCAGGTTTTGCCGATGCCGACCTTGCCACGATGGTGAAGCTCGCCCTGGATGACGCCACCGAAGGCACGATCGCCAGCCCAGCAGACACTTCACACAGCAAACCCCACATCACCATTGTCTATTGCACCCAGTGCAACTGGCTGCTCAGAGCAGGCTGGATGGCGCAGGAACTGTTGCAGACTTTTGGCGATACGCTGGGCGAGGTCGGCCTCATTCCCGGCACCGGCGGAGCATTCGAGATCCGCATCGACGGCAGGCTGATCTGGGAGCGCAAGCGCGACGGGGGCTTTCCCGGCCCGAAGGAGCTGAAGCAGCGTGTTCGCGACGTGATCGAACCGGAACGCGATCTTGGTCACCTGGACCGCCACGGTGTGGAAAAAGAGCCCAAAACCGATGTTCCGACCGTGGGTTAGCCGACCGGCTGAAAAGTTTTTTGCCTACTGACACAGAAACTTCAAAAACCCGGTTGACTTCATCCGCTGGCCCTCGTACATGGCTCTCCGTCGCCCAGATGGCGGAATTGGTAGACGCGCCAGCTTCAGGTGCTGGTATCCGAAAGGATGTGGAGGTTCGAGTCCTCTTCTGGGCACCATTCCCATTGATTATGCTTAGTAATTGGCCCGCTTGCGGGCCTTTACTGTTTTCAGCATTGCCCTGCCTGGCAGGTCTTGAGACGTGCCTGAACAAGTCATTTTCACGTCTTGTCGACCCGCCTTTGGCGGGCCGATTTCATTCGGGGAGATGGCGTGGATTGAGGCCCGGGACCCATTGGGTGTTGGGCAAATTCGTTCCGGTATAGGTGACGCCGCTCGGCGTTTCGCAGCGATAGACCTGAACGGGGAGATCATCCAGGATGCTGCCTCTGAACCTGCGGCGCGGCTCGGATGTGTAACCGACGCCGGTGGTGCAGCGATAACCATCTGCAATCTCGGCCTTGACGCGATCTTCCTCCGGGATAACACCCGGAAGATCCTTGAAATAGGTCTTCATCGAAGGGCCGAGCGTATCTCCCTCGGCGGCGAACACCACCGAAGGCACGGCCGCGAGGATGAGCACGACCAGCATCGTTGCGGGCAAGACCCATGCACCTTTGAGCATCTGGCTAAACTCCATACCTCGGACTGCTATTGCACCTGAAGATAGGTGCAAGTGTGCGCCGATGCCATGAAGGACCGGCCAACATTCTCGTGATGATGGAGCAACAATCATGACGGTGCGGCCCGCTCGTCTCACACGAGGCGCCGATAGCCGGTCGGCTGCTCGTAAAGCCAGCCGATACGCTTTACCGCCGCCTCGAAATTCTCCCGGGCAACGGTCATCGTATGGCCGTTGGCGTGCAGCAGCGTCTCTTCATCTTCCATGATGCCTACATGGCCTTTCCAGAAAACCAGATCGCCGCGCCCGAGTTCATCACGACCGATCGCATTGCCGAAGGATGCCTGCATGTCGGAATCGCGCGGCGCCTTTTTGCCGGTCATCATCAGCGCCAGCTGAACCAGACCGGAGCAATCGATGCCGAAACCCGAACGTCCGCCCCAGAGATAAGGCGTCTCGACGAATTTCGTTGCGACGGACACGTAGTCCTCGCCCACAACCTCGCCCACCGGAATGCAGTGGGCGGCTATGACTGCGCCGCCATCCGCCAGAAGGAAATAACGGGTGCCGCGTGTTTCCGCATCACCGATGACGGTCACGAGGCTGCCCATGGAGAGCGCCTTGAGCGGGGGCTTGCGCAATTCCGCTTCCGGATAAACGAAGGTCCGTACAGCCGTGATACGATGCGTCGGCTCGACAGCCGGACCGATCATCTGTTCCGGCAGATAACCGACATAACCATCCGTATCGGCCTGCACCCAGGCGAAACCGTTTGCACGATCGAAAACGCGGACACTCTCGCCATGGAGAAGTTCGGTGTCCATGCCACGCCCGAGATCCGGGAATGGCCGCAGGGCAACAACGGGGGCCACGACGGAGGCGGGTTCGCCCTTGACGAAGCGGGCTGCCTCAACCCGGCCTTTCAGCGCCTCTGCTGCGAGGTCCGGCCGGAAGGCATTGAGACGTCTGTCCAGTTCCATGGTCTTGTCCTTCATAAGGCGGGGCGCTTCGCTTCCCGGATGATCAGGTCGCCGAGTTTTTCCAGATAAAGAGCGCCGCCGACGGTCCGTTTTATCACGACATTGCGGCGATCGCGATCATCCCGCACGCGATCGACGAGCCCGAGTTCCCCCATCCTGTCGAGCGCCCGTGTAATCACGGGCTTGGTGACATGAAGCGTTTCGGCAAGCCCCCTCACGGTGTGCGGCGGCGGCACGAGATAGATCTGCAGCATGATCGCCATCTGCCTGAGCGTCAGGTCGGGTGAAGCGCCCCTCACCTCTTCCAGTGAGACGCGATGCCACAGGCCCAGCGCATCCGTCGCGGTCAATTCGATCGGCATCCGATATCTCCAACGGATGCCGATCTTAACGTCAAACCGTTACCGGTCGGTTTGTCATTTTCCAGCGTCCGCCATGTCGCGGATGACGCGGTAGAGCGCCCGGATGGCAAAGGCTTCACCGCCGACCGGGGAATGCGGCTTTTCAGCCGGGTTCCAGCCATAGATGTCGAGATGGACCCAGCTCGCAGAGGCCGTGACGAAGCGCTTGAGGAAAAGGGCGGCGTTGATCGAGCCGGCCATGCCGCCCGAAGGTGAGTTGGTGATATCCGCCGCCCGGGTGCGAAGATCCTTGTCGTAGCCCATCCAGAGCGGCATGCGCCAGACGGGATCGGCGGCATCCCTTGCCGCCATAGATATCTTGCCGGCCAGTGCCTCGTCATCGGTGAAGAAAGGCGCCAGTTCCGGCCCGAGCGCCACACGGGCAGCGCCGGTCAGCGTGGCCATGTCGATCAGCAGATCCGGCGGGGTTTCGTCGGCATAGGCCAGCGCATCGGCAAGCACGAGCCGGCCTTCGGCATCGGTATTGTCGATCTGGACGGTGATGCCCTTGCGGCTCCTGTAGATGTCGCCCGGACGGAAAGAGTTCGATGAAACCGAGTTCTCGACCGCCGGGACGAGAACCGTCAGGTCGACGGGCAGGCCGGCATCCATGATCATCAGTGCCAGGCCCATGACATTTGCGGCACCGCCCATGTCCTTCTTCATCAGCGCCATGCCGGTTGCGGTCTTCAGATCAAGACCGCCGGTGTCGAAGCAGACGCCCTTGCCGACCAGCGTGATGCGCGGATTGCCCTTCCTGCCCCAGCGCATTTCCAGAAGGCGCGGCGCAACGGCGCTCGCGCGGCCGACCGCATGGATCAGCGGAAAGTTCTTTTCCAGCAGTTCGTCGCCGACGATCGAGGTGACGGTTGCCCCATAGTGATCTGCCAGCGCGCGGAAGGCCGCTTCGAGATCATCCGGCCCCATGTCATTGGTCGGCGTGTTGATGAGATCGCGGGCAAGCAGAATGCCGGCGAGCTGCCGTTCGACATCCGCCGCATCGGCATCAGCGGAAATCGCAATCCGGGCATCCTTCGGCTTTTCCGACTTGTATTTGGCGAAGAAATAGCTGCCGAGGCCGAAGCCGAGGGCCAGATGATCGGGCGCAATGCCTTCAGCATCGATCGACCAGTCGCCGGGGGGCAGGAGCTTTGCGAGCTTGCCGGTAAGGAAAGGCTGTTCCGCCGGATCGCTGCCGAGGCCGAACAATATTCGCGACACCGACCCGCCCTCACCCGGAACGGCGAGAACGGAGCCGGCATCGGCCCTGAAACCTGCGGCCTTCGCCCAGGCGATGATTTCGGGCAGCAGGGTTCCACCTTCCAGATCCGCCGGCGTGACGCCGGTCACGGGCTTGGTGGAGGCGCCGGCTGGTGCGAAAAACGAGGGGCGATGAATATGCTGGAAAGGCGTCATGGCGGCTTTGATAACCTTCGGGAATCATTGGTCTTAACAATTCATTAGGGTTAACAGTTTATTGCTTCATGGGAAATGCGCCACTTCTCATTGCCTTCACCCAGGCAGCGGATCGACGAGACCATGATGACTGCAGCAAAGACACCCTCGAAGCGTTCATCCATTTCACATTCGTCCGCGGCCCGTACCGCGATCCTGATCTGCATGGCGCTGGCCGTGACCGGCTGCAACACCACAAAACCCGACAGGATGGCGACCGGCTCGATACCGAAGGCATCGTCCGCCCCGTTGGACGGCATGAATGCCGGCGAACTTGCCGAAACCGAGCGGACAATAGGCGGCGCCTATGTCAAGGACCCGAAAAACCGGGATGTGGGGCTACGTTATGCCACAGTACTCGGCATGACCGGCAAGCATGACCAGGCGCTCGCCGTGATGCAGCAGGTGGTGATCGCCAATCCCAATGACCGGCAGGTGCTTGCATCCTATGGCAAGGCACAGGCCGCGGCAGGCCAGCTGGAGCAGGCGCTTGCCACGATCGGCCGAGCCCAGACGCCGGACCATCCGGATTGGCGGCTGATGTCGGCTGAAGGCGCCGTGCTCGACCAGCTCGGGCGCTCGAACGAGGCCCGGCAGAAATACCGCATGGCCTTGCAGACACAGCCGAACGAGCCGAGCATCATGTCCAATCTCGGCATGTCCTACGTTCTTTCGGGCGACCTGAAGACGGCGGAAACCTATATGCGCAATGCCTCCCAGCAGCCGGCGGCCGATAGCCGCGTGCGGCAAAACCTGGCACTGGTGGTCGGCTTGCAGGGACGCTTCTCGGAAGCCGAGACGATTGCCCGCAAGGAACTCTCCCAGCAACAGGCTGACACCAATGTCACCTACCTGCGCTCGATGCTCTCGCAGCAGAATTCCTGGGCGAAGCTTGCCGACAAGAGCAAGCCGGCGAAATCGACCGTCAACTAAAGCGCGTCGCGATCCTTCAGATTTGCTCTTCGCGCCTTAGCTCTTTGTTTTTGCGCATGTCTTTGTCCCGAAACAGGCGACCTCGTTCGGGAGACATGCTTCAAGCCCTATTCCGGGATAAATTTCAGTACACCGGCGCGGCCGGACTTGCCGGCAACGGCCCCGTCCGACGGATGCGACACACCGTCATTGACGGTCACTGAGAGGAAGTCGAAAGGGCTGATGCCTTCGAGACATGCCACGTTGACACCGTATTGCTGCGGGTTCGAACGGCGCTGGTGATGAGTGTAGATACCGCAGACCGAGCAGAAATAGTGCTTCGCCGTCCTGGTGTTGAATTGATAAAGCGTCAGCGCATCTTCACCGGAAACGATCCTGATGTCGGCCAGATTTGCCGAAACCGCAATCGCCCCGCGCATCCTGCAATAGGAACAGGTGCAACGTCTTGCGCTGCGCAGGCCGTCTGCCAGCCTGACATGAAAACGCACGGTGCCGCAGTGGCAGGCGCCGTCAATTTCGTCGATATTTTCTTCCAGCATCATCCATCCTCCGACAAGCGAAGATCAATCCATAACGAAACGCAGCAGGGATTAGAACCTGTCGGAGACCTGAATGCCGGCGGGGCCGAGAATGACGGCGACGAGGACCGGCAGGAAGAAGAGGATCATCGGCACGGTCAGCTTGGGCGGCAGGGCCGCAGCCTTCTTTTCCGCCTCGTTCATGCGTTCGTCGCGGCTTTCCTGCGCCAGGACACGCAATGCCTGCGACACGGGCGTGCCGTAGCGGTCCGCCTGGATGAGGGCCTGCACGACTGCACGGACGATATCGAGCTGCGTACGGTTTCCGAGGTTTTCGAGCGCGGTCTTGCGGTCCGGCAGGAAGGAAAGTTCCGCCGTGGTCAGCGCAAGTTCTTCGGCCAGCTCCGGTGACGCCGTTCCGATCTCTTCCGCCGCGCGGCGCATGGCCGCCTCAATGGAATTGCCCGATTCGACGCAGATCAGCATCAGGTCGAGCGCGTCGGGCCAGGCCTTCTTGATCGACTTCTGACGCTTGCCGACCTTGTTCGAGACATAGATATTCGGCGCATAAAAACCGACATAGGCAAAGCCGACGACCGCCAGGATCCGCAGCCCCATCGGTCTGGAGGCGAGATTGTCGAGAACGAAGACCCAGACGGCCGCCAAAATGAGGAACAAGAAGGGCAGCAGGAAGCGCGCGACGAGGAACATGTTCAGCGCGTTCTGCGATCTGAGGCCGGCGGCGCGAAGCTTGTTGATCGTGCCTTCATCGACCAGTGCCTCACGCAGGTTGAAGCGCTCGACGATCTGGCGGACCGGCTGATTGTTCTGCGTGCGCAGGCTTGTCTTGCCCTCGCCGGTCATGCGCGCCCGCTCGCGTGCCCGCATCTGCTCCCGCTCGGTGGAAACGGCCTTCATGCGCTTGTCGAGATCGCCACGTTCCATGAAGGGCGCGGCCAGCGAATAGAGCGTGGCGAAAACGGCGAGCGCCACCAGAGCGGCGAAGAGCATGGTTGGCTCTGTAATGGCTGCAGCAAGCTCTTTCACAGCCGGTTCCTCATATCTCGAAATTGACCATGTTGCGCATCACCACGATGCCGATCGACATCCACACGCCCGAGACAAGCATGATGATGTGGCCGCGCGGGTCGGTGAACAGGATCATCATGTATTGCGGCGAAGTGAGGTAGACGAGCGTGGCGACGATGAAAGGCAGGGCGCCGATGATGACCGCGGAGGCCTTGGCCTCCATCGACAGGGCGCTCACCTTGGCCTTCATCTTGCGGCGTTCACGCAGCACCTTTGCGAGATTGCCGAGCGCTTCGGAAAGATTGCCGCCGGCCTGGCTCTGAATGGCGATGACGATGGAAAAGAAGCTCACTTCGGAAAGCGGCATGGTCTGCAACATGCGTTCGCAGGCTTCCGGAACGCTCAGACCGATCTTCTGGGCCTCGATGATGCGCTGGAATTCCCGTTTGACCGGCTCCCTGCCATCGGACGCAATCAGGCGGATCGCGTCGTTGAGCGGCAGGCCCGACTTGATCGAGCGAACCATGACGTCCAGCGCGTTGGGAAATTCCTCGAGAAACTTGTCACGACGGCGCTTGATCAGGAAACCGACGATCCAGCGCGGCACGCCCAGCGCGAAAACGAATCCGGCTCCGAGCGCGGCAAGCAACGGCATGCCGATGATCAGCGCCCCGAGAAACGCAAGGAAACCGAGAGCGGCGGAGAACAGATAGAAACGGCCCATCGTCAGAGACAGGCCGGTCTGCGCCACGCGCGATTTCAGACTCTTGTCGGCGATGTATTTGTTCTTTTCCTGCTGCTTCTTTTCCAGGTCCTTCAAAGAGTCCTGCAGGGACTTTCGGCGCTTGGAGAGTTCCTGGACGCGGTCCCGTGCAGCCTTCGCCTTGTTGGTGTCGCTTTCGGCAGCTTTCACCCGGGTCAGCCGCGCACCGGCCTTCTTCTCGGTTTCCATGCGCGAATACAAAAAGGCATAGGCGACCGCCGCTGCCGAAACGGCAGCCAGCAGCACGATCAACAGCATGGTCAAATCAAGCCCGAACATGCGAACTGCCTTTCAACCCAATCAATCCTTTTCCGTTTCCATAGCATCGAGTGAAGCCGCGAGGCGGCGCTCCTCGCCGAAATAACGGACGCGATCCCAGAAATTCGGTTTGACGATACCGGTGGAGATGTGCCGGCCGATAATCCGGCCATTGGCGTCCTCGCCCTGTATTTCGTAGCGCATCAGATCCTGGGTGATGATGACGTCGCCTTCCATGCCGATCACCTCGGTGACCTGGGTGATACGGCGCGAACCGTCGCGCAGGCGGGCGGCCTGGATGATGACATCGACCGAACCACTAATGATCTCGCGCACGGTCTTGGCCGGCAGCGTATAGCCACCCATGGCAATCATCGATTCCATACGGCTCAGGCATTCGCGCGGAGTATTGGAGTGGATAGTTCCCATGGAACCGTCGTGACCGGTGTTCATCGCCTGCAGAAGATCGAAGACTTCCGGTCCGCGCACTTCGCCGACGATGATACGTTCGGGGCGCATACGCAGGCAGTTCTTGACCAGATCGCGCATGGTGATCTCGCCTTCGCCTTCGATATTCGGCGGGCGGGTTTCGAGACGCACGACATGCGGCTGCTGCAATTGCAGTTCGGCCGTATCCTCGCAGGTGATGACCCGCTCATCGAGATCGATGTAACGCGTGAGGCAGTTCAACAGCGTCGTCTTGCCCGAACCGGTACCGCCGGAGATGACGACGTTGCAGCGGACGCGACCGATGATCTGAAGCAGGACGGCGCCTTCCGGCGTGATCGCGCCGAACTTGACCAGCTGGTCGAGGGTCAGCTTGTCCTTCTTGAACTTACGGATGGTGAGGGCCGGGCCATCGAGCGACAGCGGCGGGGCGATGACGTTGACACGCGATCCATCCGGCAGGCGCGCGTCGCAGATCGGCGAACTTTCATCGACACGCCGGCCGACCTGGCTGACGATGCGCTGGCAGATGGAGAGAAGCTGGGCGTTGTCACGGAAACGGATTTCCGATTCGATCGTCTTGCCGGCGACTTCGATAAAGGTCTGGCCGGCGCCGTTGACCATGATATCTGCGATATCGTCGCGAGCGAGCAAAGGCTCAAGCGGACCATAGCCCAGAACGTCGTTGCAGATGTCGTCGAGCAGTTCTTCCTGCTCGGAGATCGACATGGCGAAATTCTTGATGGTGATGATATCGTTGACGATATCACGGATTTCCTCGCGGGCGCTCTCGTTATCGAGCTTGGCGAGCTGCGACAGGTCGATCGTATCGATGAGCGCCGAGAAGACCTGGCTCTTGGTATCGTAATATTGCTCCGTGCGTGCCGGACGCTTTCGCGCGGGGGCAGCCGGCGCAAGCGGCGGC
>DLSX01000039.1 GCA_002500765.1 Neorhizobium sp. UBA7851
CGTCGTCGCCGTCGGCACCATCTTCCAATCCACCACGCTAGCCGCGCCCGACAAGGCACACCGGCTATGTCGAGCGCGATATCAGATGAACCGGAACAGACCGTAGCGGTGTAGAACTCCGCTCAAGAGTGCACCCGTTCGGAACCCGCGGATACCTTCTAGTCCGAGAGCAATGATGCGATCAGGGCATCCGGTGCCTTGAACCGGCCACGCCTCAGCTCAGGTGGAATTACCGCCTCGACCGCTTCCAACTTCTCGGATGGGTCGATGCGGAGGTAGACCTCGGTCGTGCGGATATCGGCGTGGCCGAGCCATAGGGCGACCTTGCGGATGTCGCGGGTTGCCTGCAGCATCACAACTGCGCAGCCATGGCGAAGCTGATGTGGTGAGACGCGACGGCCGCGAAGCGATGCGTAGCTCTCGGCTGCCTTGCCGACATGTTTGTCGAGCACATACTCGAAGCCGGCGCGGGTCATCGGGTCGCCCTGAGCATTGACGAAGAGCTCCGGTACGCGGACTGCGCCACGAACACTCAGCCACGCACGAAGGTCCCGCGCAGTTTCCTTCCAGAGCGGCAGGCAACGTTCCTTGCGGCCCTTTCCCATGACCTTCACGCTCGCACCGTTCTGAAGCGAAAGGTTCTCTGTCTGAAGGCCGACCAGTTCGGAGACCCGCAAGCCTCCGGCGAAGCAGAGATGCATCATTGCCCGATCACGGATGCCAGATCTCGTCGCCAGATCGGGCGCGTTTAAGATCGCGCGGATTTCGTCCATCGTCAGATGACGGATGAGCTTCTGGTCATGGCGCTTGGTCGGAATCGCATGGACCCGGCCGATCTGCTGAAGCGCGGAGGGAACCTTGTGCTCGAGATAGCGCATGAACGCCTTGATGGCGGCAAGCCGCATATTACGGGTGGACGCGCTATTGCCACGATCCTGCTCAATGTGCTCCAGGAAGGCCACGATCATCGATGCGTCCAGGTCTTCGATGGCGAGCAGAGACGGACGCGTGCCGAGCCGTTTGGCTGTGAAGTTGAACAGCAGCTTGAAGCTGAACGCGTATGTCTCGCAGCTTTGCGGGCTGTAACCTCGCTGTCGCGGCATATAATCTCGCAGGAAGCCAGTGATGAGAGGGGCGAGCTCCGTCATAAGCCGTCCTCCCCGACCAGAGTTTCTGCCGCGGCGGCGATGTCGGTCATCATGTCCGGCGTCGCCTCGAGATACCAGTACGTATTGTGGATACTGACATGGCCAAGGTAGGTCGACAGAGCGACGAAGTGCCGGGCAACTTCGCCGCGATCGGCGCCGCATTGTTCCAGGACGCGGGTTGCGAAGGTATGTCGAAGGTCGTGGATGCGTGGCTGCTGACTTCGCGCCGGCGCGATGCCTGCCCGTCGTAAGATGCACCGGAACGTATAGTTCACCGTAGTCGGGTAGAGCCGTCGGTGCTGGACAGATGGGAAGAGCCAATCGCTCTCGCCGGCGTGTTGACGCCGAGCTTGAAGATAGCGTTGGAGCGCTTCCATGACGGTGGCGTGCAGCGGTACCAGCCGGCTCTTGCGGAACTTGGTTTCGCGAATGTGTAACACGCCGTCTGGCAGGATGTCGTCGAGCTTGAGCGCGAGAGCTTCGGAGATGCGCAGTCCAGTCGCTGCGATCAGCCCAAAAAGCATGACATAGAGCTCGCGACGCAGTGGATTGGGCTGCTGGCGCCTCAGATTGCCGGCCACAACGAGAATACGGGCGATCTCCTCCGCGCTGTAGATGTAGGGAACAGGTCGATTGGTGGACCGCTTGATATCTGCGGGCGGTATCTCGTGACGAGGATCTTCCGCCTGCATGAAGCGGGCAAAGGCGATCAGGGCCGTCAGCCGATGCGACATGGCGTTTGGGCTCTTGGCTGCCACCGGCAACCAAGAAAGAGCGGTTGCCGTGCGAATGTGGCTCTCGTTGCGTTCCGCTGCAAAGCGCGCGAACGCCAGGAGATACCGGTCCACCCGGGCAAGTTTGTAGCCCAGCGCGCGGCGTAAACTGATGTAGCGGGTGACGTCGGCGCTCAGCATGGCAACCTCCCGCCCCATGGCTGCGCGATCTCGGACAAGAGGCCAATGTCTACTTTGGCGTAGAGCGCGGTCGTCGATGGAGAACGGTGACGCAATACAGCTCCGACGCCGGCAAGGCTTGCGCCGCTCCGCAGCATCGCGGTCGCCGCTGAGTGCCGAAGCACATGCGCGCCACGGTGGATGCTTTTAATTCCGGCTCTGTCGAGCGCGCGACGCACGATGCACTTTACGGCAATGCGGCTTAGCGGTCTGATCGGCGCGATATCCGTCAGGAACACACGCGTCCTTGCAATGTGCGGCCTTGCCCTTTCGATATAGGCTAATATGGCATCGCCGACGTCCTGAGGCAGCGGGAGCCATTCCTCGCGCCGGACCTTTCCGATCAGCGTTATCCGACCATTCTTCCAATCGATTTGACCAAAAGTGATATTGGCAACTTCGCTCGCCCTGAGGCCCAACCGAGCCAGAAGCAACATGACAGCGCGGTCGCGCAAGCGGCTTTCGCCCTCACAGTTGGCAAGGAGGCGGTCGATATCACTTTGACCAAGAAAGCGCGGTGTCGTCGCCAGTTGCCAGTTCGCAAAGCTCGGGACCGCGTGTTCCCGCCCCGCCGGGCAATGCCCCATCGCGACGAGATATTTGAGGTACATGCGCGTGGCGACGGCGATGCATCGCGCCCGCGAACGGCCGTGCGGCCTCGCTCGAACAAGCACGAAGTTGCGGATCGCCTCGGCCGTATAAGCCGCGGGATCTGATCCAAGCGATATCAGTAAATCGGCCAATACCGGCTGGTACAGGTTGAGCGTCGAGTCCTTGATGCCGCGTTGTTCCCGCATCCAGCGACTAAAGGCGGCCAGGGCCGGCCACGTCTCCTCCAGTGACGGAGCCTGCTCCTGCAGCAGAATGTTGCACTCGCGCAGATACGTGACGAACAGTGCGGCAGCACCCTGTGGCGCACGGGCGGTCTTGCTGCCTTTGAACACCGATGCCGATGCGTTCAGACCCTCGGCGAGTGTTTCGACACCGAAGCCGGCGGCACGCACCCAATCACCCCACAGTGCCAGTAGGCGCACCACCTCCACGATTGTTGCGCCCGAATAATTCCGCTGGCCAAGCCAGTGCTTGAATCCGTTGACATGTGGTTGCAGCCAAGTGATCCGAACATCGACACTGCGGCGATGTCTGTACTTTCGCTTTGTCATTCTGCTTCCTCGATTTGATCGTTGGTGCCGGAAGAGTCCGGCGCGTCGAACAAATCGAAGGTTTCCAAGCCATTCCAGCGTCGGCGGACAGCTTTTCCGGCCTCACCCTTGCGTTTGCGAGCAAAGGGACAGAGCAGCGCTTTTTTCTCGGATCAGATGGAGATGGTGCCGACGGCGACGACG
>DLSX01000037.1 GCA_002500765.1 Neorhizobium sp. UBA7851
CGTCGCGCCGCCGATGACGACGGCGAATTCGTCGCCGCCCAGCCTTGCGATGAAGCCGCGCTCGCCGACGGCCTCGCGCAGCCGATGGGTTGCTTCCAGCAGCAACTCGTCTCCTGCTGAATGGCCAAAAGTGTCGTTGATCGTCTTGAACCGGTCGAGGTCGAGGATCAGCAGCGCCAGTTGCTCATCCTGCGCGCCGGCATTGTCGATGCCGCGTTCGAGCGCGACATTGAAGGCGGCGCGGTTCGCAACCCCGGTCAGCGGATCGCGGTTGGCGAGCACTTCCAGGCTTTCATTGGCGCTGAGAATGCTGGCATTCGCCCGGCTGAGCGATTGCGCCAGCGCCGTGGCCTTCACCTGCGCTCCGATATTGCCGATGACGATCGCCTGGCCTTTCATGCTGCTCTTGTAGAGGACGAATGTCAGGGCCAGCACGTTGAGCGCCAGAAGATGACCGCCGGCCGCTTCGCTCATCAGAAGCGTGACCACGACCGAAAGATGGACGGGAAGGGCAAAGGCGAGCGCGGTGACCGCATGGCCGGTTCCGAGCAGCACGGCGCCCGTGGCCATTCCGCACATCAGGATATAGATGCCGCCATCGACACCCAGCGCATCGAAATCGGAAAGCATGAAGGGCAGGGCAGCCCAGGCGATACCGCTGACCAGGGCGCCCAAGGTCATCAGGCGAAGGCAGTGGTTCGGCTTCAACTCGTCCAGGCGGCGGCGTTTTATCGCGATGCCTACGGCAAATCTCCCGACAACCGTTGCCAATGCGGCAATGCACCAGACGACGGCAAGAGTTGTTATGCCGCGATTGATCGCGCTCATCAGCAGCGCCGAAACCGACACGAACGCATTCACAGTAAGCGTCGTTGGAAGGCGCTCAAGTGTGGCTGCGGCTTGCGCACGCCTCACTGCGAGTTCAAGTCGCGGGGCGTTTATCTGACTTGTCGAATCCTGCAGCATTCACTAGGTCGTCACATTCACGGGCAATGAATGTAACATAAGGGCAAGCTAATAATAAAGTCTTTCCGACGGTATGGCCGAGCACGAATAAGGCTTTGATTGCGGCAAACGCCAGTTTGCGCAAGCCGTGCCCGATCCCGTCACCCTGTTTTTCAGGCATGATGCCGAAACTGTGAGATGAGCCGGCGAAATCATTGTGTTGAGATGGGGATGGCCGAACGTTGAGGAGCCGCATCGGCCGGAACCTCACCGCAGATCGGCCGTTGGATTACAATCTGTCCATCTCTCGAAATTGCCACATTCTGTCACCGTTTCCGCCCTAGTTGTCGGTGAGGATTCTATTGAACAAGGAGTAGCGCATGGCTGTTGCAAGGCCCACGCTTGCGGCGATCCGCTATGGATATGGTCTTCGGCCCGGGCAGGAGAGCCCGTCCGATGCCGAAGGGCTGCTGACCCAGCTCGCCAAGGGCATTGCTGCCAAGGATCGCTTTCCGCGGGAAGGTCTTGTGGGCCGACGCGAAACAGCCACGCGGGTGATTTCCTTGCGGGCCGCCGAAGCCAAGGCTGCGCGGGAAGGCAAGCCGAACGAGAGCATTCGCAGGGAGACGCAGCGGGAGGCCCAGCGGATCTACCGCGTCGATGCGATGTCGCGCCTGGCGCAGGCAATCCATTCGCCCTTCGGATTCTATGAGCGGCTGGGCAGTTTCTGGATGGATCATTTTTCCACCAGCGCACTGAAATCCCTGCCGATGCGGATGATCGTGCCGCTTTACGAGACGGAAGCGATCCGACCGCGCATGGCCGGTACGTTCTCCGACCTGCTGCAATCCGCCATCCTGCATCCGGCGATGCTGATCTATCTCGACCAGGATCAGAGCGTCGGACCGGATTCGCGAGCCGCGCAGGAAAGCGGCCGTGGCCTCAACGAAAATCTCGGCCGTGAACTGCTGGAACTGCATACGCTTGGGGCCGGAAGCGGCTATACCCAGGAGGACGTGCGGGCGGCGGCTTTGATCCTGACCGGATTGACGGTCGATAATCGTGCGCTGCAGATGGTCTATCGTCCGCGTCGCGCGCAGGGAGGAACGATCACGCTCCTCGGGCGCGAATATCAGGACGACGAGGCGGGCAGCCAGGACCATGTGCGCATGCTGGAGGATCTTGCCGCAGATCCCCGCACGGCCGCGCATATCTGCCGCAAGCTTGCAGCCCACTTCATCAGCGACNNAAAAAAACCCCGCCCCCCCCCCCGCCGAGATTACCGATGTCATGAACGTCGCCTGGAGGGAAAGCGACGGCAATCTTGGCGAGGTCTATCGGGCCATGCTCGAACATCCGCTCGCCTGGAAGAACCCGGGGCAGAAGATCAAGCAGCCCTTCGAATTCATCGTGTCCGGTTTCCGCGCCCTGAATCTGCCCGACGACAACATGGCAACACTTCTCGCCGATATGGAAAGTGATGACGACGATGTCGGCCCGGTCGGAAAGGCGATGCAGATGGCCGGTACCGCCAAGGCTGCCGAAACGCGGCGCAGGCGCGCCGGACAGGCAAATGCATTGACGCTCGGAGCGCTGCAGAAAATGGGGCAGCCGATCTGGCAGCCGCCAAGCCCGGCCGGCGTTCCCGATACGAGCGGTGCCTGGCTGACGCCCGCCCAGATCGGTGAACGGATCGACTGGTCGCGACGGGTGGCGAAGATACTGGGGCAGAAGCTCGAGCCGTCGGATTTTCTCCAGGCTGCGCTGGGAGATGCCGCATCGTCGGAAACCGTGCGGGTCATTTCGCAGGCGCCGAGCAGGCTGCACGGCATCACCATGGTTTTGGCGTCACCGGAATTCAACAGGAGATAGACCGATGAGCCAGAACGAGAGCGCCACGAATTTCCGCCTCTCCCGCCGCGGATTCCTGGCCGGTGCCTGCTGTGCTGCCGCGGCGCCGGTTCTCACGCCGGTGACATTCGCGGCCATGCCCGGAGACAATCGTTTCGTCACCATCATCCTGCGCGGGGCGATGGACGGTCTCGATCTCGTGCAGCCCTATGGTGACCCGGCTTTTGCCGCGCTGCGCCCCAAGCTGGCATTGACACCGGATACGGGGTTGCTCGACCTCGACGGGTTTTTCGGCCTCAATCCTGCGGCATCGGCACTCATGCCGCTCTGGAAGGCCGGGCATCTGTCCTTCGTCCACGCCGTTTCGACGCCCTATCGCGACCAGCGGAGCCATTTCGACGGTCAGGACATCCTGGAGACCGGCGGTGCCGACAAAAGCCAGAAAAGCGGCTGGTTGAACCGCGCACTGGCTGTCATTCCTCGCTCGGATGCCCGCAAGGCGATCGACATCAATACGTCGATGGAACTGATCCTGACCGGGCCGAACCAGGCGGACAGCTGGTCGAGCCAGAGCGATTTTTCGCTGGCCGACGACGAGATCGCCTTTCTCGACCGGCTTTATTCGCGTGATCCGCTTTTCGCCAAGGCTTTTGACGAAGCAAAAACGACCGACAAGGCGGCGGATCTTCTCTACACCGGCGCAAAGCGCGGTTCGGGCATCGCCGACATGGCGAAACTCGCCGGCGGAATGTTGCGCGAGCAATACCGGGTCGCCAGTTTTTCGATCAACGGCTGGGATACCCATGTCGGGCAGGCGGGCCAGTTCAAGAAGGCGGCCGGCGATCTTGCGATCGCGATCGTTTCGCTGAAGGACGCCCTTGGTGAGGAGGCCTGGAACAAGACCGTGGTCGTCGCCATGACCGAGTTCGGCCGCACCGCCCGTGAAAACGGAACCAACGGCACCGACCACGGAACCGGCGGTCTTGCCGTGCTTGCCGGCGGCGGCGTGACCGGCGGCAAGGTGCTTGGCCAGTGGCCGGGCTTGGGTGAGGGAAAATTGCTCGACGAACGCGACCTGATGCCGACCGGCGACGTCCGCGAACTCGCCGCCGCCATGCTCTACCGCCAGTTCGACATCAGGCCGGGCAATCTGACCAGCAAAGTGTTTCCGGGGCTGAGTTTTGATGAAGGGTCGGTGTTTTTGAAGGGGTGATCGGGCAGCGCGGATGGCACTTTGGTGAGATGTCCGCAATCGGCCCTAACCGGTCATTCGTTAGATTCCAACATATTAGGATCACGCCAGCGATAAGGCTGAGTGGCTTTATGCATCGTCCGGTATCGTGCCAGATTTTCAGCCGACACAACGGTTAACGGCTCATCTCCAATGTGTATGGAGGAATAATGGAGAAGTGGCGTATCCCAGTAAAATGGCACGTCACCCCAGAAAAGCGTTGTCGGTATGGATCGCCCCTTCACCAACAGCACTTCGCAAACGGTATCTCGATATCGAAATGCTCGCTTATGTCGAAACCTCTTTGTTGGAACCTCCTCGAAGTCGGAAACTTCCTTCAACTGAGCATCGAAGTGACAGAAACTCTCGCTTCGATAGATCATATCGATATCGCCATGCGCGGAAGGTTCGCGAATGCCGAGGATTTCTTCGGCCCATCCGCCGAATAGATCACATGCAATGCCCAGGTACCGCAGCCGAGCTGAAACCTGGACAACTGTCTCCAAGGTATTTGCCATAGCGTTCCGCTGCTTAACGAGAAGAGGGTCTAGGGAGAAGATACCTAATTCGTACAACGGGGCAATGTCCGCTCGTGGCGCAGAGCTGAAGCCACGCCTTTATCCCGCAGAACGGGCAATTCTGAATTGAAATCCGTGCGGGCTCGGTTTTACGCCCGGCTCCTGTCATCTTCTCACGCCGCCCCAGTACGATGATCGGGGCGGCGATGCGACAGTGCGCCATCATTCGGCCGGCACCGCCTTCGGCTTGCCGTCTTCGTCGAGCGCGACCATGACGAAGGTTGCGGCCGTGACTTTTTCCTGCGCCTGGTGGCGCGAGCGATGCGCCCAGGCTTCGACATTGAGCGTGATCGAAGTTGTGCCGACGCGGGTGATTTCCGTGTAGATGGCGAGTGTGTCGCCAATCTTGACCGGAAGCTGGAAGGCCATCTCCTTGACCGCTGCGGTGACGACGCGGCCGCGGGCGCGCTCGGCGGCGCGG
>DLSX01000072.1 GCA_002500765.1 Neorhizobium sp. UBA7851
ACGGGCTGCCTGTTCGGCGGCCTCATTGTCATCCACCACCTGTTGCTCGAGGGTGTTGTTAGCGAGCAGCTGGCGCGAGCGGGCATTGGTCTTGATTGCCGAGTCAAGCTGCGCCTTGCGTTGCTCGATCACCGCGAGTGCGGATTTCCGTTCGGCCTCACGCTGGGCGACGAGGCTGTGAGCGGTATCGACGGAAATTCCGGCGCGGCGAAGCTGCGCCTGTGCCTGACGCTTGCCGGCTTCCAGCTGGGCGGTATCCATCCGGGCAAGAACCTGGCCCGCCTTGACGAAATCACCCTCTCGGACCAGCAATTCCTTCAGCCTGCCGGCGGTCTTGGTGGAGATGTCGATTTCGACGGCCTCGATGCGGCCGTTGCTGGAGGTGAAGCCCGCGGCCAAGCTGTCGCCACGGAAAACCGTCCAGGCATAATATCCGCAAGCAACTGCAACGAGGGCGATCACGCCCCAGACCCATCTCCTTGCGGATTTCGCCATCACGGCCCCCAAGCAATTGCAATTGTTCGCCTGAGGATAGACTTATGGCACGAAGCTGAATTGACCACGGTCAATACAACTTTTTGCTGAGTGCCGGTGTCGCAGTCAGTGGGGCTGGTTTCCTCTGACAAAAACACCGATGCAGCGCCGCAGATGGCGGTTGCGATCCTCGCGGTCTTGCCAATCACGACTGCCCGGCCCCGCCATGCCCCCGAACAGGAGATCCATCAGCATTCGGGCGCCGCTCGATGTGTCATCGATCGCAAGCTTCTTTCTCGTCACCTGGAGGTCGAGCCATTCCGCGAGAAGTTTTCGGGATCGGTCGACACCCTCCCGGTGCAGGATATCCACGAGTTCCGGTACCTGCTGCGATTCCCGTATGACGAAGGAGATGAAGGCTTCACGCTCGCGTTCCGCCGCCTCGTCGATATCGATCATAAAGATATCTTCCAGAACCTCATCGATGGGCCTGTCTTCGGTTTCCGGGCGGGGAAGAGCCAGCATCATCCGGCGATGGGAGCCGACGACGGCGAGGAAAAGATCGGCCTTGCTTTCAAACACCCGATAGAGCGTCTGCTTGGAGATATGACATCGCGCCGCCACGATATCCGTCGTGGTGCCGCGATAGCCGAGTTCGACGAAGGTGCGCCTTGCCTCCTCGACGATCGACTGACGGCGTTCGTCGTCGCTCTGCGTTTTCGGGCGTCCCCTTGAACGTTTCATTTTGCGCGTTTCATTTCAGGCACCGTGCCATCGCTATCCATCAATCGCAGTGTTCGCTGTCAGCCAGCATCACGCAAGGGCTGCCACCGGATCGAGCCGCGACGCGTTGCGTGCCGGAAGGTAGCCGAAAACGATGCCGATGAGGCAGGAGGAAACAACTGCAAGCACGATCGGCGCGGTTGTGAACACCAGGCTGAAGCTCGAACCGAACAGGCTGAATGTAACGCCGAACAGCAGGGCAAGCGCCACGCCCAGCACGCCGCCGATCAGGCAGACAAGGACGGCCTCGATGAGGAACTGCTGCAGGATGTCCTGCCGCCTTGCGCCGACGGCCATGCGCACGCCGATTTCGCTGACCCGTTCGGAGACCGAGACGAGCATGATGTTCATCACCCCGATGCCGCCGACGATCAGCGAGATGACGGCAATTGCGCCGATCAGCAGCGTCATGGTCTGGGTCGTGCTGGTAATCGTCTGGCGAATGTCGTCGGTATTCAGCACGAAGAAGTCCCTGGTGCCGTGGCGGCCGGTGAGGAAGGTGATCACCGCCTGTTCGGCAACACTTGTGTCGGCTTCATCGCTGATCCGAAGCGTGATGCTGCGCAGCGACTGGTCGCCGGTGAAGCGGGTCTGCACGCTCGTATAGGGCATGTAGATGGACAGGTTGTCGCTGGAGCCGAAACCGCCCTGCTGCGAGGAGATGACGCCGATCACCCGTGACGGCACGCTGCCGACGAGGATGACCTCGCCGCTCGCCCCGTTGGCATCCCCGCCGAACAGGGTTCTCGCGGTGTTTTCGTCGATCACGGCATCCTGTTCCATCGCCATGACGCCGGTATCGTCGAAGAAACGGCCGGCAATCAGTTTTGAGCCCTTTACTTCGAAATATTTGCTGCCGACGCCGTTGACCAGGGCATTGGCTTCGGTCGCGCCGAAGCGTGCAGTCGTACTGGTGGAGACCGTCGGGGTGGCGGCTGCGACATAGGGAAGTTTTGCCAGTGCATCGGCGTCCGACACCACCAGCGTCTTGACCCGGCCCGAGCGCATGTCGCCGAAACCGCTGCCGGGAAAGACTTCCAGCGTATTGGTGCCGAGGCTGCTGATATTGGCGAGCACCTTCTGCTGGCTGCCGGTGCCGAGCGCCACCACCGAGATCACCGAGGCGATGCCGATGATGATGCCGAGCATCGTCAGGAACGAGCGCATGCGATGCGCCTTCAGCGCCTTGCAGGCCATCAGGAAGGCCTCGCGAAAGCGGTCGAGGCCGGCGCCGACGCGGTTTGCGGGCGTGACGGGTCGGGCGGCGGCTTCCTTTGCCGCAAC
>DLSX01000170.1:0-3513 GCA_002500765.1 Neorhizobium sp. UBA7851
ATCCTGACCGCCGCCGGTCTCGGTTTCCTCGGCCTCGGTGCGCAGCCGCCGCTTCCCGAATGGGGTGCGATGATCGCCTCGGGCCGTCGCTTCATTCTCGACCAGTGGTGGGTGGCAGCGATGCCGGGGGCGGCGATCCTGATCGTCTCGCTCGGCTTCAACCTGCTCGGTGACGGATTGCGTGATGCACTCGATCCTAAGGAGGCAGGCCAATGACAGACAAGCTTCTGACGGTTGATGATCTGCGGGTCAGCTTCCCGACCCGGACGGGCGAAGTGCAGGCGGTGCGCGGCGTGTCCTTCACGCTCGGGCGCGAAAGGCTTGGGATTGTCGGCGAAAGCGGTTCCGGCAAGTCGCAGACCGGCCGTGCGATCATGGGGCTGACGCCGAAACATGCGAAGATCACCGCGAAGACGCTGAATTTCGCCGGGCGCGATCTGCTGGCGATTTCCGATCGCGAGCGGCGGGAGATCCGCGGCAAGCGGATCGCCATGGTGCTGCAGGACCCGAAATATTCGCTGAACCCCGTTTCGACGATCGGAAGGCAGATCATCGAGACGTTGAAGACGCATGAGAGGATCTCGACTGCGGAGGCGAAGGCCCGCACACTTGCGATGCTGGAGGCGGTGCAGATCCGTGATCCGGAGCGGGTGTTTTCGCTTTATCCGCACGAGGTTTCGGGCGGCATGGGGCAGCGGGTGATGATCGCGATGATGCTGATCTGCGGGCCTGAACTGCTGATTGCCGACGAGCCGACCTCGGCACTTGATGTAACGGTACAGCTCGAAGTGCTCGGCATTCTGGACAAACTGGTGACTGATCGCGGCATGGGGCTGATCTTCGTTTCGCATGACCTGCGGCTCGTCTCGTCTTTCTGCGACCGGGTGCTTGTCATGTATGCGGGCCGCGTGGTGGAGGAACTGCCGTCGGCTGATCTTTCCAAGGCGCAACATCCCTATACGCAAGGCCTACTTAATTGCCTGCCGACGATCGGAACCGACCGGCACCCGCTGCCGGTTCTCGACCGCAAGAAGGAGTGGGCGCTATGACGGCCAATGTTGTTTCCGTCAAAGACATGGTCGTTACGTTCGACGATTTTGTTGCGCTCGACCATGTGTCGGTGGATGTGGTTGCGGGTGAGAGTTTCGGTATCGTCGGCGAAAGCGGATCCGGTAAATCGACGCTTTTGCGGGCGGTGGCGGGGCTGAATGCGTTCAGCGCCGGGACGCTGACGATCAATGGACAATCCTATTCGGGTCGAAGCCGGTCGAAGGATTTTTATCGCACCGTGCAGATGGTGTTCCAGGATCCCTACGGCTCTTTGCATCCGCGCCAGACGGTCGACCGGCTGCTTTTGGAGCCGCTGGCGATCCATGGTTTCGACAATGTCGACCAGCGGATCATGCGGGCGCTGGACGAGGTGGGGCTGGGGTCGGGTTTCCGCTTCCGCTATTCGCACCAGCTTTCCGGCGGCCAGCGGCAGCGCGTGGCGATCGCCCGAGCGCTGATCCTGGAGCCGAAGGTTCTGTTGCTCGACGAGCCGACATCTGCGCTCGATGCCTCGATCCAGGCGGAAATCCTCAATCTTCTGGAGCAGGCGCGCAAGGATCGCGGGCTGACCTTCGTGATGGTCAGCCATGATCTTGGGGTCATCAGCCATATGTGCGAGCGGCTGGCGGTGATGAAGTCGGGCAAGGTGGTGGAGACGGTGACGGCCGATGCGCTGGAAAGCCGTGCATTCTCCGCCGATTATACACGGCAGCTGATGACCGCGAGCGAAGGATTTCGGCGCGTCTGAACTTGTGTTTCAGCAATCTCGGAAGTGCTTGAACGGTCGCAATTGGTCATTGTGTGCAGTTGCGAAATGCCCTTAGACTGCATTTAACAAAGCTGCATGCAGCGAATAACGGGGAGCTTGAATGATGCAGACGATTTTCTCCTGGTCTCAGGTCTCTCGGCGTGGCGCAATCGCGCTGGCGCTCGGTGCGGGCATTGCCTTTGCTGCTCCTCAGGCGCAGGCGGCACCCAAAACGGCTGCGACGATCGGCATGACGGTGGAGCCGGGTGGTCTCGATCCGACGATCGGTGCGCAGGTGATGATCGGGCAGGTGACCTGGCAGAATGTCTTCGAAGGACTGACGACGATTGACAAGGCGGGCAAGGTGCAGCCGCAGCTTGCTACGAGCTGGGACGTTTCGCCGGATGGCAAGACCTATACGTTCAAGCTGCGGCAGGGCGTGAAATTCCACAATGGCGTGGACTTCGACAGTTCGGTGGCCAAGTTCACGCTCGATCGCGCCCGCGGTGCCGACAGTGTCAATCCGCAGAAGCGTTACTTCACCTCGATCGATACGATCGAGACGCCGGACGCCGCAACGTTGGTGCTGAAACTCAAGCAGCCGACCGGCAGCCTGCTCTACTGGTTCGGTTGGCCGGCGGCGGTGATGGTGGAGCCATCGACTGCGGCCGACAACAAGACAAATCCGGTCGGTACGGGACCGTTCGTCTTCGACAGCTGGGCGAAGGGCACGAAAGTCGATTTGAAGAAGAATGCCGACTATTGGAACAAGGATATCTCGGTGAAGCTGGAGACGGCGAGTTTCCGCTTCATCAACGATCCGCAGGCGCAGTCGGCGGCGCTGACGGCTGGCGATGTCGATGCGTTTCCGGAATTCGGTGCGCCGGAGCTGGTCGCCTCGTTTGAAGGCAATGACAAGCTGGCGACGGTGATCGGCAATACGGAACTCAAAGTCGTGGCGGGGATGAACAATTCCCGCAAGCCTTTCTCCGACAAGAAGGTTCGTCAGGCGCTGATGATGGCGGTCGACCGGGCGATTGTGGTGGAGGGTGCGTGGTCGGGTCTCGGCACGCCGATCGGCAGCCATTACACGCCGAATGACCGCGGCTACAAGGACCTGACCGGCGTCTATCCCTATGATGTCGAAAAGGCCAAGGCGCTGCTGGCGGAGGCCGGGTATCCGGATGGTTTCTCCTTCACCATGAAGGCGCCGCAGATGGCTTATGCGCAGCGCTCGTCGCAGATACTGCAGGCGTTGTTTGCCGAAATCGGCGTGACGATGAATATCGAAACCACCGAATTTCCGGCGAAATGGGTGGCGGATGTCTTGAAGGCCGCTGACTACGACATGACCATCGTCGCGCATGCGGAGCCGATGGACATCGATATCTATGCCCGCGACCCGTATTACTTCAATTACAAGAACCCGGAATTCAACGCGATCCTTGCCAAGGTCGAGGCGAGCACCGATGCCGCTGAGCAGGACAGGCTTTATGGCGAGGCGCAGACCATTTTGGCCGATGACGTGCCGGCGCTGTTTCTGTTCGTGATGCCGAAGCTGGGTATATGGGACAAGAAGCTGAAGGGGCTTTGGGAGAACGAGCCGATCCCGTCCAATGTGCTGACCGAGGTGTTTTGGGAAGAGTGAATATCTCTCAGCCCGTGCCCAGTAAGATTGCCCCTCACCCTAGCCCTCTCCCCGCATGCGGGGAGAG
>DLSX01000170.1:3535-4902 GCA_002500765.1 Neorhizobium sp. UBA7851
GATGAGGGGCCGCTGCAGACCTGCAGGCCAGCGGGAGTATAATCTTCCATGATCTCCATCCTTATCCGCCGTATCGCCAGCCTGATCGTCACGCTCACCGTCGTCTCCCTGCTGATTTTCACCGTCATGAACCTTTTGCCCGGTGATCCGGCGGCGATCATGCTTGGGACTTCGGCGACGCCGGAGACGTTGGCGGCGCTTAGGACACAGATGGGGCTGGATGAGCCGCTGATCGTTCGCTATCTCGCCTGGCTTGCCGGCGTGCTGCAGGGCGATCTTGGGCAATCCTATACCTATGGCGTGCCGGTGGCGGGGCTGATCGTCGAGAGGTTGGCGGTGACGTTGCCGCTGGCGCTGATGGCTGTGGTGATGTCGGTTGCGATCGCCGTGCCGCTCGGCGTGGCTGCGGCTCGTCGGCACAATGGATTGTTCGATTATATTGCGGGTGCCTTTTCCTATGTGTCGATCGCAGAACACGCCTTCTGGGTGGGGTTGCTGCTGATCATCGCGTTTTCGACCAAGCTCGGGTGGATGCCGGCGGGCGGGTTTCCGGGCTGGAATGCGGGACTGTGGGCCGGGCTTGCGGCGCTCTTGATGCCGGCAATCGCGCTGGCGTTGCCGCAGGCGGGTGTGCTCACAAGGGTGGCGCGCAGCGCCGTGCTGGATGTCATGAGTGAGGATTTCGTTCGCACGGCCCGTGCCAAGGGGTTGAGCGACAAGGCGGCGGTGTGGCGACATGCGCTGCCGAATGCGGCTATCCCGGTCGTCACCATGATCGGGCTGCAGTTTACCTTCCTGATTGCCGGTGCGGTACTGGTGGAGAATGTCTTCAACCTGCCGGGGCTTGGGCGGCTTGCGCTGCAGGCTCTGTCGCAGCGCGACATCATCGTCATGCAGGATGTGGTGCTGTTCTTTTCGGCGCTCGTCATCGTGATGAATTTCCTCGTCGATCTCGCCTACCTGGTGATCGACCCGAGACTGCGGGTGGCGACGTGATGGCCGGGATCTTTCGTCGCCCCGTGCTGCTGATCGGGCTTGTCGTGACGCTGGCGCTTGTCGGCGTGGCGCTTCTGTCGCTGGTCTGGACGCCGTCGCTGCCATCGAAGATGAATATCGTGCAGCGGTTGAAGCCGCCGCTCGGGCCGGGTGGGGTTCTCGGTACGGATCAGTTCGGCCGCGACGTCGCCTCGATGCTGATGGTGGGGGCGTGGAATTCGCTCTCGACCTCGTTCCTGGCGGTGGCGATCGGGGCGACGGTCGGTTCGGCGGTCGGCGTCATAGTGGCGATGCGGCGCGGGTGGCTGGAACTGATCGTGATGCGCGGTTGCGACATCATCTTTGCGGTGCCGCCCATTCTGTCGGCGATA
>DLSX01000170.1:4930-5173 GCA_002500765.1 Neorhizobium sp. UBA7851
TTTACCGCGATCATTGCGATTGCGGTGTTCATGGTGCCGGTCTTTGCGCGGCTGACACTTGCCGGGGCGAAGCAAATCTGGGCGCGGGATTATGTGACGGCGGCGGTCGGCATCGGCCGGTCAAAGGCGAAGATCACGCTGGTGCATATCCTGCCGAACATTTCCAACCAGATCATCGTCCAGGTGACGATCCAGTTGGGGCTGGCGATCCTGACCGAGGCCGGCCTCTCGTTTCTGGGGCTC
>DLSX01000056.1:0-293 GCA_002500765.1 Neorhizobium sp. UBA7851
CGCGTCACCAGATCGCGCACCTGCAGAAGCGGAACCGGCCCAGCGGACACGGTATCCTTCACCTGCGGCATTTCCACCGGCACGCCGGTCTCGACATCCACCAGCGGGAAGCGTGCCGGGCCTGCAGCGCCCTGCATCGAGCCGAGTTTGGGCACGGCCGAGAGAAGCGCCTTGGTATAACCGCGCTGCGGATCGGCAAAAACCTGCCCGGTCTCGCCGCGCTCGATCGCCTCACCCTTGTACATGACCAGCGTTCGGTCGGCGATTTCGGCGACCACGCCCATGTCATGGGT
>DLSX01000056.1:407-2855 GCA_002500765.1 Neorhizobium sp. UBA7851
ATGCGCTGGCGCATGCCGCCGGACATCTGGTGCGGATATTCTTCGAGGCGTTTTGCGGCAGACGGGATACGGACCTTTTCCAACAGACCTCGCGTTTCCTTCATGGCGTCGGCCAGTGACAGGCCGCGATGCGCAACCAGCACTTCGGAAATCTGGTCGCCGATCGTCAGCGACGGATTGAGGCTCGTCATCGGTTCCTGAAAGATCATCGCGATCCGGTCGCCGCGCACGTCGCGCATCTTTCGCTCCGGCAGCGTCGTCAATTCTTCGCCTTCGAGCTTGACCGAGCCCTCAATGCGGCAGGTGTCGGGCGCATAGAGCCGCATGATCGACATGGCGGTCACGCTCTTGCCCGAACCGGATTCGCCGACCAGCGCCACCGTTTCACCCGCATGGATATCGAAGGAAACATCGCGAACGACGGGAAGCCAGACACCCTTGCGGCGGAACGAGGTTTTCAGGCCCGACACGGTCATCACAGGTGCGGTCATGGGCGGGTCCTTTTTCTCTCAACTCCGGTCCGAAGGCAATAATTTGCCTCTTTATAATGCATGCCACAAATGAAAGCATCTTGCCAGCTTTGATATAGGATATATTATATATTCATTGTTCGTCGCCGGTCGCATCCGGCCCGTCGCATTCCGTGATTGAAGAGGAAATCCGCATGAAACTCCAAGCGATCCCCCGGCTCTCTCTCGGCTATCTGCCGACGCCGATCGAGAAGATGGAGCGCCTGAGCGCCGAGCTCGGCATTTCGCTTTCGGTCAAGCGGGACGATTTCACCGGCTTCGGCGGCGGCGGCAACAAGGTACGCAAGCTCGAATACCTGATGGCCGATGCCGTCGCCCAGGGCGTCAAGGTGCTCATCACCACCGGCGGCCACCAGTCCAACCACGCCCGCATGACGGCGGCCGCCGCGCGCAAATACGGCATGAAGCCCATTCTCGTTCTGCGTGGCAACCGCCCGGACCTCTATCAGGGCAATCTCCTGCTCGACCACCTGTTCGGCGCCGAGATCGATTTCCTCGACCCCGATGCCTATTTTACCGAAATCAATCCGCGCATGGAGCATCATGCAGCAGAGGCAGAGGCGCGCGGCGAAAAGGCCTATATCATCCCACTCGGCGGCGCGAGCGCACTCGGTGCCATGGGTTATGTCAATGCCGTCAAGGAACTCTCCGAACAATATGCCGCCGCCGGCACGCCCGCACCGCGCTATCTCGTGGCCCCGGTCGGTTCGGGGGGCACGCTTGCCGGCATCCATATCGGCTGCTCGCTCTATTGGCCGGACACGGAAGTCGTCGGCATTGCCGTGACCGGCAGCGCCGTGCCCTTCAGCGAACGCATCGCGGTGATGGCCAACGCCGGCGCGGAGCTTCTCGACATCGACCGGCGCTGGACGGCCGAGGATATCCGCATCGAGAACGACTATATCGGTCGCGGCTATTCCATCCCGTCGGACGAAGGCAATGCGGCCATCAAGCTCGCCGGCAATCGCGAAGGCATGCTGCTCGACCCGGTCTACACCGGCAAGGCTTTCGCCGGCATCATGGGTTGCGTCGAAAAGGGCAGCATCGAGAAGGGCAGTTCCGTCCTCTTCATCCATTGCGGCGGCTCCCCGGCCCTCTTTCCCTATGCGGGGCTGCTGACCAGCGATCTCACCGGCTGATCGAAAGTATCAAGCCGGACACCCCTCCCCAACTCAGCCTCCCATTTTGCCCGAACGCATATGGGAGGTCTTTTTTGCCTTGACGGCAGAGACGGGCGGTCTGCCGATCAGGCGGCAATCGCCAGTTTCGGCCTGAGCCTCGAGATATTGAACGGCGCGGGATCGACCAGCGTATCGCCACCCATGACGATATCGGCCATCAGATGGCCCGCACCCGGCCCGATGCCGAACCCGTGGCCGGAAAAACCCGAGGCGATGAAGAATCCCGGTATTGACGGAACATCGCTGATGACCGGAACCGCATCCGGCGTCACATCCATCATGCCCGCCCACTCACTCACGACCCGTGCCTTGGCAAAAGCCGGATAGGCACGCGCCAGATTGGCAAGTGCCTTGCGGTTGAAGGATTTCGTCGGCAACGGATCGAGTGTGCGGATCGCCTCGAAAGCGGTCTTTTCGTCAAGCTGCCAGCGTTTCGGCATCGCCAGTTCATCGACGAAGGGTTTGCCGATACGGAGTTTCAGCTCCCGCCATGTCTGCACGAAGGAGGGCATGTATTCCGAAAACAGCCGAAAACTGTCCGGCACGATATTGGCGATATTGGCATTGCGCAGTGCCACCGAATAATCGCCGTCCAGACGTTTTCTGTAGGCGAAATCGCCCGCACCGACCGGCATGTCGGAAATGCCCTCGATACCGGTCACGCGGGCGACCGTTCCCATCACTTTCAGCTGCGGAAAATCGATGCCCATATTGCCGGCGAACAACCGCGACCAGAC
>DLSX01000120.1 GCA_002500765.1 Neorhizobium sp. UBA7851
CTCATCGGATTTGACCCACTAGATATGGGGCAAATCGGAGCATCGTGGTTAATCAATTATTAATTAGTCCCCACAAGTTCCTATAATTGTGGCTGACTCTCACGATTCGTACTCATGCATCAGCACATGAACGCTGCTGATTCGGAGATGCATGGATGATCGTCGTGGTTGATGAGCGAGAGCTCGTAACGGAAGGTTACACATCCCTGTTCGGCCGCGAGGGCATTCCCTCGGCAGGCTTCGATCCGATCGAGTTCGGCGAGTGGGTCAATTCCGCAGCCGATGCCGATATCCGCGCCATCGAGGCCTTCCTCATCGGCCAGACCCGGAACGCCTGCGATCTGCCGCGCACCATCCGCGATCGCTCCACCGCACCCGTCATCGCCGTCTCCGATCAGCCGTCGCTCGATGCGACGCTGGCGCTGTTCGATGCCGGCGTCGATGACGTCGTCCGCAAGCCGGTTCATCCGCGCGAGATCCTCGCCCGCGCCGCCGCCATCCGCCGTCGTCTGACCGCGATTGCCAACTATACCGATATCGGTTCGATCCGCGTCTATTCCGACGGCCGTGATCCCGAGATCGGTGGCGAAGTCTTCCCCTTGCCGCGCCGCGAGCGCCGCATTCTCGAATATCTGGTCGCCAATCGCGGCCGGCGTGTTTCCAAGGCGCAGATCTTCTCCGCCATCTACGGCATCTTCGACGAGGACGTCGAGGAGAACGTCGTCGAGAGCCATATCAGCAAGCTGCGCAAGAAGCTGCGCAAGAAGCTCGGAACCGATCCGATCGATTCAAAGCGCTTCCTCGGATATTGCATCGACTGGAATTGAAAAATGTAAGGGGCGATCAGGATCGCCCCTTTCTTGTTTTCCGGCCGACAATGACTGTCAGGCCTTTTCCGATTGTTTCGACTGCCGATTTTCCATCGACCCGTTTGGCATCCCGCCGTCGAAAAATGTTTTTCAAATTTTCCACCCATCCTTTTCAGACAGCTTCACGCAAGGACCGGCACCTAATGTGGAGCAACTATCACAGCGAGGATTCGAAATGAGCATTTTTGGAACCATGAAGACCGCCGTTTCGGGCATGAATGCTCAGGCTAACCGCCTGGGGACGGTCGGTGACAATATCGCGAACTCGAGCACGACCGCCTACAAGGGTGCATCGACCTCGTTTTCGTCGCTGGTTCTCCCTTCTACCTCCGGCAACTACAACTCCGGCGGCGTAGAGACCAAGGTTCGCTACTCCGTTTCCGAGCAGGGTGCGCTTGAATACACCACGTCTGGATCTGACCTCGCGATCCAGGGTGAAGGCTTCTTCATCGTTCAGGATACTGCCGGCAACATCTTCCTGACGCGTGCCGGCTCCTTCGTGCCGGACGAAGAGGGTTACCTCGTCAATGCTGCAGGCTACATGCTTCTCGGCTATAACGCCGATGGAGGCACGCCGACCACGGTCGTCAATTCCTACGACGGCCTGGTGCCGGTCAAGGCCTCGAACTCCGCCATCACCGCTGTCGCAACCACCAACGGTTCGCTGACCGGCAACCTCAACAAGTCGGCCGACCCCGTTGCTAGCGGCGGTTGGGCAAGCGACAACTCGGCGACGACCGATGTCGACATGGATAGCATCCTGAAGACCTCGGTGACGACTTATGACGAATACGGTGCGTCCGTCACCTATGACTTCTACTTCACCAAGACTGCCGACAATGCCTGGGAAGTCGCCGTCTACGATGCCTCCACCAAGAGCACGACCGGCAGCGGTAGCTTCCCCTATTCGAGCACTGCCATTCGCGCCGATCTGGTGTTCGATTCCAAGGGTCTTGTGAGCGTAAACGGCAGCACGACGGATTTTTCGCTCGACGTCGGCGGCATTGACTTCGATCTTTCGGGCATGAACCAGCTCGCGAGCGAATCCCTCATCTCCAAGGGAAGCGCCAACGGCAGCCCGGCGGAATCGATGACCGGCATCCAGATCGATTCGGACGGCACTGTCTACGCCACTTACGCCAAGAGCGACCCGAAGGCTCTCTATCAGGTTGCCATGGCGACTGTTCAGAGCCCGGACAATCTCAAGCTTTTCACCGGCAACGTCTACAAGCCGACCGCCGACTCCGGCGTCGTCACCATCGGTTTCGCCGGCACCACCGGCTTCGGTGAAATTGTTGCCGGCGCATTGGAAACATCCAACGTCGACCTCGCCAGCGAACTGACCGAAATGATCGAATCGCAGCGCAGCTACACGGCCAATTCCAAGGTATTCCAGACCGGCTCTGACCTGATGGATGTTCTCATCAATCTCGCCCGTTAAGGCGTAGGAGCCAATTGAATGTCCATCGCATCCGCAATCAATACGACCAAGTCGATCCTGAGCAACACTGCGACCCAGACGGCGACGGTGTCGACCAACACGTCCAACACCACCAATGAGGACTACAATCGTCGTACGGCAATTACGACGACAAATCCGTACTCGGGTGCGACAACGGTCAAGATCGAGCGGACCGAGGATGCGGCTCTTTTGAAGCAGACATTGTCGGCGATTGCCGACAATTCCGGCCAGCAGGCTCTGTTGAAGGGACTTGTCTCGCTCGACGCGGTTATGGGCGGCAACGAATCGTCTGCGACACCTTCGCAGTATCTTGCCGCGCTGGTCGAGGCGCTGGATACATATGCCACTTCGCCGAGTGACGTGACCCTGGCCGCCGCCGCCGTCGCGGCAGCTGGCGATGTCGCCAAATCTCTCAACCAGCAGACATCGGCCGTGCAAAACCTGCGCGTCGAGGCGGATTCGGAAATCTCGTCGACCGTTCAGAAGCTGAACCAGCTCCTGAAGGATTTCGAGAAGGTCAACGACAAGGTCAAGGAGAAGACCGCCAGGGGTGAAGATCCCAATGATGCACTCGATACGCGCGAAAGCCTTGTAAAGCAGATCTCCGAAATCGTCGGCGTCACGAGCACCATTCGCGACGGCAACGACATGGTGCTTTACACCAGCGGCGGCATCACCCTGTTCGAGACCGTGCCGCGTGCAGTGACTTTCGAACCGCGCGCCGCCTTCGATGCGGAGACCGCCGGCAACGCGGTCTATATCGATGGCGTGGCGCTCGCCGCCGGCAAGGGCAGCAGCACCAGCGCCAACGGCTCGCTTCAGTCGATGCTGCAGCTGCGTGACGAGGTCTATCCGGGCTACCAGAAGCAGCTGGACGAGATCGCCCGTGTGACGATCAATATCTTTGCCGAAACCGATGCTCTGGGTGATCCGATCGCCGGGCTGTTCACTGTCGCGGGCACGCCGCCGGCCGGTTGGTCGCTTGATCCGAACGACTCGACAATCGTGCCCGGTCTGGCTGGCCTGATCACCGTCGATGCGGATGCCCAGGCCGACCCCACCAAGCTGAGGGACGGCAGTGTCAACGGCGTCAGCCAGAATACCGGAAATGCCGCAGGCTTCTCGGATCTGCTCTATAAATATCTGGCAGGTTTCGAGCAAACCGTGAGCTTCGACGGCAGTGCCGGAACGACGACCAGCGCCACGCTTTTGGCTTTCTCGACGGACTCCGTCGGTTGGGTTCAGGAATATCGAAGCAACGCCAGCACGGCCGCCGAAAGCACGTCCGCCATGCAGATGCGGGCAAAGGAAGCCTATGCCAATTCGACCGGCGTGAACCTCGACGAGGAACTCATTCTCCTGCTGGACATCGAGCAGTCCTACAAGGCGGCAACCAAGCTGCTTTCGACGATTGACGAGATGCTGGCTTCACTGATGCAGGCGGCTAGCTAGTCATGAAAACAACGTCGATCTCCTCCCTCGCCATTAGCCAGTCGATGCAATCCACCGTCTCCAACGCGATGACGGAGATTGTCAAACTGCAGGACGAAGCGGTTACCGGAACCTACTCGGACGTCGGTCTGGAGCTTGGAACCCGCACCTCGACAAGCCTGGATTACTCGCGTGAGAGCAGCCGCCTCAAGTCGGTTATCGACGCGAACTCGTTCGCCGAGACGAGAATGGAAGGGTCGCAGCTTGCTTTGACCAACATCTCCGATGCGGGACAGACACTGCTTGATGCCTTGACCGCCCTCAGCGGCAACACCGACGTCAACAGCCTGAAGGTTTCGGCCGACAGCGCGAAGTCGGTCCTGGAGAATTTCGTCAGCTACGCGAACACCGCCGTAAACGGGGAGTATCTTTTCTCCGGTACAGCCACGGATGTTCAGACTTTCGACGACGATTTCATCGAAAGGGTGACGAAGGATTTCAATGACGCGTTCGATCTGTTCAGGGGCGGCACCGCGCCCGCCGATGTGACCGCGGCTCAGATGAGTACGTTTCTGTCCGATTATGAGGCAGCGTTCGACTGGTCGACCTGGAATAACGCGTCTGACAACGTCATGAGGACGCGCATAAGCTCTTCGGAAACCGTAGCGACATCCACCAGCGCCAATTCCGAAGGTTTCAAGAATCTTGTCCTCGCTTCTGTGGTAGCCTCGCAGATGACGAATGCCGGTCTCGGTAGCGGAGCCCTGTCCGTCGTGAGCCAGAAGGCGACGCAATATGCCGGTACAGCAATCTCCGGCGTGACTGCTCAGCAGTCGGCACTTGGTTTGTCGCAGGAACGCATCGACAAAGCGAACACGTACATGAGCAACCAGATCACGATCATCGATACGCAGCTGACGAGTTTGGTGGGTGTGGATACGGAGGAAGCCTCCGTACGCCTGTCGACGCTGTTGAACCAGGTCGAAACCTCCTACTCGATCACATCTCGAATCTTAGGCATGAGCCTCGCTGATTATATCTAGTCATCGTGATGTAAGGACGATGCGCGCTCTACCATGAAGGGTAAATGAATGTTTCAGTTTTCATACGCGGAGATCATGGAGGATGATCTCACTGTTGCGCGCGAACGAGAACGCCAGATCCTGACAAGATCGATCGAGCTTTTGGAGGTGGCGAAGCAAAGCGCCAAATACGACAAGGATTCGATCGAGGCCGTCTACTATACGAGGCGGGTATGGATCAGGTTGATCGAGGATCTCCGAAGCGCCGACAATCAGCTCAGTGTGGAAGTCAAAGCCAATCTAATATCGATCGCCATATGGATACTGAAGGAGTTGGAGAACATTCGCAGACGTACCTCCACCAACTACCAGGGTATCATAGACATAACCATCATCATTCGGGATGGACTTAAATGAAAAGTACGCTACGCCTTTCGCTGAAATCCGGGGAAAAGATCTTCGTCAACGGTGCCGTCCTTCGGGTGGACCGGAAGGTTTCGATCGAATTCCTCAACGACGTGACGTTCCTGCTGGAAAACCATGTGCTTCAGCCCGAGCAGACCACGACGCCGCTTCGGCAGCTCTATTTCATCGCCCAGATGATGCTGATCAATCCCGAAGGCAAAGAGCACTCCATGGCGCTCTTCCGCAAGTCGATCACCATGCTGGTGGCCTGCTTCCAGAACGAGGAAGTTCGCTCTGAATTGAAGCGGATCGACAGCATGGTTTCGTCGGGACGCCCCTTCGATGCACTGAAGGCCATTCGCGCCCTCTATCCGGTCGAGGAAAGCATCCTCAACAAGAACGAAATCACGCCCGCAGCCGTAATGGAACTGCGAAAGGAAATCGCATTATGGTGACCTTCGTCTCTTCCACGGCTTCAGCCACCCAGACGGCGGCAGCGACGGCCAAGACATCGGCTTCGTCGTCCGACGCGGCGGCGGCTTCTCTCGACTACAACAGCTTCCTCAAGCTGCTGATCACGCAGATGCAGAACCAGGATCCCACGGATCCTATGGATGCCACCGAACAGGTCTCGCAGCTTGCGACATTCTCGCAGGTTGAACAGTCGATCAAGATGAACTCCAATCTGGAGAGCCTGATCAACCAGTCCAACCTGACGAATGCGTCGAACTATATCGGCAAGACGATCACCAGCGCCGACGGCAAGACCTCTGGCGTCGTTGCGATGGTGGAGGTCACGTCTGAAGGCCTCACTGCAACGACGACGACGGGCAAGCTCATCAACATCAGCCAGGGCATCTCGATTTCTAGTGGGACTACCCAAGAAGGCGAGTACACAATTCAGATTTAATGTGTCAGAGGCATAAGTAGTTATATGCCGATGAAGGGTAGACTGTCATGAATGAGGCCGATGCGCTTGATATCATGCGCAACGCCATCTGGACGATCCTGATTGCAGCAGGACCGGCCGTGCTTGCGGGCATGGTTGTCGGGGTATCGATCGCGTTGATTCAGGCGCTGACCCAGGTGCAGGAAATGACGTTGACCTTCGTGCCCAAGATCGTCGCCGTCATGGTCGTCATCGGCCTGTCGGCGTCCTTTATCGGCGGCCAGATCGCCCTGTTTGCGGATCTGGTTTTTTCACGCGTGCAAAGCGGGTTCTGACATCCGCACCCACTTCAGCTCTGGCAATCGCGCCGCAGTAGAGATCGGTCCACGCGCGCCGGAGCGGTATTTTTGTTATGCAGGGCAATAGCGAATTTTCCTGCTGAAACCGGCCGCTGCCGATCATCCTCCAAAAACGATAATCAATCATATTTATGCGTGGCTGGAACAAAACTTCAGCTTCGCACAAGTCCACCTCCCTACAGCTTCTGATGTCATCGGCATGAATGCCGGTTGTAGCTCGCCATTTCGGGGGGATGGGGCGGCAGGATCATGCTTCCTCATATTGTTCGCCATACCGGGGAGGCTGTTCTTCGGGTTTGTCTTTAAGCATTTGATCAAGCGTCAAGGCTCAGTACATGACTACGACCATTTCCTCGCTCAGCGTAACCCAAATCCGGTCGCTTTCGACGGCGGCAGTTGCGGCATGGACTACCGAGGACGTGGCGTCGCTGTCCACGGCCCAGATCAAGGCCCTGTCTTCCGAGCAGATTTCTGCGATGGACACGGAAGACATCGAGACGATGAATTCCCAGCAGTTGAGCGCGATTGCGACAAATGCGATCGTCGGCCTGACGATGGATCAGCTCGCCGTTCTCAGCAAGGTTGCGGTCGAAAGCCTGAGCTCCGGTCAGGTGGCGGCACTGACGACGGCACAATTGCAGGCATTCTCGACGGATCAGACGGAGGCCCTGACCTCGTCGCAGGTAGGCTCGCTGACCTCGGCCCAGCTTGCCGCGCTGACGCCGGCTGATCTTGCGACCTTCTCCACGGAGGACATGGCGGCTCTCAATCCGGCGGCCATTGTCGGTCTTCGGACCGAAGTCATGGCGTCGTTGAAGACCGCGCAGATCGCCGCACTCTCCACCGGCTCGATTACCAAGCTGACGACTGATCAGATCGCGGCTTTGTCCACCGGGCAGATTGCAGCCCTGACGACGGCCCAGATCGGTGCCCTTCGATCTCCGCAGGTAGCGGTTCTCGGAACCGACGATATCGCGGCTCTGTCGACCACGGGCATTGCGGCGCTCAAGAATGGAGCAGCTTCCGGCCTGTCGACTGCTCACATCGCCGCTCTATCATCCGGCCAGGTCGCTGCAGCCAGCACAGCGCTTATCGCGAGCCTGACAACCGTGCAGATCGCGGCTTTCTCCAATGGACAGATCGCCGCGCTGACGTCGACGCAGATCGGTGCACTGAAGGCGATGCAGGTTGCGGCGCTGAGCACCGGTCAGGTAGGCGCTCTGACGACCACGCAGATCGCTGCGCTCAGCACCGCTAGCGTATCGGTTCTGAGCACGGACCAGCTCGATGCATTGTCGGCCAGACAGATCGCGGCGCTGACGACGGACCATATGTCTGCTTTGAAGGCAACGCAGATCGTCGCCTTCTCCACGGACGACATTTCGAGGCTGACACCCGAGCAGGTTGCTGCTCTGAGCACCAGGGCGATCCTTGGCCTCACGACTGATCAGATTGCGGCCTTCTCGACCAGTCAGGTCGAAGCACTGACCTCTCTTCAGATCAGGGTGCTGACATCGGATCAGGTGGCCGCTCTTGGCGCCGATGATCTGGCGACATTCTCGACCGCTGAAATCGCCGTCCTCAGCAACGGGGCCGTGGCCGGGCTGTCGACTGGGGTCATGGCATCGCTGTCCGCCGCCCAGGTCGCATCCTTCAGCACAGGTGCAATCGCTGCCTTGTCCGCAGGGCAGATCGATGCGCTCAAAACAGCCCAGATTGCCGCTCTGACAACGGGTCAGGCTGCGGCGTTGACGTCCCAACAGCTTGCCGTGCTCAGCGCGGCGGACCTTGCAGCCTTTTCCACGGCCAACATAAGCGCGCTCTCCAGCCGCAGCATTTCAGGCCTCAGCACCAGTGCCATTGCCTCCCTGTCCACGGCGCAGATCGCAGCATTGAGCGCCTCGGCCGTCGGACGACTTTCCTCCGAGCAGATGGAAGTCCTGTCCGTCGACCAGGCCAGGGCTTTGACCGCAGCTCAGGTAAAGGTGCTGACGGCAGCTCAGCTCGCGATGCTGACGCCGGAAAAGCTTGCCACATTCTCGACGGAGGATATGGCGGCGATCTCGAGCGCCGCTATCGCCGGCCTGGACGCAAATACTATCGCGTCTCTTTCTTCCGCCCAGATTGCGGCTCTGGCGCCTGGCGCTGTCGGTGGGATGACGACCGACCAGCTCGACAGGCTTTCGCTGGCCCAGATCAAGGCGCTGACCACCGATCAGGTCAGTGCGCTGAGGACGTCGCAGATCGCATCTATCGGAACGGACGGGATCGCCGCCTTCTCCACGGCGCAGATCGCGGCCCTTTCCGCCGCAACGGTGGCCCGCCTGTCGGTTGCGCAGGTTGCGGCCCTGAGTTCGAGCCAGGCCGAGGCATTGACGACGGCTCAGGTGAAAGCCTTGAGTTCGGCGCAGATCGCAGCGCTTGATCCGGAGGACGTGGCAACATTTTCGACGGCAGAGATGGCCGCCCTTACCACATTGGCGATCGGGGGACTGAGCACTGCGACGCTGCAGGCATTGTCGACCGCCCAGATCGCGGCCCTGACGGCGTCTGCCGTCGGAAAAATGACGACGGAGCAGGTGGCTTCCCTCAGCGGTAGCCAGATAAGCGCGTTGACCACCGCCCAGGTCGCGGCATTGTCGTCATCCCAGCTGGGGGCAATCGAACCCGAAAGTCTGCTTGCACTTTCCGCAAAGTCACTTGCGGCGATCAGTGCCGGCGCCATGGCAGGCCTGTCTACCAGCACGATCGCGGCCTTGTCGGCATCGCAACTTGCCGGGTTGAGCCCGGCCACCATTGCTGCCATGTCGACAGCTCAGATTGCTGCACTGTCGAGCGATCAGGCGTCTGCCTTGTCCACGACCCAGATCAAGGCGCTGACATCCAAGCAGATTGGCGCACTCTCCACCGTAGCGCTGGCATCCCTTTCGACCAGCCAGGTGGCATCGCTGTCCACGCCCGCTTTCGCGGCACTTTCGACGGATCAGATCGCCGCGCTGACGTCTGCCCAGCTTGCCGCGCTTTCGACGGCGCAGGTTGCGGCGCTGACCTCGCTGCAGGTCGGGGCGCTTTCGCCTGAAACCATTGCGGCCTTCTCGGCCGCGCGGTTTGCCGTGATGAACTCCAGTGCCATCGCCGCCCTGTCGACCGATGTGATTGCCGCGCTTTCGACGGCGCAGATTGCAGCGCTCAACACGGCCGGCGTTGCGAGCCTGACGACAGACCAGATCGCGGCCCTTTCGCCCGCCCAGGTCGATGCCCTGACGACGCTTCAGATAGGTGCTCTCAGGACGTCCCAGATCGCCGCCTTGAGCACCGCCGACCTTGCGACCTTCTCGACGGCCGATATCGCGGCGATCAACGCAAGGGCCATTGCGGGACTGAACAACAGCGCGATCGCGTCGCTGACCAGCGAGCAGCTTGGCGCGATCAGTGCTGCGGCCATCGCCAACCTGACTACCGACCAGATCGAATCGCTCAATTCGGCCCAGATCGGGGCCTTGACGACCAAGCAGGTCGCTGCCCTGACGTCCGCGCAGGTCGCGGCCTTGAGCGGCACCGCAATCGGACAGCTCAGCTCCGCTCAGATTGCGGCGCTGAGTACGGCTGGCCTCAAGGGGTTGGACGAAAACCAGATTGCGGCGCTGACGACAGGCCAGATCGCGGCCCTGTCCACGCTCCAGATGTCGGCGCTAAGCGCGCTGCAGATCTCTGCATTCGGCACGAATGATATCGCCGCCCTTTCCACCGCGCAGGTTGCGGCATTGAGCACTGCCGGTGTGACAGGCCTTTCGACAAGGCAGATCGCGGCGCTTTCGACGGCGCAGGTCGATGCCCTGACCGCCACTCAGATAGCGGTTCTCAACATCGACCAGATCGAGGTCCTCGACCCGGCCGATATTGCGACTTTCACGACCAAGGAAATGGCGGCCATCAGTTCGTCCGCCATTTCCGGACTGTCGACATCGGCACTGGTTTCATTGTCCAGCGAGCAGATCGCGGCATTGAGCGCCGGCGGCATCAGCGGTTTGACAACCGGCCAGATCTCGGCCCTCCTGTCCAGCCAGGTGGCCTCGCTGACGACAAGGCAGATTTCGGCACTGAGTGCTGCCCAGACGGCGGCGCTCGGCACGGACGATATAGCGGCACTCTCCACCGCTCAGGTCTCGTCGTTCAGCACGGCCGGCATTTCCGGCCTGACCACCCGGCAGGTCGCCGCCCTCTCCACCGCGCAGGCCGGTGCCTTGACCAGCGTACAGGTCGCAGCATTGAGTTCGGCCCAGATTGCAGTCATCGGAACGGAGAATATCAAGACCTTCTCCACCGGTGACGTTGCGGCCATTCACACTGACGCGATCTCCAGCCTGACGACGGCAGCCATTGCCGCGCTCACGACAGACCAGATCGCCTCCTTGAGCACGGGAGCTATCGCTTCTCTCACGACAAAGCAGATCGCTGCGCTGAGCACCGGCCAGATTGCCGCCCTTTCCAGCAGGCAGGTCGGCGCACTGACCTCGCAACAGATAGCGGCCCTCGGCTCGGACGATATCGGGGCGCTCTCGAGCTCCGCGCTTTCGGCCATCAGCTCCGGTGCGATATCGGGCCTGACGACCGATACGCTGGCATCGCTTTCACCTGAATTGATCGCTGGCCTGGGCACCTCCGCCATTGCCGGCCTCACCACGAGACAGATTGCGGCACTCGGCACCGATCAGATAGGAGCCCTGACGACCCGGCAGATGGGGGCGCTGAACTCCTATCAGGCCGCAGCCCTTTCGACCGAAGATCTTGCCGCACTGACGACCGGCCAGATCGCAGCTCTGAGCACTGCCGGTATCACCGGGCTTTCCGCAAGCCAGATCGAGGCTCTGACCACCGCCCAGACCGAAGCCCTGACCGCCACGCAGGTGGCCTCGCTTTCGTCCAGACAGGTCGCGGCTCTTGGCACCGATGATCTCGCATTGTTTGCGACCAGGGAAATCGCAGCGCTCAGTTCGAGCGCTGTCGCCGGCCTGTCGTCCGCCACGCTGGCATCCCTGTCCAACGATCTCGTCGCAGCCTTCAGCACGTCTGCGATCACCAGTCTGTCGACCGCCCAGATGGCCGCATTCTCGACGGCACAGCTTGCCGGGATGACCAGCAGTCAGGTCAGCGCACTGAACGCGAAACAGCTCGAAGCGCTCGGCACGACCTATATTGCATCTCTTTCGACCGATGAAATCGCCGCTCTCAGCACGTCCGTCATTGCCGGTCTCTCGACCGCACAGATAGCCACGCTGTCGACGGCACAGGCACAGGCCCTGACCAGTTCGCAGATCGCGGTCCTGAGCTCGAGCCAGGTTGCGATGCTGGGCAGCGATGATCTGGCGCTCTTCACGACCAGGGAAATTGCCGCCCTGAGTGCGAGCGCGACGGCCGGGCTTTCGACAGCGGTGCTCGCATCGCTGTCGAGCGACAAGATCGAGGCCCTGAGCTTTGCGAACATCGCCGCATTGTCGACCGCGCAGGTGGCGGCCCTCAGCAGCAACCAGCTGGCAGCTCTCACGACAGCCCAGATCGGCCATCTGTCGTCGAGACAGATCGCCGCGCTCGGCACCGCCGGCATATCGACACTCTCGACCGGACAGATTGCCGCCATGGCAACCGGCGGTATAGCCGGTCTGACCTCGGCGCAGGTCGCTGCCATGTCGACGGGCCAGGTGGAAGCGTTGACCAGCACGCAGGTCGCGGTTCTGACCTCGGCACAGGTCGCGGCTCTCGGCGCGGACGATCTGGCCGTCTTCTCGACCAGGGAGCTTGCGGCTCTCGGCTCCGGCGCCATCGCCGGCATGTCCACCGCTGTCCTTGCCGCATTGTCCACCGAACAGGTTGCCTCGCTGAGTTCGGCTGCGATCGGTGAGCTTACCACAGCTCAGGTGGCGGCACTGAGCAGCGCTCAGATCGATGCCCTGACGACGGCCCAGATGGGTGCTCTCGGTTCGAAACAGATCGCGGTGCTCGGCACAGACACCATTGCCGGTCTGTCGACCGGTCAGATCGCGGCGCTCGGCACGGCCGGCATCGCAGGCCTGACCGCAACCCAGATCGCAGCGCTGACCACCAGCCAGGTCGAGGCATTGACCGCAACACAGGTCGGGGCGCTGAACTCGGCACAGGTTGCAGCCCTCGGTACCGACGATCTGGCCGTCTTCTCCACGGCCGATATCGCGGCCCTGAGCTCCAGCGGTGTGGCGGGATTGACGACCACCGTTCTGGCGACACTGTCCACCGAGCAGATCGCGCATCTGAGTGCTGCGGGTATCGCCGGTCTCAGCAGCAACCAGATTGCGGTTCTGAACACAGATCAGGCCGAAGCCTTGACGACGACGCAGATCGCGGCCCTGAGCTCGAAACAGCTCTCCGCGTTCGGTCTTGATGATCTCGCGACCTTCTCGACCGCGGAAATCGCGGCCATAAGCTCGGCCGCCATTTCGGGTCTGTCGACCGCAACGATTGCCGCCCTGACGACGGAACAGATAACCGCTCTCGGAACCGCCGCCATTTCCGGCCTCACCACCGGCCAGATCGCGGCGCTCGGCCTCAGCCAGCTCGAGACGCTCTCGACGGCACAGATCGGTGCTCTTTCCTCACGCCAGGTCGAAGTGCTGACCACGGCGGAAATCGGGGCGCTGAAGCCGGAGCAGATTGCGGCATTGAGCACGGCGGGCATTGCGGGTCTGACCAGCGAGCAGACCGGTTCGCTGACGCTGGATCAGATCTCCGCACTGTCCACTGCGCAGATTGCGGCGCTGACCTCGAAGGCGATAGCCGGCCTGAGCGTGGACGATCTGGAATCCTTCTCGCCAGAAAAGCTGGCCGCAATCTCGTCATCCGCGATACCTGGCCTGTCGACCGGCTTCATCGCGGCCCTGTCGACCCAGGAACTTGCCGCACTCGGCACGGCCGGTATCTCCGGCCTGACCAGCGCACAGGTTGCCGCACTGACGACCGAGCAGCTCGACTCGCTGTCGACGGCCCAGATCGCAGCCTTCAGCGCCACCGGCCTTGCAGGTCTGACCACGGAAGACATGGCCTCCTTCTCAACGGCAGATCTCGCCGCCATTGGAACGGCCGCGATCAAGGGCCTGTCGACCGCGATCATCGCATCGCTGACGACGGAACAGATCGGCGCGCTGTCCGCCGGCCAGGTCGGCGGTCTGAACTACAATCAGATCGTGGCGCTTTCCACTGCCCAGGTCGCGGAGCTTACGACCGCGCAGATCGGCGCTCTCAACGCGCTACAGGCTGCAGCGCTCGGTGCCGATGATCTGGCCGTCTTCACGACGGAAGAGATCGCGGCACTCGGCACCGGCGCAATCTCCGGCCTTACCCCATCGGTCGTCTCTTCGCTGAGCACCGCGCAGGCGGAAGCCCTGAGCCCCAAGCAGGTCAATGCCCTGACCTCGGGACAGCTTGCTGCATTGTCGAATGAGGGACTTGCAACCTTCTCCACGGCGGATATCGCAGCCTTTAACAGCGCCGCCCTTCCGGGGCTGTCGACGGAAAGCATCGTGGCCATGTCGAGTGCACAGCGCGACACGCTGATCGAAACCCACATGGCTGCACTCAGCCCCGAACAGATATCGACGATCATCTCGCTCTATCTGGCCGCATAAGCACCGGCAGCAGACAACAGAGTTAAAACACATCGCCGCTCGATGAGAGCGGCGATGTCGTTTCAGGGACTACCTGTCGGATGTCGCCCAGAGGCGATTGTCAGTCTGGATAGGCGACTGATCATCCCATTCTGCAAGCTTTTCGAGATAATGCTGGCGATAGTCACCATCGTCGCAATAGTCGAGATGCGCCTGAACGAGGTCCGCGCCGATCTCGTAATAGATCTCCATGTTGCGCAGGTCCGGCACCGGTGTCTCGCCGCGCTCGCACTCCCCCTGCATCTCCCAGAAGATTTCTTCTAGCCTGCGGGCAAGCCCTGGAATGTCGCGAAGCACGCTGGTCTCGCGGCCCGCGGAAAGCTGCTCCCGGATTTTCTTCAGGCTGGCCGGGTTCTTCGCATAAGCGATAGCCTTGGCCACGTATTCCTGAGGATCGCTGCACAGAAGTTCCGGAATACCGGCGGCATGCACGATGCTGTGGCAGAAACGGGCGGCGAAGCTGCGGCCGGGGAAGGTCAGAACCGGCAGTCCCATCGTCAGGGCGTCCGCACCGGTCGAATGTGCGCCATAGGGGAATGTGTCGAGGAAGAGGTCTGCGACCGCGATACGGGCCAGATGCTGCGCATTTGGTGCCTTCGGGGCAAAGATGATCCGGTCGCCGGATATGCCGGCCTTTTCCGCGATTTCGCGCAACCGCTGGTCCACCTTGTCGCCGCCGGTCAGGATCCACAATACGCTGCCCGGCGCTTCACGCAGGATCTCGGTCCAGTGCCCGAACGTGGTTTCGGTAATCTTCTGCATTCCGTTGAAGCAGGCAAAGACGAACTTGTCCTTCGGCAGTCCGGCCTCCGCGCGTGACGGCTTGTTCGCGATCACCCGCTTCCGGTCGATCGGCTGGTTGCAGGCGATGCGGAAGACCTTTTCGGAATAGTAAATCTCGTTGTCCGGCGGCACGATATGCTCGTCGGCGATCATGTACTGATGGAACGGGCTGCCCATCGAACCCGGATAACCGCAGAAATTGACGATGACCGGTGCAGGGCGATAGGCGAAGATCCTCGTTCGCGCATGTTTGGTATAGCCGTTGACGTCGACGAGAATGTCGATCTCGTCGTCGCCGATCAGCCTGGCGGCCTCGGCGTCGGTCAGGGTTGCGATGTCGCGCCAGCAATCGACGGCCGCCTTCATCCGCGTCTGGGTTTCGTCCCGCAGCACCGGGTCGCCGCAATAATAGGCGTAGATTTCGACGCTCGCCTTGTCGTGCAGTTCGAGCACTTCCCTCAGCGCGAACCCGACGGCGTGGTCACGCAGGTCGGAAGACACATAACCGACCCGCAGGCGTTCGCCGGTCCCGGTTTTCCGCTTCGGTATGCGACGCTGCAGGTCTGTCGTCTCGACGCGACCGACCAGCGACCTGTTGTAGCGAGAGGCCTTGGCAAGCTGGAACATCGGATCGTCCGAATAGCAGGCAAGCGTCAGCGGCGACATCGCATCGATCATCTGCCGTTGCGTGGCATGGGCCGATGGCGTCAGTACCGGCCATTTGCACTGCCGCTGGCGAAGCGCACTCCAGTGCTGCCCGGCCTCCGGCTTGTCGGGACGCAGCTCGATCGCCTGCCAGAGCGCCGTCTCGGCCTCTTCGAGCAAGCCGGCATTTTCCATCACCCGGCCGATATGCTGCAGCGTCATCAACCGGTGGCTGACCCGGTCGGCGGTGCTTTCGGCGGTCAGCGCGGTATAGGCCTGCCATTGCTGGATCGCCTGGACGGCAAGCCCGCCGTCTTCGAACGCCCGGCCGAGGTTGATATGCGCCGGACCGAAGGCGGGATCGAGCTTCAGGCAGGCGCGCAAGGCGTTGATCGCCCCGGCGAGGTCGTTCATTTGGCGCAGCGTGACCGAATAGTTGAAATAGACGAGATGCAGGAAGGGATTGCTGTCGTTGAAAGCGATCCAGGCCTTGTAGATTTCGGCGGCTTCGGCTTTCTGACCGGCCGCGCTGCGATTTTCGGCAACGGTGAAGAGATCGGTGAAGGCAAGCCGTTGCGTACGTGCAAGTTCGAGGATTTCGGCGAGGGGGGCGTTGGGAGATAAGCTCATCTTGTCGACCTTGGCATCCATAAAACTCAGCAATTTATGATGTAGGCAATAACGTCGCCGGCCTTGCCTGGACATGCGCCGGCATCATGCCGGACGCCTCTGGTCTTATCGTCTTGGAACGACCATCGGCAAGGCCGGGCAAATATGTGTCCCCATCGGATTCACAGAACTCTGCCCGATGGCGCAGGTTCGATGCCCGCCGGTGCCGCATAACCACGCAAAGGTTGCATTTTAACATCTGCCTTAAATGCCGCTTGAGGACACGGTGTTACACCATCGGACAGATGAGAATTCCTCGACGGAAGCGGTCATGAGCGCAGGCGAAAAATCCCCTCAAATCTCCTTGTCCCGCACATTCCTGGGCCTGCCGGTCTCCACTCTCGGTTGGAACGCTGCGCTTGCCCGGGCCGAGGAGCTTGCCCTGTCGAACGGAGAGCCCGCTACCATCTCCTTTCTTCATGAAGGAACGCTCGCCGGCTTCATGCTCGGCCTCGTTCGCCGCGACATGCTGAAGCATCATCTCGTCTTGCCGGCCGGTGGTCCATTGCTGCGCCTTCTGTCGAAGCCTGTTTGGCCAGGCCAGCCGATCGGAGCGAGATTTTCTTCCGCCGGCTTCGTCTCCGCCCTGCTGACCTATTTCGCGCAACCGCGCCGTATCGGCCTTGTCGGTAGTGACAAGAGGCGCCTGGAAGCGCTCAGCGTCCATTTTGGCCGTCACACGCCCTGGCATGACTTTGTCGTCATCGCATCGGATGCAGCCCCGTCCGGCCGCCTCGATCTGGTGATCGTCGATGCCGATGCAGGGGAAAAGATCAGGCATCGCCTGGGCGGCGCCGATATCGGGCTGGTGATTTTTGCCGGGAGGGGCCTTCGCCGGCTCGCCCGCCCGCAGCCGGTTTCCACTGCCGGTGCCAAATCTTCGATTTCCAAGCCGTCCATGGCCTGACGGTTAACCTTTTGTTTGCCACGAAAATTTAGACTGCGTTAATGACTGCGGGCAATCTCGGCTCCGCTGCGCGCAGAGGTGGTGAACGATGTACGGGCCGATCGATGCCGATGCACAAGACAGGCAAGCGTTTGACGGGGCGCCTTCGATCGTTACCCGGTTCCGTTCGGCTTTCATGACACTTGGATCGGTGATTGGCCCGGTCATCGGAATGACGGCCGTTTTCGGCATCACCGTCCCCTTTGTCTCGCTGCAGTTGAACAGCCCCCAATTCAGAGCCGAGACGCAGGTCGCGGTAACCACGCAAAGCAGCGATGCTATCCATTCGGCCATCAAGGAACTCGGCTCCAGGGCGGCCCTTGACAATGTGATCCGCACGCTCAACCTCGCAAGCAGCGAGGAAAATCGCCCGACCATTATTCGCGTCATCTCGGAGGTCCTGTCGGGAGAGGTGACGACGGTGTCGCAAGCCGAGGAAATCGCGCGCCAACGGCTGCGGGATGCAATGTCCGTCACCTATGATGCTGCCGCCAGCCGGATTGTGCTTGGCGCGAAAGCCGAGGATCCGCAGACGGCGGCTGCGCTCGCAAACCAGCTGATGGGTGAGCTGCGGCATGCGCTTGTTACCAACGTCGGCGAAACCCCGAGCCCGCAGGTGGGTGCCATGCGCAAGGCCGCCGAGCGCGCCGAATCCGCGCTTGCAGGCTTTGTCGGCAAGCTGGATGGTGAAACGCGCGAAAAACTCCAGTCACTGCATGACGAGCGCCGCAATCTCGATACGGATATCGCCGGCACCGAACAGCGTTTGGCTGACCTGGGCGACAAGCAGCAGATGGCATCGGCAATGAAACTTGCCGATGTGCTCGCCAAGCCGCTTCCCGACAGCCTGGAATTCACCGGCCTGGAATATGAGCGCCAGCGATATGTGCAGGCGGAGCTGGCCATGCAGCAGCTCGCCGTCAATCTCGGCCCGCTGCATCCGCGGTTGGTGGCGGCGAAGGGCGCGCTTGATGGTGCTAGGCGGGATGTCGGCAGCGCGTTGCGCCAGCTTGTCGCCTCGCTCAAGGATGATCTCGCATCGACAACCAGATCCCTGGCAGAACTGAAGGATCGCAGAACGGCTCTCGAAGCCGACAAGCCGCTGAACGAGACGGCGGCACAGCTGTCATCCCTTCAGGCGGCAGCGGAAGAGGCGCGCCGTAATCTCGAAAAGATCGAAACGGCTTCCCCGTCTTCCACGCTGACCCTGACGTCCGCCCCGCCGATCCTGAAGGCAGCATCGCCAGCCGCAGCGGAGCGGCTCGGACCGGACGTTGTGAGGCTTGCAGGTCTCGGCGCTCTCGTCGGACTTCTGGCGGGTCTCGCAACAGCGGCACGGCGTTATCGTCGCCAGTCGCGGCTGGCCGATGAATTCGACGATATGCCGGTTCATCTGGAACTGTCCGGTCACGATATCCTGGCCGAGCCGCAGATTGCGCAAATCATTGCGGACGATCAGCGGCTTCCCCACGACGATGGCAATGACAGCGTCTTCGATCATGAACAGGAGGAGCGGCTCGCTGCAAACGATGCAACCTTCGGCGACCGGATGCACTCGCTGTTGATTGAAAACCGCCTGCCGGTGAACGGCGCGGCCTTGCCTGCGCATGTCGGCGCCTTGGTCGATCAATCCGTGACCCGTCGCGGCGAGGAGAGCTGGCCGCTCTGGGCCGATATCTCTGCGGATACCCCGCAATACGATCAGGAGGAACTGCTGCGGCTGCAGCGTGAACTGGCCGAACTCCGTGAACTGGTTGCCGAACACGCGGCCCGCCAGCTGAAGGCAACCGGCTGATCCGGTTCCAGGCGGCACAAACTCCTTGCATTTGCCTGATCGGGACAGCATAGGGCGTGGATGGGCAATCGGCTGTCTGCCGGATGCCCTCATTTTACGCCGAGACGCGAGGAGTTCACCGTGGCATTTGTGATCGATGGCAAGGAAGCGGCCGCTTCCGTGATTTCCGCCGTAACCGAGGCATCCGCATCGCTGACGCAGAAGACGGGCATTGCACCGGGCCTCGCGGTCGTCATCGTCGGTGAAGATCCGGCCAGCCACGCCTATGTCAATTCCAAGGGCAAGATGGCCAAGCAATGCGGCTTCAACTCCATCCAGCACACGCTGCCGGAAGAGACGACACAGGAAGACCTGCAGGCGCTCGTCGATACGCTCAATGCGGATCCGGCAATCCACGGCATTCTCGTCCAGCTGCCCTTGCCGAAACATTTCGATAGCGATTCCATCATCCAGTCGATCCTGCCGGAAAAGGACGTCGACGGTCTCAACATCGCCAATGCCGGCAAGATCGCCACCGGTGATCTCGAAAGCGGCCTCATCTCCTGCACCCCGGCTGGCGCGATGCTGCTGGTCAAGCGCGTTCATGGCGAGGATTTGTCCGGTCTCAACGCCGTCGTCATCGGCCGCTCCAACCTGTTCGGCAAGCCGATGGGCCTTCTGCTTCTCGCGGCGAACGCCACCGTCACCATGGCGCATTCGCGCACCAGGGATCTCGCTTCCGTCTGCCGCAATGCCGATATTCTCGTTGCCGCCGTCGGCCGGGCCGAAATGGTCAAGCAAGACTGGGTAAAGCCGGGCGCGACCGTCATCGATGTCGGCATCAACCGTGTGCCCGCACCGGAAAAGGGCGAGGGCAAAACCAAGCTGGTGGGAGATGTCGCTTTTGCCGAAGCTTCCGAGGTTGCCGCCTCGATTACGCCGGTTCCGGGCGGCGTCGGCCCCATGACGATCGCCATGCTCATGGCCAACACCGTGATCGCCGCCCATCGCGCCTGCAGCCTTTCCGTGCCGAAGTTCTAAAATTCGCACATTTGTCGCGCCACGGTTGCGCGACAGCCTCTTGATTCTTCAGCAGGAGCGTTAAATCATCACTCCGGTTGCCAGGTCGTCGCATGTGGCAATCTTTCAAGTCGACTTAAACGATTTTGAGAGGGAGGAGGATTTGATGAGGACGTCTGTATGGATCGGCGCCGCCGCGGTTGCCTTGATCGCAGGAATGGCGAATGCGCAGGAACTGAAGTTCCCACCGGGCGAGGACGCTAAATTCAACTGGAAGAGTTTCGAGGATTTCAAGGCGGCGCATGCCGACCTGAAGGGCCAGAGCCTGACCCTGTTCGGTCCATGGCGCGGTGAGGACGAGGTCCTGTTCAACAGCGTGCTTGCCTATTTCAACGCCGCGACCGGCATCAACGGCAAATACTCCTCCTCTGAAAATTACGAACAGCAGATCGTCATCGACACCCAGGCCGGCTCGCCGCCCAACATCGCCATCATCCCGCAGCCCGGCCTTCTCGCCGACCTTTCCACCAAGGGTTTTCTGACACCGCTCGGTCAGGAAAATGCCGATTGGGTCAAGACCAATTACGGCTCCGGCGAGGACTGGATCCGTTACGGCACCTACAAGGGCAAGGATGGACAGGAAGGTTATTTCGGCTTTCCCTTCAAGGCCGATCTGAAATCCATGGTCTGGTACGTGCCGGAAAACTTCGAGGAAGCCGGTTATGAAGTGCCCAAGACCATGGAGGACCTCATCAAGCTGACCGACCAGATCGTCGAGGACGGCGGCGTGCCCTGGTGCATCGGTCTCGGCTCCGGCGGCGCTACGGGCTGGCCGGCCACCGATTGGGTCGAGGACATGATGCTGCGTACCCAGACGCCGGAAACCTACGACAAGTGGGTGTCGAACGAAGTGAAATTCGACGATCCGGCGGTTGTCGGCGCGATCGAGGAATTCGGCAAGTTCGCCAGGAACGACAAATATGTCGCCGGTGGCGTGGCAGCCGTCGCCTCCACCGACTTCCGCGACAGCCCGAAGGGCCTCTTCGATATTCCGCCGAAATGCTACCTGCATCACCAGGCATCCTTCGTTCCGTCCTTCTTCCCACCGGACAAGGAACTCGGGGTCGATGCGGATTTCTTCTACATGCCGACTTACGCTTCCAAGCCTGAACTCGGCACGCCGGTTCTCGGCGCCGGCACCTTCTTCGCCATCACCAAGGACAGTCCAGCCGCCAAGGCCTTCATCGAATTCCTGAAGACGCCGATTGCGCACGAGGTCTGGATGGCCCAGGCCTCGTTCCTCACGCCCTACAAGGGCGTCAATCTGGATGCCTATGCCAATGACGTCCTGAAGAAACAGGGTGAACTCCTCACCAATGCAACCACCTTCCGCTTCGACGCATCCGACCAGATGCCCGGCAAGATCGGCGCCGGCGCCTTCTGGACCGGCATGATCGACTATGTCGGCGGCAAGGACGCAAAGGCTGCGGCAGGCGAGATCCAGAAGGCCTGGGACGGGTTGAAGTAGAGTTCGGCATTGGGGCCTGCCCCTCATCTGCCTGCCGGCACCTTCTCCCCGTAAACGGGGCGAAGGGACCAAGCTGCAACGTCTCCGTTCCCCCTCGCCCCGCTTGCGGGGAGAGGGTGCGCCGAGCAAAGCGGAGGCGGGGTGAGGGGCCGCTCTCAAACTCAACAAAAGCCGAACAAAAATGACAACGGGAGGGGCAGCATGGCATCGCAGATCGTATCGGCCTTCGGCGCGGTAATTGCCGGCGTCTTCGGCTGTGCGCTTTATTACTGGCTGTCCGACAAGCTGCTGCAGATCGCACTGCCGGTGCGCTCGGGCGATGTGCAGCGGATTTCCGCCAATCTCAAACGTCACGCGGCGATCCGCCCCTGGCTCTTCCTGGGGCCGGCGCTGCTTCTGATGATCGTCTACCTCGTCTACCCCGTCATCGCGACCTTCATCCTGTCCTTCTACGACCGCTCCGGCGGCAATTTCGTCGGGCTCGCCAACTATTGGTGGGCAGCGACCGACGGCCAGTTCCGCCAGTCGATCTTCAACAACATTCTCTGGCTCGCCGTCGTGCCGGCCGCCTGCACCTTTTTCGGGCTCGTCATCGCGGTGCTGACCGACCGCATCTGGTGGGGCAATATCGCAAAAAGCCTGATCTTCATGCCGATGGCGATCTCCTTCGTCGGCGCCTCCGTCATCTGGAAATTCATCTACGAATATCGCGGCGCGGACGGCACGCAGATCGGCCTTTTGAACGCTATCGTTCAATTCTTCGGCGGCGATCCGCAGGTCTGGATCGCCATGCCGATCTGGAACAACTTCTTCCTGATGGTGATCCTGATCTGGATCCAGACCGGTTTCGCCATGGTCATCCTGTCGGCGGCACTTCGCGGCATTCCCGAAGAGACGATCGAGGCGGCCGTGATCGATGGCGCCAATGGCTGGCAGATCTTCTGGAGGATCATGGTGCCGCAGATCTGGGGCACTATCGCCGTCGTCTGGACGACGATCACCATCCTCGTCCTCAAGGTTTTCGATATCGTGCTGACCATGACCAACGGCCAGTGGAACACGATGGTTCTGGCAAACCTGATGTTCGACTGGATGTTCCGCGGCGGTGGCGACAGCGGTCGCAGCGCCGTCATCGCGCTCGTCATCATGGCGGCCGTCACGCCGATCATGATCTGGAATATCCGACAGGCCAGCGAAGACCGGGGAGGGCACTGACATGAACGCAGCGATCAATCTCCGCCGTATCGGTCTTCCACGCCTGATCGTTCATTTTTCGGTCCTCGTCATCTGCATCCTCTGGCTCATCCCGACGATCGGCATTCTCGTCACCTCCTTGCGCGAGCCGGGCCAGATCGCGTCCTCCGGCTGGTGGACAGCCTTCAGCGGTGCGGCCGAAACCAGTGCGTCACGATTGGGAGATCCATCGACGGCAAGGCAAGATGGCCCGAACTATGTGATCTCCGGTTCGGTCTTCGATGGCGCCGAGGGCGGGAAACCGGCAGGCGCCGTTCGTGCCTTCGGAACCAAGGTCGCCGCCCCGACGGAATTTGGAGCCGGCGAGGCAGCCGATATCGGTGACGGCGAGACGCTGACCGTCAACGAGGACGGCAGCTACATCTATTCGAAGAATGTGCCCTTCGACGACAAGCGCGGCAAGCGCGTCTATCTCTCCGTCGCGCAGCCGGCATCCTTCACGCTCGACAACTACCGCACGGTCCTGACCTCCCAGGGCATCGGCCAGGCTTTCGTCAATTCGCTGACGGTCGCCATTCCGGCAACCATCATCCCCATCCTGATATCGGCTTTTGCGGCTTACGCCCTGTCATGGATGCATTTTCCCGGCCGCGCGATCATCATCGCCGTCGTCGTCGGCCTCATCGTCGTGCCGCTGCAGATGTCGCTCATCCCGCTTCTGAAAATGTATAACGAAATCGGCGCCTTCTTCGGCATCGCCTCGCGCAGTTATGTCGGTATCTGGCTCGCCCATGCTGCCTTCGGCATGCCGCTAGCGATCTACCTCTTGCGCAATTACATTGCCGGTCTGCCCAAGGAAGTGATCGAATCCGCCCGCGTCGATGGCGCGAGCGACTTCGAGATTTTTGTGAGGATCGTGCTGCCTCTGTCCTTCCCGGCACTGGCGTCCTTTTCCATCTTCCAGTTCCTTTGGACCTGGAACGATCTTCTCGTCGCCATGGTTTTCCTCGGCACCGGCAAGGACCAGCTGGTGCTGACGGGAGCGCTCAATGCGCTGCTCGGTTCCATGGGCGGAAAGTGGGAAATCCTCACCGCTTCCGCTTTCATTACCATTATCGTCCCGATTATCGTCTTTTTTGCCCTGCAGCGATATCTCGTCCGCGGCCTCCTCGCGGGCTCAGTCAAGGGCGGCTGATCTTTCACGAACGAACAAGGATATTGAATGAGCATTTCCGCAGCAGCAGTCGCGACGCCTGACAATACCCCTGACCGGGATTGGTGGCGTGGCGCTGTCATCTACCAGATCTACCCGCGCTCCTTTCAGGATTCCAACGGTGATGGCATCGGCGACCTGAAGGGCATCACCGCCCGCCTGCCGCATATCGCAGCGCTCGGCGCCGACGCCGTCTGGATCTCGCCCTTTTTTCCGTCGCCGATGAAGGATTTCGGCTATGACGTATCGAACTATACCGATGTCGACCCGATGTTCGGCACGTTGTCGGATTTCGACGGCCTGATCGCCGAAGCCCATCGCCTCGGCATCAAGGTGATGATCGATCTCGTGATGTCCCATTCGTCCGACCAGCATCCGTGGTTCATCGAAAGCCGCTCCTCACGCTTCAATCCCAAGGCCGACTGGTATGTCTGGGCCGATGCCAAGCCGGATGGTTCGCCGCCCAACAACTGGCTGTCGATTTTCGGCGGATCCGCCTGGCACTGGGATCCGACGCGCATGCAATATTACATGCACAACTTCCTCACCTCCCAGCCGGACCTCAACCTGCATAATCCGGAAGTGCAGGATGCGCTGCTCGATCTTACCCGCTTCTGGCTGAAGCGCGGCGTCGATGGTTTCCGCCTCGACACGATCAACTTCTATTTCCACGACAAGGAGCTGCGCGACAATCCGGCGCTTGACCCTTCGCGCCGTAACGCATCCACGGCCCCGGCGGTCAATCCCTATAACTTCCAGGAGCATCTCTACGACAAGAGCCGCCCGGAAAATATCGACTTCCTCAAGCGTTTCCGCGCCGTGCTGAACGAGTTTCCGGCCATCGCTGCCGTTGGCGAGGTGGGCGACAGCCAGCGCGGGCTAGAGATCGTCGGCGAATACACGTCCGGCGGCGACAAGATGCACATGTGTTATGCCTTCGAATTTCTGGCCCCCGATGCACTGACGCCTGCTCGTGTGGCGCAAACGCAGCATGCGTTTGCGACCGCAGCGCCGGAAGGCTGGGTCTGCTGGGCCTTCTCCAACCATGACGTCGTGCGTCATGTCAGCCGCTGGGGCCAGGAGGTCCTTGATCGCGACGGCTTTGCCAGGATGCTGTCCGCTATCCTTCTGTCCCAGCGCGGTTCCGTCTGCATCTATCAGGGTGAGGAACTCGGCTTGACGGAAGCCGATATCGCCTATGCCGATCTGCAGGATCCTTACGGCATCCAGTTCTGGCCTGAATTCAAGGGCCGCGACGGCTGCCGAACACCGATGCCCTGGGATGCGCAGGCGCTGCAGGCCGGTTTCTCGACCGCCGAACGCACATGGCTGCCCATCCCGGTCGAACACCAGCTGAAGGCCGTCAGCGCCCAATATGGCGATCCGGCCTCGGTTCTGGAGCAATACCGCCGCTTCCTCGCCTTCCGGAAGGCGCATCCCGCGCTGGCGAAGGGCGAGATCGAGTTTCTGGCTACGGACGAGCCTCTGCTCGCCTACGAAAGACAATATGGCAACGAGACCATCCTGTGCATGTTCAACATGAGCCCTAATTCCCTCTCGGCAACGCTGCCGGATGGAAGTTGGGAAGTGCTGGAAGGGCATGGGTTCGAGACGGTGCTGCAAGGTCGCGTGATCGAATTACCGGCCTGGGGCGCGTTCTTCGCCCGGCAGGTCTAAACAAGTGGATAGGGGAGGAGGGAAGATCATGACCGGCGTAACGCTCAAGGAAATCCGCAAGTCCTATGGTCAGGTCAAGGTGCTGCACGGCATCGATCTGGAAATAGAGCAGGGTGAGTTCATCGTCTTCGTCGGTCCGTCCGGCTGCGGAAAGTCGACCCTGCTTCGGATGATTGCCGGGCTTGAAACCGTGACGTCGGGCGAAATGTCGATCGACGGCGAGGTGGTCAACGAAGTGCCCCCCTCGCGTCGCGGCATTGCCATGGTCTTCCAGTCCTATGCGCTCTACCCGCATATGACGGTCTACGACAACATGGCTTTCGGTATGAAGATCGCCCGAGAAGCCAAGACCGAGATCGATCGCCGTGTCCGCGCGGCGGCCGATATTCTCCAGCTCACCCCCTATCTCGACCGCCTGCCGAAAGCGCTTTCCGGCGGCCAGCGCCAGCGTGTCGCGATCGGTCGCGCCATCTGCCGTAACCCGAAGGTCTTCCTCTTCGACGAGCCCTTGTCGAACCTCGATGCGGCGCTCCGCGTGGCGACCCGTATCGAGATCGCCAAGCTCAAGGACAAGCTGGCCGATACGACGATGATCTACGTCACCCACGACCAGGTGGAAGCGATGACGCTTGCCGATCGCATCGTCGTTCTGTCCGCCGGCAAGATCGAGCAGGTCGGCCCACCGCTCGAGCTCTACGAGCGACCGGCCAATCTCTTCGTTGCGCGTTTCATCGGTTCACCGGCCATGAATATCCTGGCCGTCACGATCACCGAGCCCGGTGCCGAAACCACCGTCAGCCTCAAGGCCGGCAGACCCGCGCGCGCGCCGATCGCGGTACCCGCGTCCGAAAAGGGCAAGCCGGCAAGTCTCGGCGTGCGCCCCGAAGATCTGGAGATCTCGACCGGTGACGACTATCTTCTCGAAGGCCGTGTTCTTCTGGTCGAAGCGCTCGGCGAAGTGACCCTTCTTTATCTTGAAGGGGGAGCAGGCGAGGAGCCGATCATCGTCAAATTGCCGGGCACATCCGATGTCTCCAAGGGGGATATCGTCCGCCTAAAAACCACAGCTGAAAAGCTGCATCTCTTTAATGCGGAAGGCAGGACATATCGGTCCTAGACATGCCCGGTAGAAGCGGAAAACGGGCATCGTGCCCGCAATTGCGCCAAAGCGAGAGGCTTGTTCGACGTCCTGTTTCGAAGAAAAGCGGATTGTTCCAGCCGGTAAGAGTGGGTTCACCACATTCGACGAACCGAACTATTCGCCTGTGCACAAATGGGACGCGCCAACCCCTTGTTAAACTTCACGGTCTAGGCTCTATGCTGCAAGTACAGGAGTATAGTCGTGGGTGCGGCGCCAATTAACAAAAATCATTATCTGAACAAGGAAGAATCTTTCATGTATGACCGCGAACAGCGGTTCAAGATGGAAGATACGATGAATTCGGGCCGCATCGAATATACCGAAAACGCGATCCTCAACATGGCGCAGCGCCGCTGCGACGTGGTTCAGATCTCCCAGAGCGGCGCGGTTCTCAGCCTGCTCACCCAGTATAATATTCCCAAGCAGTTCTATCTCGATATTCCCGATGCCCGCATCAACAAGGTCGGTTGCCTGCTGATGCGCGTCAACATGAACAATACGGTCGATATCCGTTTCCTCCGTCTGCTGACGGACAAGGAACTCAACCGCATCTTCGTCTTCTCCACCCATCCGAGGCATCGCGACCATAAGATGGATATCCGGACCTGGTAAGCCAGATCGGCAGACACAAAAAAGGCGGCCTCTGAGCCGCCTTTTTGCTGTTCAATTCAAGCCTGCTGCACCTATGCAAACACGCTCGCGCCCTGGTCAGCCCGGCCGACATTGCGGCGGAAGGCGGAAAAAAGCTCGCGGCCCATGCCGAATTCGTTTTCGGAAAGGTCTGCTTCGGCCGGATTGCGCGCATCGAATTCGGCCGCATCGACCAGAACTTCCAGCGTGCCGGAAACCGCGTCGAGACGGATCATGTCGCCGTCGCGGATCTTTGCGATCGCGCCGCCGTCGGACGCTTCCGGCGTCATGTGGATTGCCGCCGGCACCTTGCCGGATGCACCCGACATGCGGCCGTCGGTCACGAGCGCCACTTTGAAGCCGCGATCCTGCAGCACGCCGAGCGGCGGCGTCAGGCGGTGCAGTTCCGGCATGCCGTTCGCCTTCGGTCCCTGGAAGCGGACGACGGCAACAAAATCGCGGTTCAGTTCGCCGCGCTTGAACGCTTCCTGCAGGCCGTGCTGGTCCTGAAAGACCACGGCCGGTGCCTCTATGACGTGGCGCTCCGGCTTGACGGCGGAAATCTTGATGACGCCGTGGCCGACATTGCCGGAAAGCATCTTCAAGCCGCCGGTCTTCTGGAATGGCTGGTCGATGGTCGTCAGCACCTTCGGGTCGCCGCTGACTTCAGGCACGCTTTCGCGCGTCACCTGGCCATCTGCGCCAAGCTTGGCTTCGACCGTATAGGCTTCCAGCCCGTGGCCGAAGACGGTGCGCACGTCGTCATGCACATAGCCTTCGCGCAAAAGCTGCTTGATCAGAAAACCCATGCCGCCGGCAGCATGGAAATGGTTCACGTCGGCAAGCCCGTTCGGATAGACGCGGGCAAGCAGCGGAACGGCGTCCGACAGTTCGGAAATGTCCTGCCAGGTCAGGTGAATGCCGGCAGCCCGCGCCATGGCGACGAGATGCATCGTGTGATTGGTCGAACCGCCTGTCGCATGCAGGCCGACGACGCCGTTGACGATAGAGCGTTCGTCGATCATCTCGCCGGCAGGCGTAAACTCGTTGCCCATGGCGGTGATCGCCAGCGCCCGCTTGGCGGCTTCGCGGGTCAATGCTTCGCGCAGCGGCGTACCCGGATTGACGAAGGACGCACCGGGCATGTGGAAGCCCATGATTTCCATCAGCATCTGGTTGGAATTGGCCGTGCCGTAGAAGGTGCAGGTGCCGGGACCATGATAGGACTTGGATTCGGCTTCCAGCAGTTCCGCGCGCCCGACCTTGCCTTCCGCATAAAGCTGGCGGATGCGCGACTTCTCGTCATTCGGCAGACCCGAAGTCATCGGCCCTGCCGGAATGAACACGGCCGGCAGATGGCCGAAGGAAAGGGCCGCTATAACGAGGCCCGGAACGATCTTGTCGCAGATGCCGAGATAGACGGAGGCATCGAACATGTTGTGGGAAAGGCCGATACCGGCCGACATGGCGATCGCATCGCGCGAGAAAAGCGACAGTTCCATGCCCGGCTGGCCCTGCGTGACCCCATCGCACATCGCCGGCACGGCACCTGCGACCTGCGCGATACCACCGGCTTCGCGTGCGGCATCGCGGATGATCTGCGGAAAAGTCTCGTAGGGCTGATGCGCCGAGAGCATGTCGTTATAGGCGGTGATGATGCCGAGGTTGGGAACGACGTCTCCTGCGAGCGCATCCTTCTCGGCGGGGGAACAGACGGCAAATCCATGCGCCAGGTTTCCGCAGGAGAGAACGGCCCGGTGCGGACCCTTGGCGACCGCGCCTTTCAGCCGGTCGAGATAGGCCTCGCGATGCGGTTTGGATCGTTCGACTATCCTTGCCGTGATCGCCTGAATGCTGGAATGCGCCGCCATGTCAAAGTCTCCTTCGGTCAATCCCGGTTTGGGAGAGGCCGAAGCCACCGGGATCATGGATATGATAAATCTGCCGGCGCCCTATCGTCGGGCGCCGGAACGAGCCTTCATGGGGCCCAGTATATGTTGAGCGGAGAAGCCGCCCGGTTGAGCGCGGCGCGGATCGGCATGTCCGTTTCGTCCGATCCGGCTTGAGCCTTCTCAAGCACGTCCTTTTTCTCCTGGCCCTCGATATGCAGCACCAGCAGGCGCGCATCCGAAAGGGCCGAAAAGGTAAAGGTAAGCCGCTCTTCGCCGGCACCTTCCGCCGCCATGGTCATGACGCCGGGCGGTGTCGAAAGATCAAGCGCCTTCGTCAGATGGTTGCCATGCGGGAAGAACGATGCGGTATGGCCATCGCCGCCCATGCCGAGGATCGCGACATCGAACGGCTTGCCGATCGACGACGTTTCCTTGGTGGCGATTTCCGCGGCCGCGTCTATCGTGGCCGCCTCATGGTAAAGCGGGATAAAGGTCGCAGCCGCAGCCTTGTCCTTCAACAGATGCGTGGCGACCAGAAGATGGTTGGAACGCGGGCTGTCGGCCGGCACGAAACGTTCGTCGACCAGCGTCACCGAGACCTTGGCCCAGTCGATATCCTTGCCCGAAAGCGCCTCGAAGAAACGCTTCGGCGTCGATCCGCCGGAGACGGCGATGGACGCCGCTCCGTTCTTGGAAATAACTGCCGAAAGCTGCTTCGCGACCTCGTCCGCAAGCGCTGCGGCGAGGTCTGCTCCATTGGCAAAGCTATGCAAAGTCGAAGCCATGACCGATCAGCCCTCGTGCCAGGTACGGCCGTCACGCTCGATCAGGGCAATGGCCTGGCTCGGACCCCAGGTACCGGCAGTGTAACCCTGCGCCACCTGTCCGGTCTCTTCCCAGCCCTTGAGGATCGGGTCGACCCATTCCCATGCCGCTTCCACTTCGTCGCGGCGCATGAACAGCGTCTGGTTGGCGCGGATCGTGTCCATCAGCAGGCGCTCGTAGGCATCGGGGCTGCGGGCGTTGAAGGCTTCGGCAAAGCTCATGTCGAGCGATACGTTGCGAAGGCGCATGCCCCCCGGACCCGGGTCCTTGATCATCAGCGACTGCTTGACGCCTTCGTCCGGCTGCAGGCGGATGATCAGCTGGTTGGCCGAAATCCGGCCCGCTGCCGTGTCGAAAATATTGTGCGGCACGGGCTTGAAGGAAATCACGATTTCCGAAACACGGCTCGCAAGGCGCTTGCCGGTGCGGATGTAGAAGGGAACGCCGGCCCAGCGCCAGTTGTTGATCTCCGCCTTGATGGCGACGAAGGTCTCGGTGTTGGAGACGCCGCCTTCCAGCTCTTCGAGATAACCCTTGACCGGGCCGCCGGCGGATGCTCCGGCGCGGTACTGGCCACGCACCGTCATCTGCTCGCAATTATCGCCATTGATCGGCTTCAGCGCCCGCAGGACCTTCAGTTTCTCGTCGCGCACCGCTTCGGAATTCATCGAGGACGGGGTTTCCATCGCAACGAGGCAGAGCAGCTGCATGATATGGTTCTGCACCATGTCGCGCAGTGCGCCGGCCGTATCGTAATAACCCGCGCGGCCTTCCAGACCGACGGCTTCCGCGACCGTGATCTGCACGTGGTCGATATAATTGGCGTTCCACAGCGGCTCATAGAGCGCGTTGGCAAAACGCAGCGCCATCAGGTTCTGGACGGTCTCTTTGCCCAGATAATGGTCGATACGGTAGATCTGCTCTTCCTTGAACACCTTGCCGATCGTGTCGTTCAGTTCGAGTGCCGAGGCAAGATCACGCCCGATCGGCTTTTCGACGACGATGCGGGTCGACTTGGTGATCAGCTTGTGGTCGCGGATCTTTTCCGAAATGGCGCCGAAAATCGCTGGCGCAACCGCCAGGTAGAAAGCGCGGATGCGCTCCTTACCGGTGCCTTCGTCGAGGACCTTCTTCAGCTTGTCCCAGCCCTGATCGGACTTGGCGTCGACGGAAATATAGAAAATGCGTTCGCAGAAGGCCTTGACCTGGGCCTCATCATATTCGCCCTTCTTGAGGTGCTCCTTGAGCGCATCCTCGGCGAACTTGCGGTATTCCTCATTGGAAAGCGCGCTACGCGACGCTCCGATGATGCGCGTCGGCTCCGTGAACTGGCCTTCGATCTGCCGGTGATACAGCGCCGGAAGAAGCTTGCGCTCTGCAAGATCGCCGGTCGCGCCGAAGACGATGCAATCGAATGGTTCCACTGGAATGATCTGGCTGCTCATCGCTCAACTTTCATCGTGTGTGGTTGGGGTGTGTCTTAATCTAATCGATTTAAAAAGGCTAGCCTGAATGTCGCCTTCAAATACGGTCTCTTAGCGCAAACCAGGTTAATGCAAGGAAAAGCAGGGGTTTACGCATAGCATGTCCTCCCGGAAAGGCGGGTATATCAAGATCGGCAAGCGCGTCGAGTTCACTTTTCCGTCCAGCGACCATTTCAGCATAAAGCTTGCCGCAGTAATTTGACAGCATCACGCCATGCCCGGAATAACCGCCGATCGACGTGACACCCGGCATGACCTCACGCACGAAAGGCTGGCGTGGCAGGGTGATGCCGACATTGCCGCCCCAGGCATGGGTGATCCGGACATCCTTGAGCGCCGGATAGGTGGTGACGATCTGTTTGCGGATTGCTTCCGCGGTATCGCTCGGGTTTTTCGAACTATACACCTCGCGACCGCCGAACAGCAGCCGGTTGTCCTTCGACTTGCGGAAGTAACGCACCACGAAGCGGCTGTCGCACACCGCCTCCATGCCCGGAATGACATGCGGAAAGGCGTCGAGCGGCTCGGTTGCCGCGATGAACGATCCGATCGGCATCACATGTGCCGAGGTGATAGGTTCGAGATCGCCGATATAGGCATTGGTGGCGATCAGCACACGGTCGGAGGTCAGCGTGCCTTTCGGCGTCTCGACCCTGATCTTGCCGCCTTCGCGGCGGATCGCCGTCGCTTTGGTATTCTCGTAGATGCCCGCACCTGCAACCTTCGCCACCTTTGCCAGCCCGACCAGCAGTTTCAACGGATGGATATGGCCGGTGCCGGTATCGCGCACACCGCAATAGTAGTCCTTCGTCCCGACCCGCTCTTCCGTCTCCGCCTTGTCCATGAAGGTCACATGCGGATAGCCGTAGCGTTCGGCTGCTATCTCCGCATTGGCGCGGTAATCGCGCTCATATCCCGGTTTGTGCGACACGTTGAGTTGGCCCGGCATGTAATCGATATCGATATCATGCACTGTCGCAAAATCGAGAAGATGACGCTTGGCGTTTTCTGCCATGTCGAACAGCAGTTTCGAGCGCTCGTAGCCCAGCTCCTTCTCGGCCTCCTCCGGCCACCAGCGCTGTCCGGTGCCGAGTTGTCCGCCATTGCGGCCGGAGCCGCCATCGCCGAAATGACCGCCCTCGATCAGCGCCACCGAAACGCCGGTGGCCGCAAGATTATAAGCCGCCTGCAACCCGGTATATCCACCGCCGATGATCGTCACGTCGACAGTCTGTGATCCGTCGAGCGAAGCGTAGGTGGGGCGCTCGTCGACGCTCGCCTGATACCAGGAAAGACCCGGCGCGATCGGGCTCTGCCATGTATCCATGCGGCTCACCTTACACGTTGAGAAGCAGGAACTCGCGTTCCCACGGGCTGATAACCTGCATGAAGGTCTCGAACTCGCCGCGCTTGACGCCGGCATAGATGCCGATGAATTCCTTGCTGAATACCTCTGCCAGTGCCGGTTCCTCTTCCAGCAGCGAGACGGCCGCAAGCAGATCACGCGGCAGGTCGATCGCGCCTTCATTGGCGGATTCGTCCGTCGGCGGTGTCGGATCGATCTTGTTCATGATGCCGAGCAAACCGCAGCCGAGCGATGCGGCAAGCGCCAGATAGGGATTGGCGTCCGAACTCGGCAGCCGGTTTTCCACACGCCGCGCCACCGGATCGGAAACGGGCACGCGGAACGCCGTCGTGCGGTTGTCGTAACCCCATGCGGTATTGACCGGCGCCGCCATGTCCGGCGTCAGGCGACGGTAGGAATTCACATAGGGCGCCATCATGACGAGCGCCTTCGGAATATAGGTCTGCATCCCGCCGATGAACTGGAAGAACTCCTTCGACGGCTTGCCGTCCTTCTGCGAGAAGATGTTCTTGCCCGTATCGATATCGACGACGGACTGATGGATATGCATCGCCGATCCCGCCTGGCCCTGCATCGGTTTTGCCATGAAGGTCGCGTAGATGCCGTGTTTCAGCGCCGCCTCGCGGATCGTCCGCTTGAACATGAACACCTGGTCGGCCAGTTCCACAGGATCGCCATGGCGCAGGTTGATTTCGAGCTGCGCCGGTCCCTCTTCATGGATCAGCGTATCGATCTCCAGCCCCTGCTTTTCGGAGAAATGATAGATATCGTCGATCAACTCGTCGAACTCGTTGATGCCGGCGATCGAATAACCCTGGCCGCCCAGAATGGCGCGGCCGGAACGTCCTTTCGGCGGATGCAGCGGATAATCCGGATCGTCGTTCTTGGCGACGAGATAGAACTCGATTTCCGGCGCCACGACCGGCTTCCAGCCACGCTCGTTATAGAGCCTGACGACGTTCTTCAGCACGTTGCGCGGCGTATAGGCGACGGCCGTGCCCTCGGTATTGACGATATCACAGATCACCTGCGCAGTCGGATCGGTTTCCCAAGGCACGACGGAAAGCGTCGAAAGATCCGGCAGCAGTTTCAGGTCGCTGTCGCGCGGCTCGTAGCGAAAGCTCTCGGTCTCCTCCGGATATTCGCCGGAAATCGTGTGGCGGTAGAGCGCCGACGGAAGCGCCAGCGAGGTGTTGGAAGTGAATTTCGACGACGGCATCATCTTGCCGCGCGGCACGCCGGCAAGATCGGGCGTGATGCATTCGATATCCTCGATCCCTCGCGCGCGCAGCCAGGCTGCGGCCTCCTGCCAGTCCGCCACGCCGCGAAGCGAGGTCAGTGTTGGTTGGGCGACGGCGGCCTTTGCGACCGTACCGACTTCAGCTGCAGCAGGATTGGCTTTCTTGGTTGGCATGACACACCGGGTGAGGTTGATCGAATGTTCCCATCATAGCCACCGATCTTCAATTGGCGAGGGGGAGGCGTTGACTTTGGGTGAACTATGGCGAACAGCGAAGGCGGCAACCACCAAGCAGCCCGAGGGAGTGATGATTGGCCCGTAAATTCGATGTGGTGATATTAGGCGCGGGCGCGGCCGGCATGATGTGCGCCATCCGTGCAGGTGTGCGAGGCCGCTCGGTACTGGTTCTAGACCATGCCAAGGGACCGGGCGAAAAGATCCGCATCTCCGGCGGCGGTCGCTGCAACTTCACCAATATCCATGCGGGCCCGAAGAACTATCTCTCTTCCAATCCGCATTTCGTCAAATCGGCGCTCGCCCGCTATTCGGCGCAGGATTTCATCGATCTCGTCAATAGACACAAAATCCCCTTCCACGAGAAAACCCTCGGCCAGCTCTTCTGCGACGACAGCGCCAAGGACATCATCCGCATGCTGCTCTCCGAGATGGAAGCTGTAAGTGCCAGGCTCGAACTTCAGACCGGCGTCACCTCGGTCGAAAAATCATCCGACGGATTTCGCATCGTCACATCTTCCGGCGAGACGATCGAAGCCCGCTCCGTCGTGGTTGCCACCGGCGGCAAGTCGATCCCGAAAATGGGCGCGACCGGTCTCGCCTATGACATTGCCAGACAGTTCGGCCTGAAACTCATCGAAACCCGTCCCGGCCTCGTGCCTTTGACGCTTGATCCGGGCCTTCTCGAAAAGCTCGCGCCGCTTTCGGGCATTGCGGCACCTGCCGAAATCCGCCACGGCAAGACCAGCTTCCGCGAGGCGCTGCTCTTCACCCATCGTGGCTTGAGCGGTCCTGCGATCCTGCAGATCTCCTCCTATTGGCGTGAAGGCGACGAAATCGCCCTTGTCATCGAGCCGGACCGAAAAATTGCCGACGACCTGAAAGCGGCCCGCAAGGCCAACGGCAAGCAGCTCGTCCAGACGGCGCTTTCCGAAATCCTGCCCAAGCGGCTGGCGCAGTTCTTTGCCGAAAAGCATCCGGCGGCGACGAAGCTTGCCGATTGTTCTGACAAGGTTTTTGACGCGGTTGCGACCTCGATCCAGGACTGGCGCATCCGCCCGGCGGGTTCGGAAGGTTATCGCACGGCCGAAGTCACGCTCGGCGGCATCGATACTTCGGAGCTCGATTCAAAAACCATGCAGGCTAAGTCTGTGTCTGGCCTATACTTCATCGGTGAATGCGTCGACGTTACCGGTTGGCTTGGCGGCTATAATTTCCAATGGGCCTGGTCATCCGGCCATGTCTGCGGTGAAGCCCTCTGATCGCAAACCGCCGATCGGTTGTGTCGCATTCGTTCAGCACTTCTTAATATAGCTGATCGATCCTGCCACATTACCAGCTTATTTCCGTGGTCAAAATTCAAATAGGCTGCCACTATAGGTTTGATTATCGTCTCGGAGTACCAGTCCATGCCGAATGCTCGCCGTGCCCGTGCCATCGCAATTGCCAAGTCGGATGACCGCGCAAAACTCGCTCGTTTTAGCCTGCTGATGATTGCCGTCGGCGCCACGGCTGCACTTCTGGCCGTACCGGTTCTGTTTTAAACGGTACGCTAAATTAGTCTGCTTCAAGCGTGTTTCGTTCGCGTTGTTGATGCTGCGCTGCAGCTAGACTATGACTTTAGTCAAATTTAGCAAAAATTTCACCTATTTCGGCGATCAAGAATGGGAAATTATCCTCCCATAAGGGTTCGCCATGAAAAAGATCGTGCCTTCTTCGGTCGTCACCAAAATTGTATTCCTCTGTCTCTTTCTTATCGTGGTTGCAGTCTCCGCCGTTTCCGGCCTCGCCTACAACACGTTTCGCAAGGACATTTTGGAAACTGCAGTTGAGGACACGCATAAGTCCATAAGAACGATGGCGCTGACCTATGAGACGAGCCTGGCCGGTGCAAAGACGACACTTGCCGAAGGCAAGCTGTCCAGGGTTACTGCCGGCGAAGGCGCACTACAGGGTCACGATCTTGTCGATCGGACCGCCGGTTCCATCGGCGGCGTCGCGACAGTGTTCGAAAAGCAGGGCAGCGACTATGTCCGCATTTCCACCAATGTGAAGAACGAAAAGGGCGAACGCGCCGTCGGCACCAAGCTTGTCGCAGATCACCCTGCGCAGAAGGCTCTTGCCAAAGGCGAGGCCTATTACGGCCCGGCGGTTCTGTTCGGCCGCGATTTCATGACCGCCTATTATCCGGTCATGAACGCATCGGGCGCCGTCAGCGGCGTGCTCTTCATCGGCATCCCGATGGAGGTCTATTTCGCCCATATCGCTTCCGCCGGCACCGCCTTGATGGTGTCCTCGCTGCTTGCGCTTCTGTTCATCGCCGTCGCCAGCTATTTCGTCATCCGCAGGCTCGTCAGTCCGCTTGGCGTCCTGACCGGCTCTGTCCGGGCGATCGCCGATGGCGACAACAAGTCCGACATTCCCTATACCGCCCGCGCTGACGAATTCGGCAATATTGCCCGCGCCCTGCAGATCTTCCGCGACAACGCGCTGGAAAAGCTGCGCATCGAGCACCAGAGCGCCATGGAACGCGCCGAGGCGGAAGCCGAGCGCGAACGTAACGACAGCGACAAGCGTTTGGTCGACAGCCAGATCGATCAGGCCGTCACCGCACTCGGCACGGCCCTGTCGCGCCTGTCGCAGGGCGATCTTTCGGTCACCATCGACCAGCCCTTCTCTGGCAAGCTCGAGCCGCTGCGCACCGATTTCAACGGTTCGATCCTCAAGCTGCGCGACACGCTTTCTCACATCCGCCAGAGCACGATGGCGATCCAGAAGAGCAGCGCCGACTTGAGCCATTCCTCTGCCGACCTGTCGCGCCGCACCGAAAATCAGGCGGCCGCGCTGGAGGAAACCGCAGCGGCCGTCGAGGAAATCACCGCAACCGTCCGCTCTTCGGCAGATCGTGCCCGCGAAGCCAACGAAGCTGTCAGCCACACCAAGAAAAGCGCCGACAACTCCGGCACCGTAGTCAAGAATGCCGTCGATGCGATGGGCCGTATCGAGGATGCTTCGCAGAAGATCGAGCTGATCATCGAAGTGATCGATGACATCGCCTTCCAGACCAACCTTCTGGCGCTCAACGCCGGTATCGAGGCAGCCCGCGCCGGTGAAGCCGGCAAGGGCTTTGCCGTCGTCGCACAGGAAGTCCGTGAACTCGCCCAGCGCTCCGCCGATGCCGCCAAGGAGATCAAGGGCCTCATCAATCAGTCGACCCATGAAGTCGGTGCCGGCGCCTCGCTCGTCCAGCAGGCAGGCGAGGTTCTCGCCACGATCAGCAGCGAGATCGTCGTCATCAGCCAGCATGTCGAAACGATCGCAACCGCCAGCCGTGACCAGTCGGCAGCGCTTTCCAACATCAATGAGTCGGTCAACCAGATGGACCAGATGACACAGCAGAACGGTGCCATGGTTTCGGAAACCAGCGACGCAAGCCGTCGCCTGGCCGAGGAAACCGAGGCGTTGTTCGACCTGCTGCAGCAGTTCCGCATGGATGCGGCATCCGCGCCCGCTATACAGCGCTTCAGCAAGGCCGCCTGATCGGCTTCCTTGAAGTCAGGCAATCGAATGTGAGAAAGGGCGGCTTGAGGCCGCCCTTTCTCCTGGCAGGGAGATGGTAGGTGTGGTTGCCCAGAGATTCGATTGCTCTGACGCAATCGCTCTGGCTCCATGGCCCCGGCTCTTGCCGGGCCGGTGTTTGAGGCAATTTCAGCGAAGCTGAAAACCCTTGCTGCTGAATTTGCGGCAAATTGCAGGACGGCGCGGCCGTCATCCGGCAGGTCGCTTCCCGGCGCTACTGCAGCCTGTTGGTCATGACGACGGGAACCATCAGGTCACCCCAGTGGCCGTCGCCGCCGTGATGCCGCGCTGAGCGGATCAGTTCGACCGAAACGCCGGCCTCGACCGCCTTCATGACGGCATGATTGAGCCTGTGCAGATCATTGGCGAGCGAGCGGATCGCTGCCTGCTGGTCGGCGGTCATGGCGCTTGCCTGCTCCTCCGCCCGTTCCTTGACATGCGTCTTGATGGGTGTCTGGATCGTCATTTCGGGTCTCCTTTCGTTGAGTTTGTTGGTCTGTCTGCTGGTTGTTGATGTTCAAGCTCGCTATTCGTCTTTGCTGTTCGCGCCTGCCCCTCATCCGGCTGCCGCCNNCCCGCAGGCGGGGAGAAGGACCCGAGCCGCAACCTTTCCGCAAAATCGAGGCCAAGCGTGCCACGTCCCCTCTCCTCGCGAGCGGGAGAGGGTCAGGGTGAGGGGCAATTACAAATTCAGTTCGTGAGGGGCATTTCCCGGATGCAGGGCCCGCCGCCAGCTATTCCGCCGCCGGGCGGAACTGCGCATGCTCGGTGGACTCTCCCATGGCGGTGGTCGACGACAGCCCGCCGGTGATTGCCATCGACACGGCATCGAAATAGCCGGTGCCGACCTCGCGCTGGTGCTTGGTCGCCGTATATCCGTTGATCTCGGAAGCGAACTCTGCCTCCTGCAGCTCCGAATAGGCCGCCATCTGCCGGTCCTTGTAACCGCGCGAAAGCTCGAACATGCCGAAATTCAGCTGGTGGAAACCGGCAAGCGTGATGAACTGGAACTTGTAGCCCATCGCCCCCAGTTCCCGCTGGAACTTTGCGATCGTCGCGTCGTCGAGGTTCTTTTTCCAGTTGAACGAAGGTGAGCAATTATAGGCCAGCATCTTGCCCGGATGTTCCCGGTGCACACCCTCGGCAAACCGGCGTGCCTGCTCCAGATCCGGCTTGGAGGTCTCGCACCAGATGAGGTCGCAATGCGGCGCATAGGCGACGGCACGGGCGATGCAGGGCTCCAGCCCGTTCTTCACCCGATAAAATCCTTCCGCCGTCCGCCCCGCATCATAATCGACAAAGGGCCGGTCACGTTCGTCGATATCGGACGTCAGCAGTTTTGCCGCTTCCGCATCCGTGCGGGCGATGACCAGCGTCGGCACGCCCATGACGTCGGCGGCAAGCCGCGCTGCCGTCAGGTTTCGGATATGCGCCGCAGTCGGGATCAGCACCTTGCCGCCCAGATGACCGCACTTCTTTTCAGACGCCAGCTGGTCCTCGAAATGCACGCCGGCGGCACCCGCCTCGATAAACGCCTTCATGATCTCGAAGGCATTGAGCGGCCCGCCGAACCCTGCTTCCGCATCGGCAACGATCGGCGCGAACCAGGTCTCGACCGAAAGCCCCTTGCCCTCCGAAGTCTCGATCTGGTCGGCGCGCTGGAGCGTGCGGTTGATCCGGCGCGCCAGTTCCGGCGCGGCATTGGCCGGATAAAGCGACTGGTCCGGATACATGGAGGACGCGGTATTGCTGTCGGCCGCTACCTGCCAGCCGGAGAGATAGATCGCCTTCAACCCGGCGCGTACCTGCTGCATCGCCTGATTGCCGGTCATCGCGCCGAGCGCATTGACGAAATCCTCGGCTTTCAACAGTTCCCACAGCCGGTTGGCGCCCTTTTCCGCCAGCGAATAACGGATCTCGATCGAGCCGCGCAGCCGTGTCACGTCCGCGACCGAATAAGGGCGGGTGATCCCGTCGAACCGGCCTTCAGGCGCATTGGCAACGAGCTTGTAAAAATCTGTCATCTGTCTCTCTCCCACTGGTTTCGAACTCTGGATCGGCCCCGAAAGTCCATGTGAAATATTTACAGAATGACGAATGTTAATTCCATAAGTACATGATATAAAAGAAGTTACGATGTCACGACTTACACAGAAGTGAGATAAGTTTTGTAAATATTGTAAAAATGCAAGCCGCGTAAAACTTTGACAGGAGGAGGTCTTTAGTGGAGCGGAAAGTATTTGCGGGAGGCCGCGTCAGGCGTGTCCGGCTCGGGCTGGGTTTGACGCAGACCGCCATGGCGGGCGCGCTGGAAATCTCGCCCTCCTATCTCAACTTGATCGAGCGCAACCAGCGGCCGCTGACGGTACAGCTGCTGTTGAAGCTGGCCTCCACCTACAAGGTGGATCTCGATGCGTTGCAGGGGGAGGGCGGCGGGCTTGTCGCGCAGCTGCGTGAGGTTTTCGCCGATCCGCTTCTGGCCGGTGAAATCCCCGGCGACCAGGAAATCGTCGAGGTGGCGGAAGCGGCCCCTAATGCGGCGCTGGCCACGGTCAAGCTTTACCGGGCTTACCGCGAACAGGCCGCCCGCCTGTCCGATCTCGCAACGCTGCTCGCCAGCGAAGGCCGTGAGATGGCGGCGACCGGCAGCCGGTTGCCGATGGACGAGGTGCGCCAGTCGCTGGAACGGCGGCCGAATTTTTTCGCCCGCATCGAGGATGCCGCGGAGGCTCTGGCAAAGAAGTTCGCGTCCGGCGACGATACCCCATCGGCGCTCAGGGCGTGGCTGAAGACCGAACGCGGCATCACGGTGCGCACGCTCCCCACCCATGTCATGCCGGATCTGCGCCGCCGATATGATCGTCACAGCATGCGGCTTTTCCTGTCCGAGCGCCTCTCCCCCCTCGATCGCAACCGCGAACTCGCTATGGAAGTGGCACTTCTGTCGATGACGGAAGAGATCGATGCAGAGCTGGACGGGCTGGCGCTGCAGACGGCCGAAGCCCGTCGTATCGCCCGGTTCGAACTCGCCCGTTATGCCGCCCATGCGCTTCTCATGCCCTATGGAGGCTTTCTCACTGCTGCCGTCCGCGCCCGTTACGATATCGATGTCCTGCGCTCGCGCTTCGATGTTTCATTCGAGCAGGCGGCCGGCCGCCTGACCTCGCTCTGCCGGCCGGAGGCCGCGGGTATTCCGTTCTTCCTGATGGAAATGGACCATGCCGGAAATGTCGTGCGCCGTGCCGGTGCGCAAGGGTTTCCGCAATCCCGTTTCGGCGGCCACTGTCCCAAGCTCGGCATCCATTCCGCCTTTGCAGAGCCGGGTCGTATCCTCGTCGATCGCGTCGAGCTGCCGGAAGATGCCGTCTTTCTCACCGTGTCGAGAACGCTGGAAGGCCCGCAGGCGGATTTCGGCGAGCGCATCCGGCGCACCGCGATCCTGATCGGCTGTGACATGAGGTATGCCGTCGATATCGCCTAGGCCGCAGCCCTCCCTGCCACCGGTTTCGCCGTGGCGGCCGGACCCGCCTGTCGCATCTGCGAGCGCAAGGCCTGTCTCTCGCGCGCCGAGCCGCCGATCACCCGTCCGCTCGGGCTTGACGAAATGGTGACCGGCTTGAGCGCCTTCGACTTTCAATAGCCTGTGCGGCAAACCTTTGGGGGCAAGTTATTCCGCAGCGCACATTCCCACTTGTGGCTGGTAAAAATCCTTTCTACTCTGCCTTCAAAATACAGAGGGAATTCCTGTGCTCTTTGGGGCGCGGAGAAAAATAAACAGGAGAAATCATGAGAAACCATTTTCTTGGCATGGCGGCCGCACTTGCCGCGACCGCCCTCGGTTCCTCCGCTTTTGCGCAGGAAAAAGTCGTCCACGTCTACAACTGGTCGGACTATATCGACGAAAGCATTCTCGCAGATTTCACCAAGGAAACCGGCATCAAGGTCGTGTACGACGTCTTTGACAGCAACGACCTCGTCGAGACCAAGCTTCTCGCAGGCGGCTCCGGTTATGACGTCGTCGTCCCGACCGCTCCCTTCCTCGCCCGCCAGATCCAGGCTGGCGTGTTCCAGAAGCTCGACAAGTCGAAGCTGCCGAACATGACCAATCTCTGGCCGCTGATTTCCGAGCGTCTGGCAAAATATGATCCGGGCAACGAATACGCCATCAACTACATGTGGGGCACCACCGGCATCGGCTACAATGTCGACAAGGTGAAGGCAGCCCTGGGCGACGTGCCGGTCGACAGCTGGGATATCCTGTTCAAGCCGGAAAACGCCGAAAAGCTGAAATCCTGCGGCATCAACATTCTCGATGCCTCCGACGAAACCTTCGCCATCGCGATGAACTATGTCGGCAAGGACCCGGACAGCAAGGAAAGCGCCGATCTGGAAGCCGGCGGCGAAGTCTACAAGAAGATCCGCCCCTTCGTGAAGACGTTCAACGCATCGGCCTATATCGATGAGCTCGCCAATGGTGACAGCTGCATCTCGATCGGCTGGTCGGGCGACGTCCTGCAGGCCAAGTCCCGCGCCGAAGAGGCAGGCAACGGCGTCAAGGTCGAGTTCGTCATCCCGAAGGAAGGCACCTATATGTGGTTCGACAACCTCGCCATCCCTGCGGATGCGAAGAATGTCGAGGAAGCCCACGCCTTCATCAACTACCTGATGAAGCCTGAAGTCATCGCCAAGGCCTCCGACTATGTCCAGTATGCCAACGGCAACCTCGCCTCGCAGAAGTTCATCGACAAGGAAGTCCTCGAAAATCCGTCCGTCTATCCGCCGGAAGAGGTGGTGAATAAGCTCTTCACAATCTCCCCCTATGGTCCGCGTGAACAGCGCGTGCTGAACCGGGTCTGGACGCAGGTCAAGACCGGCAGCTGAGGCTGACAATACAAGGGCGGGTTTCGACCCGCCTTTTTCGTCTTCAAGGATCGCAAGCGGGGCAAGGCATGGCGAAATCTCTCGGACCGGTTAAACGCAAATTCTCTCCCTGGACCGATCCGAATGCGGTCCCCTTCATCCGCTTCGAGAACATCACCAAACGCTTCGGCGATTTCGTCGCCGTCGATAACCTCACCCTCGATATCTACGAGCGGGAATTCTTCTCGCTGCTCGGTCCCTCCGGCTGCGGCAAGACCACGCTGATGCGCATGCTCGCCGGCTTCGAAGAGCCGACCGAAGGCCGCATCCTCCTGCAGGGACAGGACATTCGCGGCGTGCCGCCCTATCGCCGCCCCACCAACATGATGTTCCAGTCCTATGCGCTCTTCCCGCATATGTCGGTGGAAAAGAACATCGCCTTCGGCCTCGAGCAGGACAATATGGCGAAGGGCGAGATCAATGCCCGCGTCCAGGAAATGCTGAAACTCGTCAAGCTGGAACAGTTCGCCAAGCGCAAGCCGAACCAGTTGTCCGGCGGTCAGCGCCAGCGCGTCGCGCTCGCCCGTTCGCTTGCCAAGCGCCCCAAGGTCCTGCTGCTCGATGAACCGCTCGGCGCGCTCGACAAGAAGCTGCGCGAGGAAACCCAGTTCGAACTGATGGACCTGCAGCAGACGCTCGGCATGACCTTTCTGATCGTCACCCACGACCAGGAAGAGGCGATGACCGTGTCCGACCGTATCGCGGTCATGGACAAGGGCGTCATCATGCAGGTGGCGACACCGGCTGAAATCTACGAGGCGCCCAACAGCCGTTACGTCGCGGATTTCATCGGCGACATCAACATCATCGAAGGCAAGGTGGCAGATACCGCCAGCGCGCTCGGCGCACCGGGCACCGTGAAGATCGAAAGCGATGGCCTGTCGATTGCTGTCGATCAGGAATGCCAGGCCGTGAAAGGCGATCACGTCGCCTTCGCCATCCGCCCGGAAAAGGTCCGCATCTCGCAGGATGCGCCGGCCGACAACTCGGTCAATGCGTTTTATGGCGAAGTCTGGGATATCGGTTATCTCGGCGACTTCTCGCTTTTCATCGTCCGTTCCGAAGATGGCCGCTTCATGCGTGCAGCGCAGGCGAATGTCTCCCGCCTTGTCGATCGGCCGATCACCTTCGAAGACAGGGTCTGGCTCACCTGGCCGCGCGATGCCGGCCTCGTGCTGACACGCTAGGGAAGGGGAGCGAACATGGCCAATGTCGCTGAAGCCACTCCTGCCGCGAATGTCGCCATCAATAGCGGCGGACCGTCCTGGACCCGCTGGCTCGTGGTCGTCGTACCTTATGTCTGGCTGATCCTGTTTTTCGTCGCGCCGTTCCTGATCATCTTCAAGATCTCTTTGTCGGACACGGCGATCGCCATGCCGCCCTATCTGCCGACCTTTGATGGTTTCGGCACGATCGGCGAATTTTTCTCCGAGCTGGATTTCGAGAACTACATCTTTCTGACCGATGATCCGCTCTACATCATGTCCTACCTGTCGTCGCTCCGGATCGCGGCGATCTCGACCATCCTTCTGCTGCTGATCGGTTATCCGATGGCGCTCGCCATGGCCCGCGCCCCGACCTCGATCCGCCCGACGCTGGTCATGCTGGTCATCCTGCCCTTCTGGACGTCCTTCCTCATCCGCGTCTATGCCTGGATCGGCATCCTCAAGCCCGACGGCCTGTTGACCCTTGTCTTGCAGACGATCGGCCTGATGGGGCCGGACCAGCAGGTGCAGATCTTCCGCACCGACTATGCCGTCTTCATCGGCATCGTCTATTCCTACCTGCCCTTCATGGTCCTGCCGCTCTATTCGGCGCTGGAAAAGATGGACAATACATTGCTGGAGGCCGCGAGCGATCTCGGTTGCCCGCCCTGGAAAGCCTTCTGGAAGATCACTTTCCCGCTGTCCCTGCCGGGCGTCATCGCCGGCTCCATGATCTGTTTCATCCCGATCACCGGTGAATTCGTCATCCCGGATCTTCTGGGCGGCGCCGACACGCTGATGATCGGCAAGACGCTCTGGACGGAATTCTTCGGCAACCGCGACTGGCCGCTCGCCTCTGCCGTTGCCGTCATCCTTCTGGTCATGCTGGTCGTGCCGATCATGATCTTCCAGAACCAGCAGAAGAAGGTGGTGTGATGAGATCTCCCCGTTTCGACGCCACCGTCCTGACCCTCGGTTTTGCGTTCCTCTACATCCCGATCATCATCCTGATCGTCTACTCGTTCAACGCTTCGAGACTGGTCACGGTCTGGGGCGGGTTTTCGCTGCACTGGTACTCCGCCATGTGGTCGAACCAGGGCCTGATGGATGCCGCATGGGTGACAGCCCGCGTCGGTGTGCTCAGCGCCACGCTGGGCACCATTTTGGGTACGCTGGCAGCCCTCGCGCTCACCCGTTTCTCCCGTTTCCCCGGGCGCATGGCCTTTTCCGGCATGATCTATGCGCCGCTCGTCATGCCGGAGGTCATTACCGGCCTGTCGCTGCTCCTGCTATTCGTCGCCATGGGCGTCGATCGCGGTTTCTGGACGGTCACCATCGCGCATACGACCTTCACCATGTGCTACGTGGCGATCGTCGTGCAGTCGCGGCTTCTGACCTTCGACCGCAGCCTTGAGGAAGCAGCCCTCGATCTCGGCTGCCCGCCGGTAAAGACCTTCTTCAAGATCACCCTGCCGCTGATCTTCCCGGCCGTCATCGCCGGCTGGATGCTCGCCTTCACCCTGTCGCTGGATGACCTGGTGATCGCAAGCTTCAACACCGGTCCGGGTGCCACCACGTTGCCGATCAAGATCTATTCGCAGGTACGCTTGGGCGTGACGCCGGAAATCAACGCCATCTGCACCATCCTGATCGGACTGGTCACGATCGGCGTCATCGCCGCGTCGCTCACCACCAAGCGGGCCGAGGTCAGACGCATTCGAGACGAGCATCTGGCCGTCCGCAACGCGGCATCGTGATCTTTCGGCTTATTCGCCAGGCTTCGGCTGAGCCACGTTCATCGGCCACAGGATCGGGGTCGGCCATGCGCCGCCGATGAAGAAGTTCAACGTCTGGCCCGTATCCTTCGGCGTGACCGTGGCGGAAAGCGCAAGGCTGCTATTGGCAAGCGGCACTGCTCCAGCCAGCGTAATCGTCTCGTTGCGCCCGGCGATTTCCGTATCCTGAAGATCGGCGATGCCGTTGCGGATCGTGGCCGTCGCCTTCACGCTGTCGAACTCGACCGAGCCGGTCGTCGTGTCGCTGAGGGTGAAATAGGGCTTCTGTGTCGCCAGCTGACGGATGGCCTGCATGTCGATACCGTTCAGCTTTCCGGCTCCGGTCTGGAAATTGATCGTGCCCACCGCCGCATTCAACGTGTCCTGGTTGATGGGGCGCGGCACATCCAGCAGGATATCCAGCGACCCCTGTGCTGCCGGTATCGGGCCTTTGAGCTGCAGCTGCTGTGCAATCGCGGCAAAATCGACGCCGCGGACGGCGGCGCGAAAGGCAACGTTCTGGACGTCGTTCCGGGTGTCGCCACTTGCCCTGAGCGTGCTGATGCGGCCGGTCACGCGGCCCGGCTGCAGGTCGCTGTCCAGAATATCGAGGCGGAACTGCTGCGCCGAACTCATCAGCCCCAGCGCGACATCGTTAAGCTGCAGGCCTCCAAGCGAAGCGACCTGTGAAGACAGTCTGACATCGAGATCCAGATTGCTGATCAGCGAAGGCAAGGCGTGTTGATCCCTGCTGATTGCCGGCTCGAGCGCGATCAGCAGGCGGCGAAGATCGATATGGTCGAAGGCGAGTGTGCCCGAGAGTTTGGAGGGAGCGGAAGCAGGCGTGTCGAGTTCCAGCAGCCCGCTTGCACGCTCGTTGTTCAATCCAAGCGAAAGCTCTTCGAACCGCAACTCCTGGCGGTCGGCAATAAGCCGGGCCGATACGGAGGCCGATTGCAGCCCGTCGACAAGTCGAGGATCGCTTCCGAACCAGCGCACTGCGGCGGCCATGTCCGACGCACGCAGTTCCGCATTGCCGGAAAAATACCCTTTCGGCGTGAGGCTCGCCAGCCCGTCGAACTTGGCAAACCCGATATCGGCGCTGGCCGTCCCTTCGAAATCTCCGCTTCTGCCATCCAGCAGAAGCAAGGGCTGCGTGCTGCGAATATCGACACCGATCTTCTTGCCGCGGACAACGGCTTCGCCTCGGATCGTCGCCGTGTCGGAAAGACGGGGCCAGTCCATCACGCCGTTGACTGCATCGAAGCGGAGGTTGCGTCCGTCCGTCTCGCCAACGATCTCGACGATGCCGTTGCGAACCTGGACCTCCCCGATCGGCGCGTCGAGTGCCTGGTCAAGTCTCTGTCGATCGCCATCGGCGACCGCCTTGGCCATGGCGTCGGAAAGTTGCCCGCCATCGGCCCAGTGAACCCGACCGTCGTTGTCGCGGCTCATGAACACATGCGGTTCGGTGAGGCGAAAATCCTCGAATACCGGCTGACCCAGCACGGCTTCCATCAGATTGAACGACGCCGACAGTTCCTTGATTGTGGCAAGTGTCTTGCGGTCGCCTTGGCTTTCGCTGTGAATGGTAATGTCCGTGAGCGTTACTTCCGGTTCCGGCCAGAACTTTATCGTCGAAACGCCGCCGATCGTCGCATTATGTCCTGTCCATTGCTCGACCGATTGCTCGATGCTTTCCCGCACGACATTGGTGGAGATCAGAAACGGCGTGACAACTCTGAAAACGGCGGCCATCACGATGATCAGCGCAAGCGCGATCAGCACCGTACGGCCAATGGGCCGGCGGGCATGCCTGCGGAATGTCTGGACGGCTTTCATGAACATGCAAGGCGAATATAGGAAACGCGGGCAGGGCGCAATTCGGCTCCTGCCGCCTCCGTGCAGTGCACACCGTTTACGATGCGACATGTGACGCATCTCCTGCGGGTCGCCCAGGGCGATTGAAAGCCAATCGATCCGAAACACTTCCGCTCAAGACAGCGGAAGCGCGCGCCGATTTCGATCGGCTGAAACCTTGCCGACATCTTGTGAAGTTCGGCCGGTGATCTTGCTGCGGTGCAGCAATACAATGCGCTGATCCGGAACGGGACAGATTTAAGCTCTTGTTGAGCGACCTTCCGCAATTGCAGCGCCAAATCCCCGTTTCGGGGTTATAAGATCGTTATGCGATGAGATTTTGAGGCGAGACGTCTTGCGCTCCTATCGTCGTTGAACAGCACAATCATTAGGGCAGCCAGGGCTGCCCCTTTTTTAAATGTGCCTACACGCATACCGCGAATATATGATGATCAGTCACATTTTGCGAGTGCGCGACACGCCAGGGCTTGAGACGGAAGCGTCGAAGCGAAGCCGATGGATCGCAAAGACGCTTTAGAGCAATTCCAGCAAAAGTGGCTACCGGTTTTGCGTCCGGAATTGCCATAAAACAAGGAGCTAGAGCGATTCCGCGTTTCGAAGAAAAGCGGAATCGCTCTAGTTCGCCAATACCCGCTGTGACGGGAAGGTGATTTCAACCAATGTTCCCTCGTTCGGTGCCGAGGTAATGGCGAAATTCGCCCGGTTGGCGTCCACCATCGCCTTGGTCAGCGGCAGTCCCAGCCCCGTTCCGTCGCCCCGCTTGCGCGATGCGCCTGCCACCTGCCGGAACGGCTTCATTGCCAGTTCCAGCTCGGGCCGGGTCATGCCGATACCCGTATCGCGGATCCTCAACACCACGCTGCCATTCGCTTCATAGGCGGTGGAAACGACAATCTGCCCGCCCGACGGCGTAAACCGGATCGCGTTGGAAAGGATGTTGAGCACGATCTGCTTGATCGAGCGCAGATCGGCCACCACCTGCGGCACCGCCTGCGACAGCGCCGTGCGGATGATCACCCGCTGGCCGTTTGCCTGCGGCTGCACCAGCGACACGGCTTCCGAGACCGTCTCGTTCAGCCCCACCGCGATGAAATCGAGATCCAGTTCGCCGGCCTCGATCTTGGAAATGTCGAGCAGGTCGTTGACGATATCCAGAACATGCCGGCCGGAGCGCCCGATATCGTTCGAATATTCGATATAGCGGGGATGGCCGACCGGGCCCAGCCGTTCCGAGGCCATCATGTCGGCAAACCCGATAATGGCATTGAGCGGCGTGCGGATTTCGTGGCTCACATGGGCCAGGAATTCGCTCTTGTGCGCATTGGCGGTTTCGGCCGCCCGTTTCGCGGTTCTCAGCTCGTCCTCGGTCCGCTTCCACTGGGTAATGTCGCGGATGACCGCGCAATAACCGTTCGAAGACGTCAGCCGGCCGATGGTCATGAACAGCGGAATGAAGCCACCGGATGCTTCCCGGCCGATCACTTCGCGACCGTCATTCAAGACGCTCGCCACGCCGTGGCCGGAAAGCCCGGAAAGATAGTCGAGGATCGCCCGCTGGCTTTCATGCGCAAACAGGGTGACGAACGGCTTGCCGTTGATCTCGTCGCCATCGAAATTGAACAGCGCGCTTGCCGCCCGGTTCATCGACCGGACTTCCCGGTCCGATCCGATGATGACGACACCATCCGTCGCCGTCTCGAGAATGGCGCGCAACTCCTCCACCTCGACCTGCAGGCGAGCCAGTTGGTCGGCGCTGCGGAGCGGGCGAAGCGGCAGAACCTCTGCGCTTGTGCTTTCCGGGGCCTCCACCTCGGCCGCTACCGGCATCAGCGCCAGCATCAGGGCCGTTGTGTCATTGAAGCGGATCGACTGCAGCCTTGCGGTCACCGGCACGATCACGTCGTCGGCGCGCACCACCACCATGCCGCCGGCATGGGTGGTTTTGTCTTCCAGTTCCTGCCGTTGCAGCAGCGCATCCAGCCCACCGACATCGCCGAGCGCTTCGAGCGAGGAATAGCCGGTCAGTTTCAGGAATTCGCCATTCGCATGGATCAGCGCGTCGCCGGCATGCACTAGCAGCGCCACCGGCATCTGGTCGATGATCTCTTCCGAAAGTCCGGTGCGGTCGCGGCCGGGCAGCATGGCGGCAAGAGCCGCCGCGTCGGCCGGCTCATCAGCTTCGTCTTCATCCGCATTATCGAAGACCTCGTCCGATGCTTCCACTTTGCCGTCATCGAAGAGCGAAACCACGGCATCATCGGCCTCTGCCGGACGCGGCGTCTCAAGCCCGTCTTCCTCATGAGCGGGCAGGGAGGCTTCGGACCGTACCTCGTCTGCTTCCTGCGGTTCGTCCTCGTCATCCGACATGGAGTGCACCGCCACGTCATCTGTTTCGGGAACGAGATCTTCATTCCGATCGAATTCATTGCCGCGGGAAGCAATATTGTCGTCCGGGGCGACGGAGGCGGTCATTTCCACGCTGGCGTCTTGATCGCCGGAAATCTCTTCGCGCTCGGGCTGAGAGCGATCCGTAGATTTCACGAACCGGTCCAGTCGACGGGCTATTTCCCGGAAATTGGCCTGCTCGCCGGCGCTGAGGCTCGACCGCCGCTCCTCCAGCTGGATAACCTTGTCGGATTGCCTCCTGCCGGGATTGTCGGCCAGCGTCAGCGCCGGTGGCTCGCTTTCAGGCCAGTCCGCAGCATTCGGCTGATCTTCTGCCTCCGCGACCTCGGCATCATCATCTGGCATGTCCTCGCGGCGATCACCGCCGTCCACGGACGGCGCATCGTCATGCACAGCAGAACCGGTTTCCGCGACCCGTTCATCGATCGGCTCATCGCCACCGTCGTCGCCAACTTCGTCGTCGCCGGTCGCCTCGATATCTTCCTGCGAAACGCCGTCCGTTGCCGCAACATCGCTTTCGGCAGTTTCATCGTCTGCCGGCAGCTCCGCCACGTCCTCCACAAAAACAGCATCGTCGACCGCCGGCTCGTCCGCTTCGGTGGCCGCCGGTTCCGCTACGATATCTTCCTGTGTCTTGCCGAATGAAAGGCCGGCGGCATGCGGGTCCTCGACGGCGTCGCCCATCCGCACGATGCCGAAGCCGCGAAAGCCATCGAATTCGCGTGCGCGCGTATAGGTCGGCAGCGCAGCCAGATCGACCGGTACGACTTTCGAAGTGCCTTCCACCGGCCACCAGATCGTCTTGCCCGACCAGGTGTCGCGTCGGCCGAGCAGTTCGGCGATCTTGCCTTCCGGGTCCAGATTGAACAATGCGGCAAGATCGGCAAAGGCCATGCCGGAAATATCGGCGGCATGCGGCCCGACAGCCTCGGCGAATTCCCTGGAAACTTCGCTGAACCGGCCGCTCTCATCGATCTTCCAGACGAAGCGGACAGTGCCCGATCGCCGCACGGGCGCGGAAACGGCTTCCGATGCCAATGCCGGTGCCCGATCGATTTCGGTATTCGGCGAAGCGACCGCTGCTTCCGGCTCGTCCATCTCGACTTGCGTGAAAATCTCAGCCGGAGCGGCCTGATCTTCGATCAGGATTTGATCCTCGACGGTCTCGTCGTCACGCTCAACGGCAGGATACCCGTCCCGCTCGGCAGGAATCTCCTGCCTATCGGTCGCGGCGTCATCCTCCTCGGTCACGTCCTGCAGGATGGCGCTCTCCTCGGGTGGCGCCTCAACAGGAACCTCCGCAAACTCGCTCTCGTCTGCTTCTAAAGCTTCGAAGACAGGTTCAGCGGTTTCCGGCTCGATCACGTCGTCGTCGGTGATATCGTCCTCAGCCTGCGCAACCTCGGAAACGTCGATCTCTGATTCTGCCACAATCTCGTCTGTCTGCTCAGCCTCAGCCTCAGCCTCAGCCTCAGTCTCGGCCTCAGTCTCGGCCTCCGGCTCGAACGGCATAGCCGCAGCTGCTGCTGCGTCGGCGGCAATCTCATCCCCGGCCTCGAGTTCGGACGTGCCTTCGAGCGAGATTTCTTCCTCGAGATCGGGATTGTCTTCGATCGCGGCGACCGCGCTCAATGCCTCATCATAATCCGGCGCATCGACGACATCCGCTTCATCTGCTGAAACGACATCCGCAACTGCGCTTTCCACTGCCTGTGTGGCAGGATGCGAGGCAGCAATGGAAGCGCCCTGCACCTTGGCGGCGCCGACGACGAACAGCAGGTTGAGTGCCGGCTCCTCCGAGACCTGACCGATTGCGGCGGGCAGATATCCGCCCGACGTGGCGATCGGGCGCTTGATCAGCCGGTGGCGGTCGTTACCGACCATCGATACCAGCATCCGCCCCGTCTGGATCGAGATGGCAAGGGCTGAAAACTGCCCGGATGCAGCCAGGATGTTCCCGTCGGCATCGAGCACGGCCATATGCGTTTCGGGATCGTCGAACCCTTCGATCAGGCGGGCGGCGCATTCCTTCAGCGACAGGTGCTGGTTGTCGACCGGTACGGACAACAGGATGCAGGGCTTGTTCTGCACGCGGATCATCTCGCAGCGCGCCTGCACGGCCACGCGAAGGAAGCCGGAAGCGATGCGAATGGTAAATGTGCGGCGGTCGCCGACGGATTGCAGCGAGCGGGCGACCGGCTCCACCTGGCGGAACATGAGTTCGCCGCGATCGAGACCCTGGTCAAGAAAATCATAGATCGAGCCGAAGCCGAAAAGCGCCGCACCGCGGCCATTGGCCCAGGAGACGGATCGCAGATCCGGCGAGAACAGGACGACCGCCATACCCGCGGCAAAGGCTTCGCGGACACGTTCGTGTACGGCGACGTCGATGAATGGGTATTGCACGTCCGACATGGGCAAGCCTGTGAAATTACGTGTCGGCCTATAAGGCCATGGAATTAACCTCTTGTTAATATCCCCACCCCCTTGCGGGGTCCACATCAGAGAGCAGGAACGCGCAAACAGGGTTAACGTCGGTCGGTTGTGCTGCACCGCAAATATTGCAATGCACAATGGCATCGGCTATATTTACGGCAGAACAGGTTCGGCGTTGCCTGTTTTTTCGCCGGACCGGATCTTTTTGGAGGAAAAGATTGTGGCTTATACTGACGACATCTTCTCATTTTCGGCATTCGATCCGGCAAGGCTGACGCAAAGCTGGCGCGAATTTGCGCAGCAAGGCACGAGCCATTCCCGTGACGCCTACGGTAAGATGAAAACGGCCGCGGAGGAAGCCACCCGCACGGTTGAATCCACAATACATTCTGCCCAGGCAGGCTCGATGGAGTTCGGCCTCAAGGCGATCGACGCGCTCCGCACCAATACCGAAATGTCGCTTTCCCATATGGAACAGCTGATCGGCGCGAAATCCTTTGCCGAAGTGATGGAATTGCAGACGACCTTCGTGCGCCGGCAGGCGGAATTTACCGTCGAACAGGTGAAGGTGATGCAGGAAGCGGCGCAAAAGGTTGCGGGTGATATATCCGAACCCGGCAGGCAGGCTGCCGAAAAGGTCATGGACGCTTTCAAGCCCTCCTGATCGTCCAAGGCGTGCCGCGCAAAAGACATGCGATAAAATAAGGTCTTGGATCGTTCGAAGCGAATCCCGGTGAGTGGCGCGCGATGAGGGTCTGCGGCAATCTTGTCCACATCCTCGCGGCAGGCTTGATCGCAACTATCGAATTTGTCGTCCTGAAAGGACTTGCAATCTTCATGCGATGGCCGTATGTGACCGGTCAACGTCGCTTCGGCGATTTATGCGGTTGTAGCTCAGTTGGTTAGAGCGCAGGTTTGTGGCACCTGAGGTCGGTGGTTCGACCCCACTCAACCGTACCATTCCCCTCTCCCGATAAGTCTATATGTCACAAGGACTTCCCGGGAGAGGGGAAACATTTTCCCTCTGCTTTTCCTGACGCCGAATTCGCTGTTTGTGGTTTCAAAACGCTGCCGCAACATTCGCGTCGTGTCCGTCACCGTAGAATAAGCCCGGAAAACATCCAGGCAGCGTGCATCCTCGCGAGGATATGCGCCGTCCCGCCATCAAACCGGGTGCCGCTGCTCCCGACCTGCTCAGTTGAACAGTATCAGCAGTCTTTCCGGAGCCTGGTTGGAAATCTGCAGGGACTGAACGGCAAGCTGCTGCTGTGTCTGCAGAGCGCTGAGCTTCGCCGATGCCTCTTCCATGTCCGTATCGATCAGCCGGCCCACGCCGCTGTCGATCGTGTCCATCATTTTCCCGGCGAAATCCGATTGCATGTCCAGCCGCATCTGCAGCGAGCCGAGCGAGGCCGCGCCGTCTATGCTTCGGCCGAGTACGGTCTCGATATAGCCGACATATGTGTCGATCATCGCGGGATTGGCTGCAACGTCGACGTCGAGAAAGTTCATGGTCGGCACCGGTTCGATATTGACGCTGATGCCGTCGATCCCGATGCCGCTCTTTTCTCCTGATTTTCGGTCGACCAGGGGATCCGTCTCCACCAGGACGGAGCCTGCGCCCGCTGCCGCGATCGTGACGTCGTTCCTGTTGAACAGCGTGTCGAGCAGCGTCGCCATTTCGGCGGATGTCTCGACCTTTCCAGTTTCCTTGCCAAGCGTCGTGTTGACGAAATCCTTGTCGAAAGAAAAACTCTCATAAGCCCGGTCGACTCTCAGCCGCAGGCTGACCACGACGTCGTCGTAAACCTTGAACGGCTGGAAATCCAGGGTCATCGAGGAGCTGCGCACGCCGTATGAGACTGCCCTGTTGGCGATCTGCCCGACATCAGCCACCCCGTTGAAGGTGAGGCCGGAGATGGCCATCGACGATCCGTCCTTGGACGCTATTCCGCCGCGAACGATACCGACGATATCCGGGATGTCGACCCGAGTATTCGTCTGTCCCGGCGGCTCGTACCGCCAGTATGTAGTGGCCGACAGGCCCGAACCGGCAAGAACACTGGTCAGAACCGCAGCATATTCCTTGTAGTCGTTGATGGTTCCATCGGTACGGCCGAGCGCGGTGTTGATTTTTGCCGCAGTGATGGTGATCGGAGTGGTCTGGCCGGGGTCGTAGGGCGCCGATATGCCATCTGCCGGATTGTCCTGGTCGACCGTCACGTTGAATGTGATGCTGTCGCCTGCCGCGAATGTGACCGGCGCCGAAAAGTCGAACCTGAAATCGCTGGGACCTGAGCCGAGCGTGTTGCGTGGGGCGTAGCTGCTCCGCAAGCCGTCCCCGAATTCGAAGCGAATACCGCCGATCGTCTTCAGGTCGCGCGGATCGGCCTGGAGAATGCCGCCACCCGTACTGTTGAACAGCGACGTCTGTGCCAGCACATGGTCCGCAGTATTCACGGATACGGATCCATCGATCCCGCGCGTGAAACCGGAGACCACCGTCGTTCTGTTGATGTCCATATCGTAAATATCTTCGACATCGGTGGTCAGCCAGTTCTGGCCGCTGAAGCTGGCCGCATCGGAGATCGAGACGACCTGTTTCTTGAGCTGATCGAGGTCGGACTGGATCTTGTCGAGATCGGTGCTGCTTTCTTTCGCCGTCACGAGCTTGGCCTTGAAGTCGGACAGGATATCGATGACCGAATTCATGGCCGCATAAGCCGTATCGACTTTTGCCACCCCGACGCCCATCGCGTCGTCTGCGGAAGAGACTGCGAGCCGGTCTGATTTCATTGTCGTCGATATCGACCAGTAGGCGACATTGTCCGCAGCCGCGCCGACGCGCAGGCCCGAACTCACCTGCATCTGCTGGGATGCGAGGTTGGCGCCGACTGCGCGCAAGGTTTGAAGCGCAGCCATGCTGGCTGTGTTCGTCAATATGCTTGTCATTGGGGCTCGCAAAAGAGCAGGAAGCTGGGCAGCAACGGCGCGAATAACGTTAATAAATCTGTTCGCACCTGACAAAATTAAGGTTAACGATTGGTTAACCCACAACCAGATCTTGCAAAAATTGCGATTTGTTCAAACCGTGACGTAATTGATACCTGAACCCGGATATCTGTGCCACACGATGTCGTTCAAGCCTGATGGGCGCTGAGACACCGGTCGAGCGCGATTTTCCCGCCGACAATCTCTCGGCGGGAGCCGCGGGTATAAAAACGCCGGGCCATTCGGGACCCGGCGTTGTTTTTTAAGCTTGGTGTTTGTCCTCAGCCAAAGGCCGAAACAAGCCTCCGGCCGAGTGCATGTGCCGGTGATGGCTCGGCGTGCATGTCCGCCTGTGAACCGTTCACGAGGCGAACCGGCATTTCGGTATCCAGCCTGAATTGTCCAAGCAGGGAGGTGAGGGCGGCAGCCTGCGAAGCCAGGCTGTAGGTCGCCGCGGTGGTCTCTTCCACCATCGAAGCGTTCTGCTGCGTACCCTGGTCCATCTGGTTGACGGCGGAATTGATCTCCGAAAGTCCGGTGGATTGCTCGCGGGTGGAGGCTGCGATCGCCGAGACATTGCGGTTGATTTCCCGCACTTCCAGGGCGATCGCTTCGAGCGCCTTGCCCGTTTCGCCAACCAGTTCCACGCCGTCGCGCACCTGCTCGCCGGATTTGGTGATCAATGTCTTGATCTCCTTGGCGGCATTGGCCGAGCGCTGGGCGAGTTCGCGCACTTCCTGCGCAACCACCGCAAAGCCCTTGCCGGCATCCCCGGCGCGTGCGGCTTCGACACCGGCATTCAGCGCCAGAAGGTTGGTCTGGAAGGCGATGTCGTCGATGACGCCGATGATATTGCTGATCTCGGACGAGGATTTCTCGATTTCATTCATTGCCTGAACTGCCTGGCGCACAACACCGCCCGAGTGTTCCGCGGCATCGCGAGCCTTGGCGACCAGTTCGCCCGCCTTGCCCGCCTGCATGGCTGAATCCTTGACGGCCGTGGTCACCTGCTCCAGTGCGGCGGCAGTCTCTTCCACCGAAGCTGCCTGCTGTTCCGTCCGCCTCGACAGATCCTCGGTCGCCGAGCGGATCTCGTTTGCACCGGCATCGATCATACTGGCATTGTCGCCGACGGAGCGCAGGACGGTCTGAAGCTTTGCGATGGACTCGTTGAAATTCAGCCGGACCTTGTCCAGTTCACCGGCAAATGGCGTGTCCAGGCGATGGGTCACGTCTCCTTCCGCAAGATGGTTCAGGCCGCGGGCAATGCTGTCCACCGCAAACTTCACCTGCGCAGCTTCCTTCGCTTTCTGCTCTTCACGGATCAACCGTTCCTGTTCGGAAAGCCTGCCAGTGGCTTCCACCTCCTGCTCCAGCCGTTCGCGTTCGATCGCATTGTCGCGGAATACGGATACGGCGGCTGCCATATCGCCGATCTCGTCCTTCCGGTCGCGATGTGGAATCTGCTGCTCGCTATTGCCGGCCGCCAGTTCGTTCATCGACAGGGTGATGTTGGAGATCGGCCGTGCGATCCAGCGGAAGCCGAGCAGGGCGGCGATCCCGCCGACCACGCCGACGATGATGACCAGGATAACCGTTGTCACCAATGAAGAACTGGCCGTGGCCTTTGCCTCGTTGACCGCCGTGTCGCCGACGGCCTTGTTCAGGCTGACCATTTCGGCAAACAGCTTGACGGCTTCTCCGCCAAGAACCGTCATCTGCTGCACATGTTTCTTGGCTGCGGCCATGTCGCCTTCGCCCATCAGCGTAACCAGACGTCCGCCTGCCGCTTCATAGGTATCGATTGCGGCCTCCGTTGCCTGATATTTGGCGCGCATCGTGTCTGTCGTCAGGCTGGCGCCATAGGCTTCGAATGCCTTGTTGCGTGCGGCATAGGCCGCTTTCAGTACGGCAAGCGCGCTGGCGCGTTCTTCCTTTGTCGAGGTGCTGAGCAACAGCGCCACATTACGGCGGACATCGCCGAAAAGGCGTTCCATTTCACCCATCTGGGTTGCCCGCGAAACGCGTTCCCCCACTGTGTCGACCTGCGCCTGGAGAGAATTGACCGCGAGGATGGAAAATGCGCCCTGTGCAATTCCGAGCGTGACGACGAGGCCGAATAGCATTGGTAAAAGTGTTTTTATCTTAATTCGTGCAAACATAACTGGGTCCTTGGATATGCCGTGCATTCTTGTGTTGTGCGCGTGCCCGATGAGGTTTGTGACAGTTTTGCTAACAAAGCGCTTACGGTGGGGTGTGCATCGCTGCGGCGTAATGACCTGAATCTGACTGACGCTCATAAAATTCGATTCAACATTTTCTTGTCCATTCCTGCCGTCGATCGGTCCATCCCGCAGGCACAAAAAAATGGGCCGCCTGGCTGGCGGCCCATTCTCGTTCGGCATGCTGGCGGGAGATGATCCCGTGCGGCTGGCGGATGATCAGGCGGTAAGACCCGACCATTTCCAGTCGCGGATCTCCGGCATGTCTTCGCCGTATTCGCGGACATGGGCATTATGCAGGGCAAGCTTGCCGTTCAGCATCTCGATCACATGCGGAACCTTTTCCTTCAGTTCCGGCACCCGTTCGATGGCTTCGAGCGCCAGATGGTAGCGGTCGAGCTGGTTGAGCACCGTCATGTCGAAAGGCGTCGTGGTCGTGCCTTCCTCGACGAAGCCGCGCACATGCATGTTGCGATGGTTGTTGCGCTTATAGGTCAGCCGGTGGATGAGGTAAGGATAACCGTGATAGGCGAAGATGACCGGCCGTTCGGTGGTGAACAGCTTGTCGAAATCCTCGTCCGTCAGGCCATGCGAATGCTCTTCCTTCGCCTGCAGCGTCATCAGGTCGACGACGTTGACGACGCGGATCTTCAGTTCCGGTATCGCCTCGCGCAGGATCATCACGGCAGCCAGCGTCTCCATTGTCGGCACGTCGCCGGCGCAGGCCATCACGACATCCGGTGCGATGGAATCATCCTCGTTGCTGGCCCAGTCCCAGACGCCGATGCCGGCCTCGCAATGCCTGGTCGCATCCTCGATCGAAAGCCATTGCGGTTCCGGCTGCTTGCCGGCCACGATGACGTTGATGCGGTCCCAGGTATTAAGGCAATGGTCGGCAACCCACAGAAGCGTATTGGCATCCGGCGGCAGATAGATGCGCACCACGTCCGCCTTCTTGTTGGCAACATGGTCGAGGAAGCCGGGATCCTGATGCGAAAAGCCGTTATGGTCCTGCCGCCATACATGTGAGGTCAAGAGGTAGTTGAGCGAGCTGATCGGCTTTCTCCACTCCAGATGACGCGTCACCTTCAGCCACTTGGCATGCTGGTTGAACATACTGTCGATGATGTGGATGAAGGCTTCGTAGCAGGAGAAGAAGCCGTGACGGCCGGTGAGCAGATAACCTTCCAGCCAGCCCTGGCATAGGTGTTCCGAAAGCACTTCCATCACCCGCCCGTCGGGCGAAAGATGTACGTCATAGGGCTCGATCTTTTCCATCCACACCCGGTCGGTGGCTTCGAAGACCGGGCCAAGGCGGTTGGAATCCGTTTCGTCCGGCCCGAAGACCCGGAAATTCTTTTCCGCGTCGTTGAGCTTCATCACGTCGCGCAGGTATTTGCCGAGCACTTCTGTCGTCTGGACGATTTTCTCGCCCGGCACCGTCACATCCACGGCATAGTCGGAAATCGGCGGGCATTTCAGGTCCTTGCGCAATATGCCGCCATTGGTATGCGGATTTGCGCCCATGCGGCGATCGCCGGTCGGTGCAAGGGCCTTCAATTCCGGCTTCAGGCTTCCATCGGCCTCGAACAGATCTTCGGGATTGTAGCTCCGCATCCAGTCTTCGAGAACCTTGCGGTGGCTGTCGTTTTCGCGGCAGGTGGCAACCGGAACCTGGTGCGCCCGCCAGAAATCCTCGACCTTCTTGCCGTCGACTTCCTTCGGGCCGGTCCAGCCCTTCGGGCTGCGAAGGATGATCATCGGCCAGCGCGGCGCTTCGGTGGAGGGCGCGCCGGAGCGGGCTTTTTCCTGGATCGCACGGATCATGTCGGTTGCCAGGTCCATCGCATCCGCCATCAGCCGGTGCATCGCTTCCGGCTCATGTCCTTCGACGAAGATCGGCGCATAGCCGTGGCCCTCGAACAGTCTTCTCAGGTCCTCATGCGGAATGCGCGAAAGCACCGTCGGATTGGCGATCTTGTAGCCGTTGAGATGCAGGATCGGCAGCACCGCGCCGTCACGCACCGGGTTCAGGAACTTGTTGGACTGCCAGCTGGCAGCCAGCGGTCCCGTTTCCGCCTCGCCGTCGCCGACAACGCAGGCAACGATCAGGTCGGGATTGTCGAAGGCTGCCCCGAATGCATGCACCAGCGCATAACCCAGTTCGCCGCCTTCATGAATGGAACCGGGGGTTTCGGGCGCCACATGGCTCGGCACGCCGCCGGGGAAGGAGAACTGCCGGAACAGCTTGTGCATGCCCTCTTCGTTTTCCGGAATGTCCGGATAAACTTCGCTGTAGATGCCTTCCATCCAGGTATTGGCGACCATGCCCGGTCCGCCATGGCCCGGCCCGCATATATAGATGACGTCGAGGTCGCGGTTTTTGATCACTCGGTTGAGATGCGTATAGATGAAATTGAGGCCGGGGGTCGTACCCCAGTGGCCGAGGAGTCGCGGTTTGATGTGCAGCGGCTGAAGTGGCTCACGCAGGAGCGGGTTTTCGAGAAGATAGATCTGTCCGACCGAAAGATAATTGGCTGCCCGCCAATACCGGTCCATCAGCGTCATCTCCGCCTGCGAAAGTTCGGTGCGCGGGCGGGTGGGATCGAAATATTCTGCCTGGGAAAATGTAGTGTCCTTTGGGACGATATGTTGCTGCATTGAAAACTCCTCTTTTTTCCTCATCTCCGATGCTAATCGATTTAGATGACGTGTTTCATGATATGGATCATGGACAATCGGATTGTCCGTCCCTCAAGAGGCATCGCGCTGTCAGCAGTGTGAACGTATTTTGTGACAATCAGTCAAATATTGCGCGATCGCCGTCAGGATAGGGTAGGGGCTGACGATTGCCAGCTTTAAGGCCGATATTTCTGGCAACCGCCCTCCGTTCCCGCAAACCAGGCATGACCGTTCGCCGCACGTAACCATCATGCGATACGCGGTCGCAGGCTTTGATACGGCTCAACGCGCTCCCGTCATGCCTGGGTGATATTTGCAGGCCAGACTTGTGTCACGGCCCAGATATCGTCTTGGGGGGAGAGCGGAATATGCACGACATCAATAGCGTTGCCTCGGTAGGTTTGCATGAAGGCGCAGCCGAACTCGCCGGGCTTCTTGCAGAAGTGCGCACCCTGCGTGACCGCGTCGCCGGGGAAGGGCGATCGCTGTTCGAAAGCCTCACCGGCGGTGGTGCCGAAGCGGCTTACCTCGAGAACCTGTGTCATTATCTCTGCCTTCGGCGGCACGATGTCCGGCCGCTGCAGCGCAAGCTGATGCGTCACGGGCTGTCGTCGCTCGGTCGCCTGGAAAGCCGGGTTCTGCCGACCCTGGATGCCGTTCTCTCGGCACTGTCCGCCATGCAGGGGGCTGCGCCGCCCTATCGTCCGCCATCCGAGGCGGAGTTCTTCGCCGGCGAAGCGGGGCTTGCCGCGATGA